>JANQLL010000041.1 GCA_028280605.1 Candidatus Gastranaerophilales bacterium
CTCAATTAAATTTCAGATCACTCTTTTCAGAGACTAGTTTATTATATTAATTTTTACACGATTTAAAAATCTGAAAAGTATTTTTGAGTTAGTATAGTAGCTTTAAACTCTCCATACCAATATATTGACATGGATTTATTAAAAAATGCAAAAAGTCGTTTACAAAAGTTATAAGTTAAAAAATTGGTAGTGGTCAGTCGAGTACTGATGCCTACAAGTAAACTTAAGTTATATCAAAAGCTTACATTGCTGACAGAAGAAAGGTGATGACCATCACCAAAAATTAATCTAAGTAGAATACTGTAACAACTTTGTGATTGTCCTCAGCATAAGAAATAGCTTTATGCAAAGTTCCGCTTGTATGAGATAAGAAACATATAAGTTGCTGACAGTCATCTATAATTTCTCTGTTGCAGATTCTGCTGGCATCTACAAGAGTCATCATAGCTCTATCAGGATGCTCTACAATATTTGGAACCCCAATAAGCTGGTCTTGCACATCAGAAGGTTGCTGTCCGATAGTTTGAGGAAGTATAACTTTTAACTTTTCGGGATTAGACTTCATTGCGCCTCTAATTGCGGCTGCATTTGTTCCGCTGGATCCACCACTTGTGATAATTGTGTTCCCCTGCGTAACAAGAGCAACTGTTAATGTTTCAATAATTTGCTGATGAGTTATTGGCAGATTCCTGCTGCCAATGATCGCTATACGCTTTGCAGAGCGCTGAATGGTAGCTAGCTCATGAGCTAATTGGTCAGTTGTTTCAGGTACGTCATTTTCGTCTAATTTGTCCAATGGAACCATTATCGTCTTTTTTTCTTTATCTTCTGGCATCCTTGATCCCTTATCTAATCTTTTATACTACTAAATGTTTATACAGCTCATCAATTAAATTTCAGATTACTCTTTTCAGAAATTAGCGTATTTTACTTAGATTTGACGCAATTGAATAATCTGAAAAGTAATTTAGAACTATTATATACTAAAATAAAAAAACAACTAAGCTATAAAAATTTCCTATCAGATTTTATTTTTCTATTATAATACTTAAATGATATCATTATGTAAAATATTTATACAAGTCCTAAATTTTATCTGTAATGAGCGTTTTTTAATAGTGTTATGATATACTTCCTCTAAAATACTTTTCAGATTATTAAATCGAGTTAAAGTTAATAAAATAAACTATTCTCTGAAAAGAGTAATCTGAAATTTAATTGAGAACCTGTATAAATATTAAGTATACTTAATAAAAGATGTAAAATTGGATTTGTCCGGGGTAAATAATATTTTTTATAATTAATAAATTAAAAAAAATGAAATAATAAATATAAGTAAAGAACGGTGAAGATATTTAAAAATGAGTAAAATTTTAGAAGGCTTAAACAACGAACAAAAAGAGGCAGCATCTGTAATATCAGGTCCAATGCTAGTGTTGGCAGGGGCAGGAAGTGGAAAGACAAGAGTTTTAACACAAAGAATAGCGCATATGGTATCTGAAGGAATTCATCCTGCTAATATTTTGGCTGTTACATTTACAAACAAAGCAGCCAAAGAAATGAAACAAAGGTTAGAATCCATTCTGGGAGAGGAAACCGTAAAAAAGCTTTGGGTAGGCACTTTTCATAGCATATGTGGACGAATTTTAAGACATGATATAGAAAATTATAAAAACGAAGAAAATAGAACTTGGCTTAATAATTTTGTAATATTTGATCAAGCAGAAAGTTTAAACCTAATAAAACAAGCTCTAAAAGTACATAACCTTGATGAAAAAATTTACCAACCTAAATCAATTCAGGCTACAATCAGTATGGCAAAAAATAAAATGCAAAATGCTTTTAAATTTGCAACAAAAGCCAAAGATTTTAGAACTGAAAAAGTAGCCCAAGTCTTTACAAATTATGAAGAAATGCTATCAGCTAACAATGCCGTAGATTTTGATGATATGCTGATGATAACGGTTGATTTGCTTTGTAAATGCCCGGAAGTACTTCAAAAGCATCACTCACGATTTAAGCATATTCTGGTTGATGAGTTTCAAGACACTAACCTTGCTCAATATCGATTAATAAAATTTTTGGCATGTGCTGATAAGCAAGGCTTAGAAGAAGAGGATAGAAGTCTTTGTGTTGTAGGTGACGTTGATCAGTCTATTTATAGCTGGCGTGGTGCTGATTATAAAATAATTTTAAATTTTCAAAAAGATTTTCAAAATACAAAATTAATAACATTAGAACAAAATTATCGTTCAACAGGCAATATACTTGAAGTAGCAAACAGTATAATTTTAAACAACACAGATAGGCTGGATAAAAGCCTTTATTCAAACAAAGGGCAAGGCGAAAAAATTACGTGCTACGAAGCAAGCAGTGAAATAGAAGAAGCTTTATATATTATTAAAAAGATAAAAGATACTACCAGAGGTAAGTACAGTTATAATGATTGTGCTGTTTTATACAGGACAAACTCACAAAGTAGGGCGCTGGAAGAGGCATGTATGTCTCAAAGTATACCTTATAAAATGGTTGGTGGTATTAAATTCTATGAAAGAAAAGAAATTAAAGACATAATAGCTTATTTAAAATTAGTACATAATCCTTTTGATTCTCAAAGCTTAAAAAGAATTATCAATGTTCCTAAGCGCTCAATAGGTGCTACAACATTAAAAAAGGCTGATGAAATTTCATTGCAAACTTCAAAGCCTGTATTTGAAGTTTTAGAGAATATTGAAGAGTACTCTAACTTTAATAATGCCACTAAAGTTAAAATTTTAGAATTTATAAAATTAATAAATTATTTTAAACACCTTGTAAAAGAGATGCCTTTAAGTGAGTTTATTTCGACAATAATTAGTGATATTAACTATATTGAGCCTCTTAGAGCAGAAAACACTGAAGAAGCTAATAGCAGAATAGAAAATATACAAGAATTCATAAGTGTTGTAAGAAATCATGAAATGCAATCCGTTGATAATGATCTTGGCGAGTTTTTAACTCAGTTAGCACTTGTTAGTGATCTTGACGGTTTGGAAGAAGAATCCAAAAGTGTTACACTAATGACACTACATGCCGCAAAAGGTCTAGAATTTCCTGTTGTATTCCTGGCAGGATTGGAAGAAGGTATATTTCCTCATATGCGCTCTTTGGAAGATCCTTCAGAAATGGAGGAAGAAAGACGCTTGATGTATGTCGGCGTAACCAGGGCTGAAGATATATTGTATTTAACATATTCAAAAAGAAGGTTGATCTGGGGTGATTATAAATACTTTACTCCCAGTAGGTTTCTTAATGAAATTCCATCAAATTGTATGATATCAAATTGTGTAGAAAATCTGGCAACTCCTCAGGTGGGGCAGAGAAAGTCTTATAATAATGGTAAAAGCTATCACTCCGGCTCATCTTACGGTAGATCTTCTTATAACTATGGTAATTATGGAAAGCCAAAATCTAAAACTGATTATTCAGCACCCGTCGGAGATAATTACTCTACCGGATTTGGTAAAGGATTTAAAGCGCCTTCTCAAAAATCAGTAACTAATACAGGGTCTATTGGAGATAATTATTCCTCAGGGTTTGGAGCTGGTTTTAAAGCACCTAGTGTTAATACTTCTAAAAAGCCAGCATCTGCTACAAATATAAATAACAATAACATGCAAAAGCATGATGCCCCAAGGTCTGGACCTGTTAAGCCAAAGTTTTCTACAGCCACAATTGAACAGCCTGTTCAAAGTGTTCAAAAGTCACAGAATCCTGTAGAAAAAGAAACTAAACAAAATCAACTGGGGTTAAACCTTGAAAATACAACAGAGCCAAAGCAGGAAGAACCTGTTTATAAGCCTGAAGTAAAAGAAAATCCTACTGTGCTAAATGAAGGTGATAGAGTTTTTCATGAAAAATTTGGTATGGGCGTGATAGAAAAGGTTGTGCAGATGGGGTCTAATTATTTATATTCCGTTGATTTTGGTAAGATGGGTAAAAAGGCTGTTGATGCTCAGTTCGCTAAATTAAAAAAGTTTTAGCTTCTATTTTCTTTAAATTTGTAAATTTCGCATTTAAATTTGGTAAATTTTTTTATTTACCTGCTTTATATTTAATGTAATTCCTACAATATATTTTTTAAGTTTTAAATTTTTATCAAAACAGCCAAATGCATTTAAGATTGCAAAAAATACACACTCAAAAGCACTTGCTGTAGCTTTTATACAGCGGGAACACTACTAACACTACTTGAGTCATCTTTAGCTAAGCTGGCAGTAAGTGTAAAAGACAGATTATTAAAGTATAGAACAAATAAAAGAGCAGAATCAAAGGCTTAATTTTAGCCTGTGGCAGTTAAAATTTGATAATTTAAATATGGAAAATAAAGAGAATAAGAAGTAGCGGCTATTACCTTAATATTTTCATAATGCTTGTTAAAAAAAGCTTAAAAAGATAAGGTTTGCTAAAATCCTCCGTTATTATATGAGTATAAAAGAAAAGGTTAGAAGGAATGAAAAAGAATTAATTTAAAAGCCATAAATGGAGGATATAACAATGAATGCACTTTTATTAAGAGATAAAAATATAAATAATAATATAAGAATATTATCAGCATTGGATCACTTAGACGAAATCATAGGCAGGTTCTTTGAAAATAACATTCCTGCAGATGAAGAATGCCGACTGAGAGTTCCAATAGGTATAGCAGAGAAAGATAATAATTTTATATTAAAGGCTGTGCTACCAGGACTGAACAAAGAGGATATAAATATCGAATTATCAGAGGATAAAGTCACTATTTCAGGTGAATACAGTAATTGTACCGAAGATAATACGTCATATTCCGAATTTGTAGAAGGAAAGTTCTTGCGAGTAATTCCATTACCGGGTAAAATTAACCGCAACGAAGCAAACGCTGAGTATAAAGATGGAATATTAGAGATTATACTCCCGCAATTAGAGGAAGAAGATAATAAACTGGTGAAACTGTCTCTCTAAACTACCTTTCGTATGTATAACGAATACTTGAAGTGCCCAAATCACCCCGGGCACTTTCTTTTTTTTTTAACTTTTATTCCTTTTTTATCTCTTTTTTTACAGGTTTTTTATGCCCCAATGCAAGTATACAGTCAGAAGAAGTAAACTTATTAAACTCATCTTCACTCAAAATATTATTGCCTACAATATGATCTTTAACGTTAAGTCCATTCTTTTTTAATTCTTTAGCAATTTCAGAAGCTTTTTTATAACCTATAGCAGGAACTAATGAAGTTAATATCGCATAACTGCTGTTAACAGTTTTATCCAGATTTTTGTTATTCGCTTTTATGTCAATAATACATTTTTCTCTAAAAGTTTTATTTGCTCTAGTAAGCATATCAAGCGACTCTAAAAAAGAAAAAGCAATAAGCGGCAAATTATGATTAAGTTCAAACTGCCCACCTGCAACACATTGATTTATTATAACGTCATTACCAAGAACCTTTATCCCAACTTGTCCGACAACTTCAGGGATAACAGGATTAACCTTGCCCGGCATAATAGAAGACCCGGTTTGCACCTGCGGAAGTTCTATTTCAGCTAGACCGGCTTTAGGCCCAGAGTTCATTAAGCGTAAATCATTTGATATTTTTATTAAGTTAGTAGCATGAGCTTTTAATATTCCGCTAACCTCACTGAATACATCTGTATTTTGCGTACACTCAACAAGGTTTTCAGCACGAGCCAAGCCAATACCGGTTATATCTCTTAACTTTTCAATTACATTAAAAATAAATTTCCTCGGTGCGGTAAGCCCCGTACCGATAGCCGTGCCACCTATGTTAACAACTCTAAGGCGTTCTTCGCACTTGTATATTCTCCATCTGTCACGAGATATTGCTTCAGCATATGCGGAAAATTCTTTGCCCAGTGTTATTAATATAGCGTCCATCAATTGGGTGCGGCCAACTTTTACAACATCTGCGAATTCTTTTTCTTTTTCCTGTAAAGCATCTTGCAGTTTAATAACTTCTTCTTCTAAATCTCTTAAAATAAATATAGAAGCAATTTTCAAAGCAGTAGGATAAACGTCATTAGTTGACTGAAACAGATTTACATCCTCAATAGGGTCAATAATATTATAACTGCCTTTTTCTTCACCTAATATCTCAAGGGCAGTATTTGCGATTATTTCATTAACATTCAGGTTCAAAGATGTACCTGCTCCGCCTTGTAGCGGATCAACAACTATTTGGTCATCAAGGTCACCGTTAACGAGTTTTTCGCAGGCTTTTATTATTGCGTTAGCTTTGGGTTGCTCCCAAATTTTTAAATCATTAATAGTTAAGGCACATGCCAGTTTAACCATTCCAAAAGCTTTAATAAAGTTTTTATTTATTTTATAAGGTGATATATCAAAATTTTCCACGGCTCTCTGGGTGTGGATACCCCAGTAATTATTGTTATCAATATCTTTTTCGCCGATATAATCTTTTTCTTTTCTAAATTTCATAAGTGGCACTTTCTTTTTATTTGTTGTTTCCTATCTTTAAAATTAAAACAAAGCCTAGAAAAAACTACAAGGAGTCTTTTATGACTCCTTGATATATAATTTGTATGGGAAATAAGTTAGTTTTTTAGTTAGTTATTGGTTCAAGTCAACCGGTGGCTTAGGTGCAGTTTCCGGTCCATTTTTTTGCATAAACTGTTGCTTGCGCTCTTTCATCTTTTGCCTCATTTCTTTTCTTTTTTCTTTCATTTTTTGACGCAGAGCTTCTTGACGTTTTTTAATCTCTTGAAACTTAGTCTTTTGTTCAGGTGTTAAGATAGATTCAAACTTTTTAAGGCTGTCCATATGAATTTCACGGGCTTTATCTTTTAAATCTTTAAGTTTTTGCATTTGTTTATCAATTTGATCCTGAGGTGCTTTGCTACGTTTTAGTTCTCTAAATTTTTGTCTTTCTTTTTTAAACTCTTCCATAATAGGTTTTATTTTTTTTCTGGATTCTTCGTGTAATTTTTTTGATTGATTTCTTTGTTCTTTAGTTAATTGCAGCTCGTTGGCTATTTTTTCGCCCATTTGTTTATGTTTTTCTTTTAATTTTTTCTTATATTCATCAGAATCAAATTTACCTTTTTTTTGCCAAGGCAGAGTTTGTCCTTGTGTGCCTTTAAGTCCCCAACCTTTTTGTTTCTGATAGCCTTGAGCGTAATTATTCATACCTTGCGCAAAAGCACTGTTATAAAAGCCTACCATTGCTACAATAAGCAATAATAACGATAGTTTTCTCATAGCTTAAACTCCTTACTTATATTAATCAATTAAATCTTTCAGTTTAATTTGTAATTGTTTCCTTGCGTTAAATAATCTGGACTTAACGGTACCTACCGGACAGTTTAATTTTTGCGAAATTTCTTCCTGGCTTAGTTCGTATATATCATATAGTATAATTACATCTTTATGTTTTTCATTAAGCGTATTGATAGCATTTAAAATTATTTTATGCCTTTCGGATAAGTCAGCCAGTGTTTCAGGTCCTGATTTTTTGTCCGGCACCAGATTTATCAAATCGTCATTTTCATTATCATTATTTAGATAGACGATATTATTTATGTTTTTTCTTAGGTTATCGTAACACGTGTTAACTGTAATTTTTCTAAGCCAGCCCCACAAAGAGCCTTGCTGATATTTATCAGAGTTTTTCCAAACCTTTAGGTATACCTGTTGTTTAATATCCTCAATATCCTCGTGGGACTTGAAGAAGTTATTTATAACATTCTGAATTCTGTTGTTATAGTCATTTATTATATTATTAATATTTTTACTCATTATTTACTCGATCCTAAGCAGTCCATAGTCATCCACGGGTAGCCCCATTTGTGCAATTACAGAGTTTTCTAAATCAACATCCAAATTAGCTAAGTTTGCATCAATAGATTTATTAGACACATTAACTGTATTAAAATTAATCCCAACAATAGATATTAGGGCTATTAGTCCTAAAAACACCGCGGCATGTTTATAAATATTAATTTTCCTGTTCGGATTTTTTTCAGTGTATTTAATAAATGGTTTAACTTCTTTTACCATAGAAGAAAGTTTTTGCATATCTTCGTGTTCTTTTTTGCAATCCGGGCAAATGTTTATGTGTTCATTCAGTTCTTCTTCAGAACCAAATATGTATAGTTCTTGATATTTTTTACATTTTTTTCTGGTCATTTTGTTTGCCTTTATTTTTTCTTTCTGTTTATTAAAACGAGAGTTAAGTTGATAAGGTTCAAAGTTTTTTTGTTTTTTTATTATATCAAAGTTTTAATAAGTTTTTCTGATGTTTTAAGTTTTCTTTTATAGGAGCCCTACGCGCCAAGGTCGCCGCCGCTATAAGTTTGGGCGGTTTGGTTACATCCTTCGGCGGTTATATGGCATGTTTTTTCTTTATTAAATTTAAAATAATAAAAAAGTTAAAAGTTATTATTTTAAATTTTTATTGTTCGTTGTTTTATTAAAATATGTAATTATCTTTGTAAATAAACGATTTTATCTATTGAAAAACAACAGCAATGTTGTATAATTGTAAATATAAATGTTGTAAATTTGCATAAAGGCAGAAACTATGCCAATAGGTCAAACACTGGAAAAACGAATACAATACAGGATCAAAAGAAGTAAATCGCCTGTATTTATGCTGGCTGATTTTGATGATTTATCTGATAGAAATCAGGTAGGGCGAGTTTTGCGGAAATTGGTCAAGAAAAATCTTCTTGTTAAAGCCGGACAAGGAGTTTATGTTCGTGCGATAATATCAGAACTAACAGACGAGCCAATCCCTGAAAAAGATATACGTTCTATCGCTTTGGATGTTCTAAAAAAATGCAAAGTATCGGTTGTTTTATCAGACTATGAAAAATTATATGCCAATGGGAAAACAACACAGATTCCAACAGGTAATTGTCTGACAATAAAGGGTCGTTTTAGTCGTAAGATTGGTTTTGGTAATATATCAGTGAGTTATGCACATGCACATTAATGAAAATATTATAAATGCGGCATCTTTTAAATTAGGAATTCCATCTCCATTTATAGAAAAAGATTTTTACGTAGTAGAAGTATTAAAAGCCTTATCTGGTTTTGACTATAATGATACTCAACTTATTTTTTCCGGCGGTACGAGCTTATCTAAAGCTCAGAAATTGATAAAAAGGTTTTCTGAAGATATTGATTTTAGAGTTAATGCCCCTGATAATTTTAAGCGCAAAGACCGAAAAGCATATTGGAGTATGATTATCAACCAAATAAAAGGCATAGAAGTTTTAAAGATTAAAGATGATACTATCTTTAAAAGGGATGAACATAAATTTTGTAGTTTTGAAGTTGAATATCCTCTTACAATGGTAATTCCAAATTATTTAAGGCCTCATTTGAAATTAGAATTTTCTTTTGAGCCTGCGAGGCTACCGGTTCAAAGACATAAGGTTAATTCTTTCATTGGAGACCTTTCCGATAAATATCAGGGATGTGAATGTAACTGCATTTCGCCGGTTGAGATTGGTGGTAATAAGCTTAGTGCTTTAATGTGGCGTATTGATATTAAAGATAGGGCAAAGGATATTAATACAATAAAAAATGATCCGACTATTATAAGACATTTGCACGATTTAGCGGCACTTGAACCTTATTTATCAACAGAGAAGTTTGTTGATATCGTTATTAAGTCTTTTGAATCAGATCAAGGCCGAAGTGGCTCCAATAAAGATATAGCGTTATTAGATTTTGCATTGCAAACTCACGAAAAACTAAAAAATGATCCACTATACGAAAGTGAATATGAAAATTTTGTCGGCATGATGTCATATGCAAAAGAGAGCCAACTGGGCTTTAAAGCAGCTGTAGACTCCTTCGGTCGAATTGTTGAATACATAACACCTTTTTATAAATGATATTTTGAGAGTTTAAAATAATCAAAATCCGCCACGAGCTCAAAACTTAAAACCTTATTAATATTTTAAGATTATTGGTTATTTTAATTTTTATGTAAAGTAGTATCATTATTACTTTAGTAGTATTAAATATTATAAATTAGTTAATTTTAAATCCTTTTACTTTATTAATTATAACTTAAATATAAAAAAATAATTAATTTATATTCCTTAATATTTAAATAGAAATTAGCAATTAAGTTTTCACTTCTTCTTTCTTAATTAGTGTAAGTAATACATTTATATTAATAAAGGAGAGTGTAGAGTATGATTACTCTAAATAAAAAACATCAAACAATACCTGTTTTAAATCAAACAAGTAAAATTACTCAAGAGCAGGTAAAAGCTCAAAGTCAGCTTCAATCTAAACAAGCAGCACCTGGTTTTAGAGGAGATGAAGGCACATCCCAATTGGCTGAAGTTAATAAGGCCTTAATGGTTAGTCAAAACTCAGAAGATGAAAAGATTAAGGACTTAGCGTTTAAGCTTTTAGATTTTTCAGAGCCCGAAATAATAAAAAATTTTTTAAAAGCTCCTGTAAGCAATCCGCCTAAGGAATTTGTAAAAAAGGAATTTGTAGAACTTGTAGAAGAGTTAAGCAAGCCTGAAATTGCAAACAAAGTTGGAAGTAAGCTTGAGCAAGTGGCTAATAAATTAGATAAAGACGGATTAGATTCTGAAAAAAAAGAATTTTTAAATACCGTAAGAGAAGCTGCTCAATCCTTGAAATATAGTGCCAGCTTAACAAAAGAAATGCAGGGGCATGGCTCTTCTAAGCTTGCTTTTACAGGACGACGAGAAGAACTGGGAAAAAAAGTAGAAAATGTCTTTGAAAGAATAGACAGGAATAAAGAAAGGGCTGAATCTGCTCTTTTAACTTGGCGAACTGGTAGAGCTTTTTTTGAAAACAATCCGGCTAAATTTGCAGAACTTGCAGCAGGTATTCTTGGAGATGGGGATGATCCGGCTTCTATTGCAATTCTTCAGCGCGTTTTTAGATATGCAAGCGATCAAAATTTACGGCATATTTCGGGAGGTGTAATTAGAAATTTTTTGCAATCTGATGCTTTTGATGCATTTTTAAATAATTCGGAGTTTATGGATAGTGTTGTCACCACACCTGATATTCCCATTGCGGAGGCTGCCGATACTGGCTTGGGACACTTTTCTGATTTTGTTACCGATGTAAAAGGTATTTATGATTTCGGAAAAGGGATTGGTGAAATAGCAAATGGAGATATAGAACAAGGTGTATCTCATATTGTTGAAGGAGGTGCTGATGTTCTTGTAGGTCATTCATCTACAGCAGTAGCAGGTGCGGCGGCTGTAAAAGGTGCAATGATAGGATCTGTAGGAGGCCCAGTTGGAGCCGCTGCTGGTGCTATTATTGCAGGGATGGGTGCTAAAATTGTTTGTAGCAAGGGGTGGAAAAAATGTAAAAAGTGGCTTAAAGATAATTGGTAATTGAAATAAAGCTTCAAGTTTTATAAATTTTACTTACAAATGGCTGAAGTCAGCCATTTGTAAGTATATTTGGAGAATAAAATACTTCAATTAAATTTTGATAAATTTTATTAAGCTGAGGCAAATATTTGTCAAATTTATTATTTTTTGTTTTTAATATAATATAGATATCAAATAGTAGGTTGGGGCAAAAAATGAAAATAGTAACAATGCAACATCGAAATAATCAAAGCTTTAAAGCAAGTAATGAAGAAAAGAGAATGCCCCAAAATCCTTATTTCAAAGTAAAAAAAAGAATAAACTACAGACATGAATGGAAAAGAGTAAGGATGTCTGTAATTGAACAGAATATTCATTTTTATGTACTTGGTATAGCTTTAGCCAGCTTGGGAGTTATCTCAGGACGAAATAAAAAAATGCAAAAAACTTTAGGTATAAGTGGAGGTCTGGTTTTATTAGGCACAATTCTTAAAACCCAAATTGAAAAACATCTTCAGTTAAAAAAAAGAATACAAGAGCTAAAGAAAGAAAATGAATAATATTAACAGTGCAAACACAAAGCAATCAAATCTTTTAAGCTAAGGGTGCTTTAAAAAGTTCTTCCTTGATTTTCCATTAAGCAATGTTACAAAAATAGCATTTTCACATTTCAAGAGCCTGCGGAAATTTCAAAAAAATGCTAAAATATATATAAAGTATATAATTAAAATTAGTGAGTGTATTGGTCATGAAACTATCACAATACATAAAAACTTTATATGCAATCTTGTGGAATCTAATAGCATTCCTATGTCCAATTATTTCACTAAGTAATATCACAAAAAAGAAAACACCTTCTTTTCCACTTTTAGCATATATTTACAATACTTTAACCACGACTTATAAAGATTTAAATGAATTTATAAATAATATATTATCAAAACAAAAGCATAATAACACTGCCGCAACAACGGCAGTAACAAATCCTATATGCAAAAACAATCGCTCTGTGTCAAACAGAGTAAAATCTAATAACATATTAATAAGCCAAGCACTAAAAAGTGCAAACTCCTTATCAATATTGAAATTAAAGGATGCGCCAGCCACGCAAAATTTAATTTCAAAACAGCACATTTTTCGCCTATGGGATAAGTGTGCCTATTTATACCCCTTTTGTAAGCAAAAATCATTGCAGTCAATAAATCTTTAATTTTTACATCACATACAGTTGAATATTTTTTTTTG
>JANQLL010000115.1 GCA_028280605.1 Candidatus Gastranaerophilales bacterium
CAGAACGAATGGCTCATAATTAAATCCTCCTTTTTGACAACATTGTCATTCAGGAGGATTCTTTATTTCAAATCTATTTTTTATTTCCTAAATTCCTGAAATTAGTAGTAAAAAAATTTAAATTTATACTTGCAAAATGTTTTCCTCTATTTTATAATTCATAACATAGAGAGGCGACAGAAAAGATAAAAACTAGACATGGTGCTTATTTTATTTGATTGCAACTCTAAATCCCCAGAGATATGGGGCTGTAGCTCAGTTTGGTTAGAGTGCCTGCCTGTCACGCAGGAGGTCGCGGGTTCGAGCCCCGTCAGCCCCGATTTTATACCTTTAAAAAAGAGAAATAGAACATCAGAGAATGCTTAAAGCATTCTCTGATGTTCTATTTCTACATATATAATATTTGACTATATAAAATTTTAAATTATAATTTTATTCCTGATAATTGGCAAAACGTATTCAATTGATTAAGTTCTTTGTTAATAATTTCATTTAAGTAATCATTTTGGCATTTTAAAGCTATATTTGATGCATCTGAATAATATTTATAAGCTTTTTGAACATTTTCTAGTTTATTATCTTGTGTAGCTGTTGCCATTTCGTGATGTAATTTGGCATTTGTCATAAATACATAAGCTAATAATAAATATAATTCATTGTCATGTGCAACTTCAAAACTTCTTTCCATATATATTTGAGCAGATTCAAAGTCACCCTTAATTATGTATATCTCTGCTATTAATTTTTGAAGTAAAATACTCATAATAAAATTATTTTTATCAGACGTTTGAGCCACTTCTAACGCTTTGCTTGCAACATCCATAGCTTGATCTATCTCAGACTCCAATACTTTATTTTCTGCGCTAAAATACCACCCTAACAATGCGCCTATTGTTAATTTATTTTCAGAGCAGAACTCTAGTTCTTCTCTAAATATTTGTTTGGCTTTTCTAAAGTTACCTTTTTCTTTATAAGCTTTGCCGATAAGTACTTTTATAACTGATTGCAGACTGTGTTCATTATATAAATCTGTGAGAATTAGCAAATTAGAAGCTATTTCATCTGTTTCATCAAATTTACCCTCTAGCATACAAATTACTAAATGAATCAAGTCTCTATAAATTTTTAGATAGTTAGCATCTCTTAAGTTTGGAGCTTCCTGATCAAAGTTGTCGATAATTGTTTTTACTTCGATGATTTCACCACGTAATATTTTATTGATAGAATCAATCAACTGCGCTTTTATTAATATATCTTTATCAGCCGGCTCTGATGCTAACAATTTAGAAATCAGAGAGCTAGTTATAATCTTCGCCTCTTTATTATTACCTTGAAGTGTCAAAGCTTCTGTCAGAATAAGTTCTGTATGAAGCTTAAGCCCTGCCAACTCTTGAACGGGAATACCTGGAATTGATGTGTTTTTCGACAAGTATTCATCTATGACTGGCAACACTTCATGTCTGGCAACTGAAATAATCTCTTCGTATCTACCTAGATTTAGTAATGATATAAGTTTTGAATAGTGTAAAAGAGCAAATTCTAACGGTAGTTCATATTTACTAATTTTAGATATAGCTTTATCTGCAATATCAATTACTTTATAGTAACTGCCGGATATTTCACAGCATCTAGATAAATGCCCTGAAAGGTCTATCATTTGTATGTAATCTTGTCTTTTTTCTCGCTCTATTACTGCATCATATAAAAATTGTTGAGCTAATACAGGGTTTATATAATTGTTTATCCTGCTACCAAGAAGTTCATTAATATGAAGCTTACGCTCTTCTTTATCTTCCAGATCTAATGCATCGACTAATCTTAAAATTCTTGATTGACAAGCTGTAAAACAACTTAAGGCTCCCAGTCTTCCTGCTTCATCACTAGCTTTGTACCAGTAGTCAAGAGCCTCTGCTAAGTTTCCGCTTAATTCTAAGTGGAACGCCAGTTTTACCATACTAACTCCATTTATGTTAGAAAGAATCTCTAACATTTTTTGATGGTATGCTCCTGAGTCTTCCTTTTCATTAAATCCTTGATTATATATTAAATTCCATATCAATTTATGCTTAAATTCTAAGTGATATTCATCACCTGTAGGGACAAATATTCCACTTTCTTTTAATGCTTCTATAAGTTCATAAAATCTCTGTTGTTGAATACCCACCATATGTTGGATAGCAGCAGGCATAAATTTAATGCCGAATAAACTTGCACAAAGTAAGACTTTTTTTATGTCAGGTGCTTCGTTAACAAGCAAGCTAAGTCTGATAGTAATGACTTGATCAATTGAATCCGGCAGGTCAAAGTTTAAATTTTGCGGGCAAAATTTGAGTCCGTTGTCTGTATTTTGAATCACACCTTTTTGGAATAGCAGGTATAAAACTTGATCAACATACAATGGTAAACCTTTAGAATGCTTAACAATCATTTTTCTTACGTTCACCGGAATTACTTCTTGACCATTAAACAGACCTGTAATCATATTAACCAAAGTCTCATCGTCCATTGGCTTTAAATTTAACTTTACAACATTGTTGCCAACCAGATAAGGTCTGAAATATTTACTCAAGTTTAATTCACTTGAATATGTGGTGATAATAAAGTTTTTATTCTGTAAAAAGCCGTCGCTTATTAGCATTTTTATGCACTCAAAAGAGTCTTCGTCTATATAATCAAAATCTTCAATGACTAAAACGATTTTTCTTTGTCGTGCCAAGGTTTTTATAACTTCGATTATTGCACTTTTTATTATTTGTGAGTTTTGGAATAACTCTTCCCCTACACTATAGTCCTCATCATTAAGTATTAACATGTACAGGACATTCAAAAGGTTTTCATCGTTAATTCCTATTTTCTCTACTAATTCAGCTATTTGTTGTTTTAATTGTTCTGTATCGGTATTTAATATTGGCAAATTAAGTGTTGATTTAAATAAATCTTGAAAATAAGCATAAGGCAGTGGCTTATTATCACATTGACCTTTTATCCATAGTATTGGTTGTTTTTCTTCTTGTATGGCCTGTTCTTCTAATGCTTGCTTAACAGATACTATAACACCTGTTTTGCCACTACCGTCAGGACCATTAATATTTATGATTAAACCGCTCTGTTCTTCTTCTGAATTAGTTAAAACTTGTGATAAAAAGTTATAAATTTCTCCATTGGTTGCGTCATTTTCTTCAATAAGTAAAGATACAGGACCATCATTGCTCCAGTCTTCATTTTTAGTATCAACTTGGTCTGTTGATGAAAGCTCAGCGGTCTCTTGAAGGTTCCCTTTAGCAATTATTGTGTCTTGTTCCAGTTCTTGTAGATTGTTTATTGCAATTTCGCCTGAACCTTCGCTTATTGGCTCTATTAAAGGCTCATTTTCTTCCAACGGGTCTACAACTTTGTATAATTCTTTTGATTTTGTTGCTACTGATTGTATTTTTTCAAAAGAACATATATTAAATATTTGATTATAAATATCTGCGCTAGCTATGATATCATTTGCATTTGCCGCAGATCTTTCAGTAATGCAGATTTCACTTTTATTATTTTGAGTTTTTAAGGTTATACCTATTTTAACTTTTAATTTGATTTTTAATTTTTGATTTAGTTCAAAATTAAGTTCATTAATGTCTTTTAATATATTTTTTGCTGAATTAACAGCTATATAGCTAGATTGTTTTAATATTTTAGGACTGTCATACTCTATTCC
Organism: Candidatus Gastranaerophilales bacterium; assembly: GCA_028280605.1. Lineage (GTDB taxonomy): Bacteria > Cyanobacteriota > Vampirovibrionia > Gastranaerophilales > JANQFW01 > JANQFW01. Next base: position 3,704 of record JANQLL010000115.1, read on the forward strand.
AACTATTTGTTCATTTATTCTTATAGCTTTTTCACCATTGACTTTTGCTTCTGCCAAAACTGGTTTATAAAATCTTTTAAGTATTTTTTGAACAATTTCAGGATTTGAAATTTTTGTTTTCAATACCGATATATTAATTAATTCAACGGTTAATATAGGATATTTAGGTAAATCCTGAGGTTTTTGCTGAACTTGTTGAGCAGGAGTTTTGGTACGAGTGCCCGAATCTCTAAGAACAGGTCTTTGATCTGCTCTTTGTGCTTGAGCTTGCGACGGAGGAGGTGTTGGTTGTGGCATAGGTTGTACAGCAGGTGGAGGTGGTGTTTCTTTTGTCTCTTTTATTAAAGGTGCCGAACACTTTGAACAAACTTGTTTATCATGAGGGTTAGGTGTATTACATTGTTTACAAGGTGGAATAAAATCAAAGCTGCATTTTCTACAATTTTTGGCGCTTGGTTTATTTGCAGATTTGCATTTAGGACAAAAATGTACCAGGGTTAGCTTGCAATTTAAGCACATTGATTCCCCTAGAGGATTTAACGTCTTACATCTAGGGCAAATGACCTTTAGTGACAGTTCACATTTTAGGCACTTTATATTTTTTATTTCATTTAACTCCCCACAACGAGGACATTTCATTTAGCTACCTTCTCTCTGTTCATGTTCACTTTTATTATAAAATTATAGTATAGTTCAATTAACCTCTTTTTAAACCAAATATAAAAAGTATTTGATTAATTATTAAATAAGTTATTATACTGCTCTTAAATTAAATTTTAGAGTAAGTATATTCGTTAAAACTTATGTTTCTTCGCAAGAGACCCTATTGGAGTAAACTTTTTCTATAAAACTATAAAATTCGTTTATTGACTTGGGATCATTGTTCCAATATTCAGCCATTGCTCTAAAGAATTTCATTTCATAGCCTTGAAGAGCTAAATTCTTGATCATTTCTTCTTCGCAGCCTTTAAAATCCTCGGATGTAATTGACCTTGGACATAAGTTTAGTGCCGGGTGGCTTTTCTTTTCACAAGTGGTATATGGATCGGGAATAAACCCAAAGTTTCCGCTTAAGTCATATTTTGCCGGATAGGTTGCGCACATTAGCGGTCTGCATCCATATATTCCGCACCTTGCAATCAAAGTATCCTCCATTTCAGGATAGTTTAATATATTAGAATTCCATTCTTGCAAGAACATACACTTTAGCGTCCTCGGATATGCTAAGCTGTCAGCTTTTTTTAAGCAAAACCTATAATGCTTTTGGCAATTGTCATCTGTAAACTTAAACAAAACAGATTCTTCTTTATAAAAATCAATTTCAGCCTCATTAACAGATACTACGTCGACAAAAAAAAGAATATCCATCATTAGAGTTTTTGATATGTTTAAAATATCATAACCGGTTACATCTACAAAATATCTGCGGCAGCATCCTCCATGACAAACACTGCAAATCATACTATTTTTTTCCTTATAAAATTTAATTAATATACTTTAAATTATATTTTAAACAAAAAGTAATTATAATGAAAAGCATTTAATAGTATTATACTAAAAATTACTTAGATTATGTTGCATCGCTTGAAACTCTATTATTATACACTTTTTCGATAAACTGATAAAATTCACTATAAGGTTTAGGTTCGCTGTTCCAATATTCTGACAGGTCTTTGAAAAATTTTTCTTCATAATGATATAAAGTCAGACTTTTAATTATAGAATCTGCAAAAGGTCGGAAATCTTCATTTTTAACATCTCTCGGGCAGAGTTCAAGTCCTGGATGTCCTATTTTTTTTGCATCCTTATATGGGTTTGTTATGTAAAGAAAATTTCCACTCAAGTCAAATTTAACAGGAAAATTGGCACAAGTTAGTGGTCTGCATTCGTAAATACCACACCTTGCAGTAATAGAATTTTTACCGCCAGGAGGTTTTAACAAATTGTCGTTCCATTCTTGGAGAAACACGCATTTTAAAACACCAGGAAAAATTTTGCTATCTATTTTTTTTAGACAAAATCTATAATAATCATTGCAATTATCATCAGTAAATTTAAAAATGGCTATATTATTATTTTGTACTTTCTCCAGTTCTTCTTCTGCTACTACTATTACATCAATAAAATAGGGATAATCTATCATTAAAGTCTTTGAAATCTTAATTATGTCATAACCGGATATGTCAATAGGAAACCTGCGACAACATCCGCCATTACATTTACTGCAAATCATAGTATTCGAAGTTCTCCTTATATTGATATTTATCATTATCTACGCCCTTAACCCCGGGGCAATTCTTTTTTGGGCTTGCCCTCTAAAGAATTTAATACGTCCCATAAAGATCGTACTCACTGGAGCCGGTAATTTTTACAGGTATAATATCTCCTGATAAGATACGTTCATTAGATTTTATATAAACCAATCCATCAATCTCAGGTGCATCTCTGTATGTTCTGCCAACAATATCTCCTTCAGGATTTGTATATTCAACTATTGACTCAAGTGTTTGGCCTATTAATGACTTATTTATTTCAGTAGAAATTGTTTGTTGAAGTTGCATTATTTGATTTCTTCTTTGCTTTTTGATTTTTGCACTAATATGCCCATCCAATACATAGGAAGAAGTATTTTTTTCTTTTGAATATTCAAACACACCTAATTTATCGAACTTATGTTGTTCTACAAAATTGTAAAGATGATCAAAATGCTCTTGTGTTTCACCTGGAAACCCTACAATAAATGCTGTTCTTATTGATGCATCAGGTATAATTTCCTTGATATTATAAATAATCTCAGAATAATCAAACGCTGGTCTGTTCATCCTTTTTAAGATATCGCTATGACTATGCTGTAATGGAATATCTATATAATTTACTATTTTTTCAGAATCTGCCATTATTTTAAGCAGATCTTTATCCAAAAATGAAGGATAAGCGTACATTACACGTATCCAGGATATTGTTTTAATTTTATTTAACTCTTGCAAAAGCTTGCAAAGAGAAGGTTTCTTATAGATATCCATGCCATATCGGGTTGAATCTTGTGCTACCAGAATTATTTCACTTACGCCGTCTTCACCTAAAAATTTAGCTTCTTCTACAATAGATTCAATTGTTCTGCTTCTGTATTTACCTCTTAGTTGAGGAATAATACAATAAGCACAAGAGTAATCACATCCTTCTGCTATTTTTAAATAAGAACTTGGACCTACAGTAAATTGAAACCTTCTTGTTTCTTCATTATATACATTATCAGGATTTTCTGAAACTTGATAATAGCTTTGTTGAGGATTGTTATTTTCTGTTATTTTATCGAGAATATCACCTATTTTATCAAGATCACCAGGTCCTAAAAAGGCAAGTGCCTCTGGTACGGCTTCTTGTAGTTCTTCTCTGTGCTTTTGAACCAGACAGCCGGTTATTACTACTTTTTTACCGGTGTCTATAATGTCAATAATAGTTTTTACAGACTCTTTTTCTGCATCTTTGATAAAAGAACATGTGTTTACAATTACGACATCCGCTTCATTTTCGTTTAAATTTATTTTATAGCCTTTTTTGTATAATATGCCAAGCATTACTTCTGCGTCTACTTGATTTTTAGGACATCCTAAGCTTACAAGGCTAATATTTAAGTTATCTTTTGTATTTTTCAAAATCTATTTAAACCTTATCTATAAAATTTAGAACCGAGCAAGTCGGCGAAGCCAACGGAAAGCGAGACAAAAAAATAATCTGACCCTATGAGGGGTAAGGGGGGGGATAAAAAGAAAAATTTTTTAGTCCTTATCTGTAATTAACAAACTGCAAATGAATATCAAGTGCGTCTTCTTTTTCTCTTAGCAGTTGGATTACAGCTTGCAAGTCATCTTTATTTTTACCTGTAACTCTAATTAGGTCACCTCTTATAGACGCTTGCACTTTTATTTTTGATGATTTAATTTTAGCTACAACTTTTTTAGCGTTGTCTTGGTCTATACCGCTTCTTAATTCGATTTCTTGCTTTACATTTCCGCCTAGTGAGCTTTCCACTTTTTTCGGATTAAGAATTTTTACGTTAAGGTCTCTTTTTGTCATTTTAGAATAAAGAATATCCAGAATATTTTTTAGTTTCATATCATCAGAACTTGTAAGGATTAAAGATTTTTCACCTTCAAACTCTAATGTGCTCTTGCTGTCTTTTAAATCAAAGCGTGCAAGTATTTCTCTTTTTGTTTGATCAACCGCATTAACTAATTCCTGGCGATCAAATTCTGAAACTATATCAAAGCTTGCCTCTTTTGCCATTTTTCTTACCCATTTAATGTACTATATAACTATTATTATCATTATACCACTAAAAAGCAGTATTATAACAATAATAATATGATATTAAAATTTCTAAAAAAAAACAAGTTCTGGCATAAATTAACATATATAAAAAATATTAAAATTTTAATAAAAAATTAGGCAATTTTTTTTTAAAGTAATTGTTTAATATAATATAGGTTTATTGATGAAATAAAAACAACTTACTTACATATTTACATAGTATTACCAGAGAGAAAGAGATACTAAAGAATATATAATTTGGCATATTAATGTTTTCTACTCAAGAAGTTTTATGAGATTACATATAGAGTTTTGCATAAAATATACTTAATTTGAGAGACATGTAAGAATTCTATAATAAATAATAAATTATACTGTTTTGTATTTGATATATAGAAAATTGTGCTTAATTGAGATCATAATGGACTCCCTGAATGATAAGTTACTATAGCTGGGCTTGCCGGAGTTTTATTAGGGCTGACTCCGGCTTTTTCTTTTTTACAATTTAATTTATTATTGATCAATAGTTTTTATACTGCTCATCAATTAAATTTTAGATTACTCTTTTCAGAGAATAGTATATTTTACTAGATTTGACACGAAAAGTATTTTTGAGTTATACTGGTTCCAAAAATAAGATCGGACAAATTTTAAAAAAATAATTCATAATTCTGGAAAGAAATCGGTAGGCACTAAATTAGATTTATTCAAGTCAGCCTAGCGTGAAAATCCGAATTAATTTTTAGATTGGGTATAGTTAAAACTACTAAGATTTAATTTGATAACAGTATTATTCTCTTGCTCTGAAATGTATAAAAGATTTTTATTTTTGTTTACATAAACAAAATAAGGTTTTTCAACCTCTTTTAATATAACTTCAGGTTCTGCATTTGGAGATATTTTAACAATATCGCTAGAAATGTAATTAGCAACATAAATATTATCAGACTTATCTATAGTTATAGAGATAGGTCCGTTAATTGGAAAACCCTCAAAAAATACTGCTCTTTTAGCGTTTTGATCAATTTTTACAATTCGATCATTCAGATAATTAGCCACATAGGTATTTCCCTTGCTATCTTGTACTATACCGGTTGGTCCTTCAAAACCTTTATAGATTTTATTTTTTTCTTTTTTACCATATTTTTCTTTATTGCTTACTTCTACAAGGTTTGGTTCTTTTTTTGGGGTACCTTTTTTGTCTAGTATGCTTAATACATCTTTATATAGCTTTTCACATTTATTAAACTCTTTAACATCTTTTGGTACTAAAAACAAATAAGCTAAGGCTTTAGCCGGTTCATTTTTTTTATAATAAAGCATAGCTATCTTATAAATAGATTCATAATCTTTTTTGTTAAAACTAACAATTTTTTCAAAAACTTCTAAAGCTGCATCGTAAAATTTTAAATGTTCATAAATAGTACCCATATTGAAATAAGCATCAATAAATTTGGGATCAATTTCTATAGCTTCTTCTAAAGCAAACAGAGCTTCTTTATGCAGTCCTTTTTTACTAAAGTCAATCGATTGATTGTATTTATCAATTGCAACAGGGTCATAAGCATTTGCACTGCTGCTGATAAAGAATAAGTTTGCTAATAATAATATTGAGATCTTAAAACGTAACTTCATTTACTTTCCCCAAGCTGTAATATTAATACTAACATAATTATAATATATAAATTTGAAAAAAAATAAAACATATAAATAATTTTACTATTCAAAAAGTTCTCCAATTATAGGAATACTGGCTAAAAATCTTCTTATGGGGCTCTTAGATGCTCTTGTGTGATGAGGTGATTCCATTTTTATGTTGCAATCCCTGGATCCATATATAGTTTCAATTCTTTTATCCAGTTCCCTAGGGGATTTTTTATACAGATCTGCAGCATAATCTAATTCGGGATCTTCTGTTCTTTTATTATTATTTATCCAAAATTTAACCTGTTCTCTGTATGCATCTTGTTCTTCTTTTATAGAGGTATAAGGGTCTCTATCCTTTGCATGGACAGCTTCGTGTACTAAATATGCTGCTACAACTCTAGGTGATGCCCAGCAATAACACTCAGATATTGTAATTCTAGCTTCAGCATCTTCGTATTGAGCAATATTTGAGTGACCACCCAGTTCACTGGTTTCACCAAATTTAATATTAATACCGTTTAATGCTTGAACCAAGTCGTTTGGCGCATTGTTTTTTAATAATTCTAAAGATTGTTTTAAGTTTTCATTTTTATGCTGCTGCTTATGAATTTTAGCCAAGCTAGGATTAAACTGCTTTAATATTAAGTTATCTAATTCTTTTACTGCTCTATGTGCTAAGTCAAAATTTGGGTTGATTTTCGTAGCTTGCTTGTAATATTTAATTGCATTTTCATATTTATGCAGATCCTTAAAGCATTCACCTGCTAGTGTTAAAACTTCAAGATCTTCAGGATTTTTTATTAAAATATTTTGATAAGTTTTAATAGCATCAGGTAACTTGTCAATTTGTTTATATGATTTGGCCAATTTTAGCTGAACATCATAAAGGTCTGGTTTAACTTCAAGACATTTTTTATAGTTTTCTATTGCCACGTGGTATCTTGATAAGTTATAAGCCCTGGTGGCTACTCTTAAATGCTTATTTAATTCTCTTCGCCTTAATTTTTGATTATTTATAAAAGAATCACTTGCACCAAAATTTGTTTGATGTTGACTTTTCCTGGAGTTATTAAGAAGGGATAATTTTGGTTTTGCATTGATATTATTAGACATTTGAGGATTAAATGTATTTGGCTTCAGTGATATTGAATAATTTATGCTCATATAGCACTCCAGTTAAGTCAGTTTCAGAAGAAAATACTTTATGAATATTATAAATCAGATTTTTAAAAATTATAATTTATTTTTTATATCAAATCACTAATTTATTGATTCTAAGTATTATACTAAATCAAAAATACTTTTCAGATTCTTTAATCGTGTTGAGTCTAGTAAAATAGGCTATATTCTAAAAAATGTAATCTGAAATTTAATTGATTACCTGTATAAATGTTTAAAAGGGTATGAAAAAGAAATTTGACATAGAGATTTAGAAATATTTATTTTTATTAAAATTTTTATAGCTAAATGTAGGATAAAAAAACAAATATATTTTTAAATAGTATTTATTATGTAAGAGCTATTAGTAAGATAATTAGAAGAAAGCTATTGCATAACTCAAAATACTTGTATAATGTTATTGGTATAAATGGAGATCTAATTTTAACTTTAAGATACATAATACCAAGTTGCAGTATTGGGAATAAAGTTAAATTTTTGAGAGGAAAGGAGAAGAGGGTGGAAAGGGAATATGTTGACGTGGTAATAGTTGGCGCGGGTCCCGCTGGTATAGCAGCAGCTATTACCCTAGCAAGAGCTGGTAAAGAAGTGGTTGTCATAGAAAGAGGATCTTTTCCCGGCAGCAAAAATGTTTTTGGCGGTGCCATTTATAGCAAGCCAACAGAAGAGATATTTCCGGAATTCTGGAAAACTGCACCTGTAGAAAGATTTAACATTGAACATAAATTTGCGTTTCTTGGGGAAAACTATGGTACAGTACTAGGTTATAAAAATGAAGAGCACGCTGAGAAGTTTAATAGTTTTACGGTTATACGGTCTAAATGGGATAGATGGTGCGCACAACAAGCTGAACAAGCAGGTGCTTACATAGTTAATGAAACAATGGTAACTGATTTAATAGAAGAAGATGGTCAAATAGTTGGAATTAAAACCGAATTAGAAGATTTTTACGCAAGGCTAATTATAATTGCAGATGGAGTAAATTCTATTTTAGCAAGAAAGGCAGGTTTAAGGAACGACTTTGAATCTAAAGATATAGCACTTGGAGTAAAAGAAGTAATAAAATTACCAAAGGAAACAATAGAAGATAGGTTTAATCTGGAAGGCAACAGTGGAAGCATCTATACAATCTTAGGTAATCCAATGAATAATATGGTAGGCTTAGGCTTTATCTATACAAACCTGGATTCAGTTGTAATAGGTATAGGCGTATCATTAGATGACCTCTCTGATTCTGAAAAAAAAACATATGATTTATTAAATGAATTAAAAAAACATCCTACTATTAGGTCTTTGATAAAAGGTGGGGAATTGTTGGAATACTCTGCCCATCTCATTCCTGAAGGTGGATATAAATGTATCCCAAAACTATACGGAAATGGAGTAATGGTTGTTGGTGATGCTGCTATGCTAGTTAATAATGTTCATTGGGAGGGAACAAATTTAGCAATGCAAAGTGGAAAATTGGCAGCAGAAACCGCGATAGCAGCTCTTAAAAAAAATGATTTCTCTGAAAATACACTATCTCTCTACAAGAAAAAAATTGATGAAAGCTTTATGATGAAAGATTTAAAAACTTATAGAAATGTAATGAGCTTTATTAAAAATAATAAAAAAATTATAACGGATTTTTATCCGGCAAAAGCAAGCGAATTTTTAAATCAATTTATAACCATAGACGGAATACCTAAGCGAAAAAAATATTTCAGCTTTATATCCAGCATTCTAAAAGAGAGAAAACTGTCTATTATCAAAGATATTTTGGCATTTACTAATATAGGTAGGAGTATTTTATTAAAATGAGCAAAAATAAAAAATTGATTCCTGAAAATATTGATGATAAGTTATATACTGTAAAATATAACCCTGATGAGAAAACTCACTTGCATCCAAAGCAAGATGATTGCGTAACCTGCATAAAAAAAACTTGTACATTTATATGTCCTGCTAATGTATATACATGGGATATTGAATCAAATAGAGTTTTAGTAGGATATGAAAATTGCTTAGAATGTGGAGCATGTAGAATTGCTTGCGAAAAGCAAAGCTTGAGTTGGAGTTATCCGAAAAGTGGATATGGCGTAATCTTTAAACAAAGCTGAATATAGGTTAACAAAATGGCACAAGACAACAAAAATAACAGAAGATGGTATGATAAAGACCCAATCCTCTCAAAGGCTATGAAAATACTGGAAACTTCCGATGATAAGTTTCAGATACAAGTTGCTATTAACTTAATTAAAGTTATCATTGAACATAATATTGAGAATAGCACTTATCTTTCAGTTGATGACATAATGACTGCAGTGGAAGAAGGTAGATGCGAAAAAGGCAATGCCAGATGGTATGATATTGATAATACTTTAAGAACTGCAATACAAATGTTAGAAAATTGCTCTGCAGATACACAAGAAAAGATAGCTAAGGATATTGCAGATTTGGTAAGGCGCAAATTTAGAAATCCAAGTGATGATGGCGATTATTATACCAATTGATTTAAATTTAATATTACTTTTGTAAATTATTAATAAGTAAATTTTTTTTAAGTAAAATTTAAGTACCGAAAAGCTAAATCAAGAATATTTTTAAAACCTAAATATATTACATTTATTCTACTTGATTTTTTTGTTCTTTTTAGGTTTGATTAATAAGTGATTAGCTATTAGCATGAATATACAAACACTAAAATACTTTTCAGATTATTCAATCGAGTTAAAGTGAATAAAATAAACTAGTCACAGAAAAGGGTAATCTGAAATTTAATTAATAACCTGTATAAATACGTGTCAAAATTGAAGGAATAAACCCTAAATAAAATACTTTTAAATTAAATAATAATTTATTAAATAGATTTATAGATAAGATAAAGAGAGGTTTAGAAATAAGTGGAACAACAAGCAAAAACAAGCAAAAAAGATGCATCTAAAAAAGACTCACAAGCATCAGCAGCAAAATCATCTGAATGGAAAGAAAGAGTAATCCAAATCAGAAGAGTAACTAAAGTTGTTAAAGGTGGTAAAAAACTTAGCTTTAGAGCTGTTGTTGTTGTTGGTAATGCCAAAGGTCAAGTTGGTGTTGGTGTGGGCAAATCAAGTGAAGTAATAGGCGCAATACAAAAAGGTGTTGCTGCTGCTAAAAAGAATATGATTACTGTACCATTGTTTAAAAAGACTATTACACACCCAATCAATGGTAGAGCAGGCGCTGGTAAAGTTATGCTTAGACCTGCATCCGAAGGTACTGGTATTATTGCTGGTGGTGCATCTAGGGTAGTATTAGAGTTGGCCGGTGTAGAAAATGTACTTGCTAAATCATTAGGCTCTGACTCCCCACTAAATGTAGCTAGAGCTACACTGGATGGATTAGCTACTTTAAGAACGTTTAAAGAAGTTGCACAAAGCAGAGGTTTAACTCTTGCTGAAATGCTAGGGTAGTAGTTGAGGAAAGAGAAAATGAAAGAAAATAAATCAATAAAAATAACATTAAAGAAAAGCCTTATTGGTAAATCTGAAAAATTTAAGGCTATAATTAAATCTTTAGGCTTTAAAAGGCTAAATCAAACAATAGAAGTAAAAGATACACCTACAATAAAAGGTATGATTAATAAAGTACGCCATATGGTAACAGTAGAATAACAGGGTAAATAAAACAATGGAAGATACAATATTAAAAGTAGATGATTTAAGGCCAGCTGATGGTGCAACTCATAGACCTAAAAGAAAAGGTCGTGGTCGTAGTTCAGGTATGGGTAAAACTTCTTGTAGAGGACATAATGGTGAAGGTCAAAGAGCTGGAAGAAGCAAGAAAAAAGGCTTTGAAGGTGGACAAATGCCAAGCTACAGAAAGTTTCCTAAATTAAAAGGATTCAAACCTCCTAGAACTATAATGTACGCAGAAATTAATGTACAAGATCTTAATAAAATAGAAGCTGATGTAATTGATTTTGAAAAATTAAGAGAATTAGGTTACATCAAATCAAAAAAATACGAAGCACTTAGAATATTAGGTAAAGGAGAGATTAGCAAAGCTGTTAATGTTAAAGCTAATTATGTTACTCCTTCAGCAAAAGAAAAAATCGAGTCAGCCGGTGGATCAGTTGAGGTAATCTAAGATGGCTAAAGTTAAAATGCCCACACCTGAAGATATTTCAGGTATGTGGCAAGCTTCGGGTTTAAAAGAAAAATTAATATTTACTTTTTTGATCATTGCTGTGTTCCGTTTAGGAGCACAGATTCCAATATTTGGGATAGATAGCGAAGCTTTTAAAAGCCTTGCAGGTGGAACCAATATTATTGGCTTCATTGATATGTTTACAGGCGGGGCTTTAGGTAAAGTTTCAGTATTCGCATTAGGTATAGGTCCATACATTACAGCATCAATTATTATGCAACTAATTGCTGTTGTAATTCCTCCATTAGAAAAGTTACAAAAGGAAGAAGGCGATGCTGGTCGTAGAAAAATATCTCAATATACAAGATATTTAACTTTAGGCCTGGCATTATTTCAGTCGTTGGTATTAATATTATTTATATACAGGCAAACAGGTACGGCAATCATATTACCGGATTTGAATCCTATATTGGTTTTTGCCGGAGCACTCATATGCTTGACGGCAGGTGCTATTTTAGTGATGTGGTTTGCTGAGCTTATTACTGAAAGAGGCCTGGGCAACGGTGGCTCTCTACTAATATTTGTTGGTATTTTATCACAGATACCTGTATATATGAAAAGTACAGCTGCAATTGTAGCAGGAAATCCACCAATGCAACTCGCGTTGGTTATTCTATTATCAATATTCCTTGCTACAATATTGTTCATCGTTGTAATGCAAGAAGCTATAAGAAAAATAATTGTGGTCAATGCTAAAAGGCAAGTTGGTAATAAGGTGTATGGTGGAGTAAACACTCACATACCATTTAAATTAAATCCGGGCGGTGTTATGCCGATAATTTTTGCAATTGCTATATTGTTATTCCCAGCTACTGTTTTAGATATTATGGGCAAAGAGCAAGGGATGTTAAGTACTATAGCAACTTTTGTGAATACTGAAATATTCTCACCAGCTAAATTGCCCTATTATGTAATTTATTTCTTGTTAATTTTTTCACTAACATTCTTTTATGCATCAATTATGCCAAACATGCAACCAAAAGAAATTGCGAATAATTTGAAAAAACATGGCAGTTCAATCCCTGGTGTAAAACCGGGTAAACCAACTGCTGATTTGCTTGATAAAATCTTATCAAGAACTACATTTATTGGAGCAATTGGATTAGGTTTAATTGCATTAATTCCGATGGTTGCAAGTGCTTTAACAGGAATAACTTCCCTTCAGGGGATAGGCGCAACATCCCTTATAATTATGGTTGGCGTTGCGCTTGATTTTATTAATCAAATAAAGACACATTTATTAGTTAGGCAATATGAAGGTTTCTTAAAATAATGAGTATAAGAGTATTATTTTTAGGTGGACCAGGTAGTGGCAAAGGCACTCAAGCAAGTATTCTCTCTAGAACACTGAATATTCCACATATTGATACAGGTGCCCTGTTGAGGGAAGAAATTGCTTCCTGTAGTGAAAATGGTAAAATAGCAAAAAAACAAATTGATAATGGACAGCTAGTACCTTTTCAGATCGTAGTAAGCATGATTAAAGAAAGGTTAGCTAAATTTGACTGCGCTAATGGCTTTATCCTGGATGGATTTCCGCGAAGCTTGGAGCAAGCAGAAGGTTTAGAAGAAATATTAATAGAATTAAACATCAAAATTGATGCTGTTTTAAATATCGATATACCTGAGGATATTTTGATCGCAAGAATGGCATATCGTAAGTCGTGCCCTGAATGTGGAGAAAAATATAATACTAAGTTAAAACCTCCAAAGCAAGATAATATTTGTGATATATGCAACTCAACCTTGACGCAAAGAACTGATGATACAGAAGAAACTGCTGCAAAAAGGATACAAACATATAAAACTGAAACTGAACCATTGATTAATTATTACACCAATCAAAATTTGATAGTAAACATTAATGGTGAAAAATCAATAGATAATATTTTTAATGATATATTAAATCTTTTCAAAGAAGAAAAAAACAATGATAACAAAAAAATCAAAGCATGAAATTAAATTAATGTCGGCTGCTGGAAGTATAGTTGCCGAAGTTCTCGAAGTAATGCAAAGTGTTGTTAAGCCAGGTTTAACAACTTTAGAGCTTGATGAAATTGCAGAGCGAATAATCAAAGAGAACAAGGCAATACCAGCGTTCAAAGGATATAGAGGCTTTCCTGCAACAATTTGTGCCTCGGTAAATGAACAAGTTGTACACGGTATTCCAACTAATGATACGGTTTTAAAAGATGGTGATGTCATAAGTATTGATGTTGGTGTAATTTATCGTGGATTAATAGGAGATGCGGCAATAACAATTCCTGTAGGTGATATTAGTGCTGAAGTATCAAAGTTATTGGAAGAAACAAATGCAGCACTCTATGACGCTATCGAACAAGCGGTTGCCGGTAATGAATTGCGAGAAGTTAGCGGTGCGATTGAAGATAGGGCCCAAAAATCTGGTTACGGTGTCGTCAAACAATATGGCGGGCACGGTGTGGGCAGAAGTCTACATGAGGATCCGTTCATATTTAATTATAGAACTGATAACCCTGGGCCTGTATTGAAACCTGGTTATGTCATAGCAATAGAACCAATGTTTAACCTAGGATCTGGTGATGTGCATGAGTTAGATGATAACTGGACAGTTGTTACTGATGATAGTAAATACTCTGCGCATTTTGAACATACTATTTTGATAACTGATGATAAGCCTAAAATTCTTACTGTCAAAAGTTAACAAAAGTAAATTTTCTTAAATATTTTTACAAAACTTTTTTTTAAAATGAAAAATGTAACAAAAGACTTGTAAAAAACCATGTTCTAGGTAGAATTTATTTAGAGTGTTTTAAAATTTAGAGGTGTTAATGTCAAAAGACGTAATTGAATTTGAAGGAACAATCATAGAATCTTTACCTAACGCAATGTTTAGGGTGGAACTAGAAAACGGGCACATGATCTTAGCTCATATTTCTGGCAAAATACGTAAGAATTTTATACGTATATTGCCTGGAGATAAAGTTAAGGTTGAGCTAACACCTTATGATTTGACCAGGGGACGAATTACTTACAGATTGAAAGGTTAATTTTAGCTGAAAGGATAATAATATAATGAAGGTCAGAGCATCTGTAAAAAAAATATGTGAGCATTGCAAAGTTATAAGAAGAAAAGGAAAAGTGGCTATAATTTGTGCAAATCCAAAGCATAAACAAAGACAAGGCTAATCATCACAACATAAATGAAACTTACATATTTAAATATTAAGAAACAAATTAGTAATAAGACATATATAAAAGGAGTAATTAATGGCTAGAATTGCTGGAGTGGATTTACCGCGTAAAAAGCGTATGGTAATAGCTCTAACTTATATATACGGAATAGGTCCAACTTTATCTAGAAAGATACTTGCTGCTTGTGGCATTTCAGAAGATACTAAATCAGATGATTTAACTGAAGAAGAAATCAGTAAGCTAAGAGAAGAGCTTTCTAATTATCAAGTAGAAGGCGATTTAAGAAGAATAGAAAGCCTCAATATCAAGAGATTGATGGAAATCAATTGTTTTAGAGGCAAACGTCATAGATTAAAATTACCGACAAGAGGTCAAAGAACAAAAACAAATGCACGTACTAGAAGAGGAAAAAAGACAGGACCTGTTTCTAAGAAAAAATAACCAAAACCAAAGGAGAATATAATTAATCATGGCTAAAGCAAGCAATAAAGCTAAGACGAAAAAAAAAGAAAAGAAAAATGTAGTGCAGGGTAAAGTGCATATCCAATCAACATTTAATAATACAATAGTAACTTCGACAGATATGTACGGTAATGCAGTAGCATGGGCTAGTGCAGGTACATCTGGATTTAAGGGCGCAAGAAAAGGAACACCATTTGCTGCACAATCAGCAGCTGAAAGTGTTGCAAAAAAATCAATTGAACAAGGAATGAAAACTGTAGAAGTTTTGGTTAGTGGACCAGGATCAGGAAGAGAAACTGCAATAAGATCAATTCAGTCTGCAGGACTAGAAATTACTTTAATTAAGGATGAAACACCTATTCCTCACAATGGTTGTCGTCCGCCAAAGAAAAGAAGAGTATAACTATAAATAATAAGTGAAATAACAATAAAGGAGTCAAAGAAGTTGGCTAGATACAGAGGACCAGTTTGTAAACTGTGTAGAAATGAAGAAGAAAAATTATTTTTAAAAGGTGAACGTTGTTATTCAGCAAAGTGTGGAATAACCAAAAGACCATATGGCTCAGGTCAGCACGGACAAAGCAGAAAAAAGTTATCTGAGTATGGTTTACACTTAAGAGAAAAGCAAAAACTTCGCTTTAAATCTGGAATTATATCAGAGAAACAATTTTCACGTTACTTCAAAATAGCTGCGCGTAAGCAAGGTGTAACAGGTACGAACCTATTACAGATATTAGATTCCAGGTTGGATAGTTTGGTTTATAAGGCTGGGTTCGCAGCAAGCAAAAGTCAGGCTAGACAATTAATAAGACATGGTCATTTTTTAGTTGACGGTAGAAAAGTTGATATTCCATCTTATAGGCTAAAACTTGGTCAAGAAATAACTGTAAAAATTAAAAGTCAAAAACTACTTAAGGCAATTATGGAAGAGATATCTATGTCTGCAACACCTAGATGGATTGTTGTTGATAAGGATAAATTAGTAATTAAGTATGACTCACTGCCTGAACGTGACGAGTTGGATCCAACAACAAAAGAACATCTCATCATTGAGTACTATTCAAAATAATATCTAGGAGGTTATAAAGCCAATCATGGATTTGAAAATCAAGTGTGTTAATACGACAACTGATTCTGATGGATCAATTTATGGTAAATTTGTGATTGAGCCATTAGAGAGGGGTTATGGTACTACACTGGGTAACTCTTTAAGAAGGGTATTATTATCCAGCTTAGAAGGTGCAGCTGTTACAGCTGTAAGGATAGAAGGAATAAGTCATGAATATACTTCTATACCGGGTGTAGTAGAGGATGTTATTGATATCATTCTTAACCTTAAAGGCTTAGTTGTAAAAACAGAAACTGCGGAACCGCAAAATTTAAGGTTAGACATAGATACTCCAGGTCCAGTACTAGCTGGACAAGTTGAATTGCCTGCCGGAGTAAAAGTTATTAACCCGGATTGGGTTATTTGTAATATAGCAGAAGGTGGAAGTATTCACGCTGACATAACTATAGAGGTTGGCAAAGGATATGTTACTTCTGAAGTGTTAAAAGAAGCAAGAGGTAATACACCAATTGACGTATTGCCAATAGATGCGGCATTTATGCCTGTAAGAAGAGTAAGTTATTCAGTAGAGAACACTCGTGTTGGACAAATTACTGATTTTGATAAATTGATATTAGAAATTTGGACAAATGGTAGTGTAGATGTGAATACTGCTCTTAGCCAAGCTGCTAATTACTTAATAGAGCATTTATTACCAATTGCTCAACTAACAGGTCAAACTCCATTAGTTGGTGTACAACCTCCTCCAGAAGAACCTGAAGAGGAAACAACAACTCCAAGTATTGGAATTGAAGAATTAGACCTCTCTGTAAGGGCATACAACTGTTTAAAGAGAGCAAGTATTCACTCATTAAGTGATTTATTACAAAAGTCTGAGCACGATTTATTAAATATCAAAAACTTTGGTAAAAAGTCTTCGGACGAAGTGATTGAAAAACTGCATGCTTTTGGTTTAAAACTTGCTCCTAATCCAGAAAACATTAATGAAGAAACTGAGTAAGTAAAAGGATAATTTAAAAATGAGACACCAACGAAAAAGACATCGTTTGAGTAGACCTCAAGACCAACGCAAAGCATTATTAAGGTCTCTTGCAACTTCATTATTTATACATAATGAAATTCAAACAACTTTAGCTAAGGCAAAAGCTTTAAAGGATTACTCTGAAAAGATTATAAGCTTAGCTAAAAGAGGTGATCTTCATGCAAGAAGACAAGTTTTAAAATTTATATATGATCTGGAAACCGGAAAAGATCTTTGTATAAATTGCAATGATATTGATGATAAATGTGAATGCAGCGAAGAGAAAAAGATGGCTAAAGAAACTGTATTAAGAAAACTGTTTATATCAATTGCAGGTAAATATACAGATAGAAACGGTGGTTACACCAGAATATACAAATTGCCACCAAGAAGAGGTGATGGAGCACCAATGGCAATTATTCAATTAGTTTAATTTTAATTATACTAGCTCAAATTTATCAATTTAATTAATGAAAAGTATAAAAGTACTGTCATAAAAGGTAGAAAATGAATCAGACTCAAAAAAATGATATGATCATAAATAATTATAGTAAACCTGACTGTGAAAAAGTCAGGTATGCTATGATTGTTGAGTATGACGGTATGAATTTTAACGGAAGTCAAAAGCAACCTCGGCAACGAACTGTTCAATTAGAAGTGGAAAATGCGATTAAAACAATTACTTCACAAGATGTAAATGTGATATTTTCGGGAAGAACAGACAAAGGTGTTCATTCAAAAGGTCAGGTTGTTCATTTTGATTCTGATGAAACTATTGATGAATACAAGCTTGTGCACTCGCTAAATTCAATATTACCTAATGATATAAGTATATCCAAATTAGTGAGAGTAGATAATTATTTTCATAGCCAAAAAAGTGCATTATATAGATGGTATCGTTATATTATAAATAATAATGCGCAACGTTCAGTGTGGATAAAACAAGCATTACACGTCAATCATAAATTGGATGTCGATAAGATAAATCAGGCTTTATGTTATTTAAAAGGACTTCATGATTTTACCAGTTTTAAGAAAACAAAATCAATGAATCCAGCAAAAAAGTGTTATATGTATCATGCAGAATGTAAAACTGATGCGGATATTATATATATTGATTTAATAGCAAATAGATTTCTTTATAATATGGTTAGAATTATAATAGGAACAATTTTAAAAATTGGGCAAGGAATTTATCCTGCAGAGCACATAAAATATGTATTGGAAGAAAAAGACAGAAGATTTGCTGGTCCTACAGCTAGCCCTGAGGGATTATTTTTTATGCAAGTTGGATATAAAGATGAATATAATAAACTATTAGATATAAAAATGGAGGCAATAAATTATGAAAACTTATTCTGCAAAGCCTCGTGAAGTTGAAGCAACATGGTATTTAATTGATGCTGAAGGCAAAACGTTAGGACGTTTAGCTACAATAATTGCTAATCTTTTACGTGGTAAGGACAGACCTGATTACACACCGCATGTTAATATGGGCAGTTTTGTTATTGTTATAAATGCAGATAAAATTGTCGTAACCGGCAAAAAAATGACTGATAAATTTTATCGTCATCATACAGGTTTTCCAAGTGGACTTAGATCAATCAGCTTGAAAGACATGATGGAGAAACATCCTACAAGAGCATTAATGAAAGCTGTAAAAGGTATGTTACCTCATAACACATTAGGTGCTGAGCAACTGAAAAAATTAAAAATTTATGCAGGCAGTGAGCATCCGCATCAAGCACAGAAACCTGTTGAATATAAAGAATTGGAGGTTATTAAATAATGGCTGCTAAAGAATATAATGGAACCGGTCGCAGAAAATGTGCAATAGCCAGGGTAAAACTGGTACCGGGCAAAGGCAGAGTATTTGTTAACGGAAGAACTTTAAAAGATTATTTTGGTAATCGTGCTGCGCTAGAAATGATGATATACCAGCCATTAGTACTTACTAAAAATGAAGCTAACTATGATGTTAGAGTAAAAGTTTTTGGTGGTGGTATTAGTGCACAAGCTGGTGCTATCAGGCATGGTGTTTCCAGAGCACTATTGCAAATAGAATCTGAGCAGGCATCTGAGTATAAATCAATACTAAGGCTTGAAGGTCTTTTAACCAGAGATTCCAGAGTGAAAGAACGTAAAAAATACGGAAGAAAACGTGCAAGAAAACGCTTCCAGTTTTCAAAACGTTAATATTATACATAAAACTTATAAAAGTTCAAAAAAATCCTTTGGATTTCAAAGGATTTTTATTATTTAATCAAAGACTTCGTAGAGAATATTGCCACGGTTTAACTATTTATAAACATTAATTTTTGTGTTAAAAAACATAAATAAATATCAATTTTTTAAATTTAGTGCTTTAATACATATATAATAAGTAATTGAAAATAACCTTACGACAACATGAGAAATCCAGGAGGGAATGATGGTTTCAATGATCTCTAATAACATGGCTGCTGTAAAACAACAAAAAGCACCTATGCAAAAACAAAATAGCCAACTTTTAAGATTTACCAGCAGAAATGATAGTAAATATAAAAATCCGGTGAGTAGGGGAACGGAAAGAACATTAGCTGCGGTAGGCGCAGGTGTATTCAGTTCGTTAGTTGGTACGATGGTAGGTTTTGTAACTCATGGTATATTAAAGGGCAAAAATAATAATCCAAAAATGTGGGGTGCCATTGCCGGGGTTGGTGCAGGTTTAGCAACTGCTGCTATTACAGTAACTTCTGCGATATATAATGCTGGTGTTAACAGTTTTGTTAAAAAGAAAGAAATGGATGTTTTCTCTAGGGAGAAATCCGTTGAAACAGGTTTATCAGAGCAAATAGATCAGAATACAAAAGATCCAGAAGTACCTTTAGATAAAAATATTAATGACTACCTTAAGTACAAAGCCGGTAGAAACGGCAATGGAATAGGTCTATTTTCCTCATAGATGAGTTGTTAATGTTAAATTAAATAAGGACTTTATTGGATTATTATGTCTTTAATAGCATCTCAACAATTGAATTTTACCAAAGCTTACCCAAAGCAAAATCTGCAACGCGCTTTTACAGGTGCAGTAAATAAATCTTCAAACAAAAAAGAAGAGAATAGTCAAGAGTATAAAAATCCTGTAAATAAAGTTGGGGAATACTTTAATGCTATATCTAAAAGTATTTACAGAGCGGCGGGAGTTAGTTTCAGAACATTTATACATGCTCTGGCCTGTGGAGCAGCTAGTGATGATGATAATCCATTGATAAAAGCTGCAACGGTTGGTTTGATTGTTGGAGCTGCTACATTTGTATTTACACTACCTTATAATATTTACAAGGCAAATATTGATTTCTTTAGGCGTAAAAAAGAAATGGATGTCTTTATAAGGGAAAACTCCGCAGAGCAAAAAATGTATGAACAAATAGATGAAAAAGTTAAGAATGGTAATAAAAATCAGCAAGAAAACTATATGAAAGTGCGTATGGCTAGGTCCAGACCTGCCACTGATTTAAAACAAAACACTGCTCTTAACCAATTTACAAAAGGCTTTTTCCTAAGTGCATAAAATATAAAAAAACTATCAATAGGAGAGAATGATGGTTTCAATGACATCTAACAGCATGGTAGGTATGAAACACAGAAATGCCCAGATACAAAAGCAAAATAGTCAGCCTTTAAGATTTACAGGCAAAAAAGATTCTGAATACGAAAATCCTATAAAAAGAAAAACAGAGAAGACTTTAGCAGCACTTGGTGCAGGAATATCAAGTATTGTAGTTGCGGGTATGGCTGGATTTATGACATATATCATTAAAAAAGATAACCATGAGTTTAATCATTTTTTTGATAAAGTCAGGAATTTAGGAAATAAAAAATAGATTTGAAATAAAGAATCCTCCTGAATGACAATGTTGTCAAAAAGGAGGATTTAATTATGAGCCATTCGTTCTG
>JANQLL010000163.1 GCA_028280605.1 Candidatus Gastranaerophilales bacterium
ATAATAATATGTATATTGAGCAGCAAAAAAACAACAATAACCATCAATTAGTTAAAACAGATAATTCAACAACTGTAATAACAAACAGAATAGATTAAAGTAATAAATCCTATTGTAAAATCATAAAAGCATATATGATAAAAAATCACCTTTTATGCTGAGGTGATTTTTTTATATATATTAATTTATTAGATAGAAAGTAAATTTTAAAAGCTATATATACTGCTCATTAATTAAATTTTAGATTACTCTTTTCAGAAAATAGTTTATTTTATTAGATTTAACAGAATTGAATAATCTGAAAAGTATTTTTGAGTTAGTATATTAATTATCTTATACTAGAGCTATATTTGTTATTAAAACGATTTACCAGTGTTCTTACTTCGTTACTCATATAAGCAGCTGGTAATCTATTAGCGCTTGTTTTGGTATGTAGGCTATAACTAAAGTTAGATATATGATGACTGAAGTTAGGTAATGTAGCTAATTCTCTGTCTCTAGGAATTTTAAACGCCATATCAAGATTAGCTCTTTTCTTTTGATCCTTACGCCTCTTAGAAATACGATTTCTGTTTCTATCCTGTATTCTAGCGCTCGGCCTGTTTAAATAGCCAGGTGAAGATTCAGTTCTTGTGCATACCTTTTGGACTATTTCTTCAGCTTGTTTTACAAGTGATAAAGCTGAATCATCAATCACTTCTGTAGCTGTTGTAGTAGTTATTTTCTTAGGCTCTTGCATATTTGGAATCTCTACAGTTGTTTTTACGGGTTTTTCTATTTCTTTTTTCTCTACAAGCTTTTCAACTGGTTTTTCTATTCTAGGATCTACAAAAAATGTGATATCTAAAATTGAAGGATTCATTTGATCGTTTGAATAAATAGGTTTCAACATTTTCTGATTATGACCTTGCATATCTGTGGTAAGCTTTAAATCGATAAGCCCGTCAAAGTTTTTATCCTGATGGTTCAAGGCTTGTGCATATAATTTCATAGTATTATTTTTAAACATACTATCTTCAAGCCTAATAGATTTTTTACCTTCTCCAAGTAGAGCTTTTGCTTGATTATCTTTTTGAGATGCCAGTCTAACTTTTTTGGCATCCTTTTCATTTAGCTCAAGGTTAAGTTTTAAACTCTCAGGGTGATTATCAGGCCCGAATTTACGAATATTAATCTCACTTATTTCAGCTAAATCATTGCTCAATGAACTAGCTTTATCTTGTACACGCTTAACTATTTTGTCCTTATTCAAATCTGCAATAAAATCAAATCTATATGCAGTTAAACTATAATTAATCTTGCTTTTTCCTAATCTTAAACCAAGATCAATATCACTTAACTCAGAGCTTTCTACTTTAGGTGTTACTTTAAGTTCAACTTTTTGTTCTTTGCAAACAGGAACATTTACAGTGTCGTGATTTTCTATTGTCATTATTGTTTCATTATTTTTAATAATAGACGCTTCTACATCAACACTGCTATTTAAGTTAACCTTAAAGGTTACCGAGCGTTTTTTAATTTTTTTCTGCTTTACTATTTCAGAAAGATTAATACTATAATCCTGATCTACTAGCAAAACATCCTTTTTACTCTTTGCATCTTTCTCCTTTGCTGATTGTGCAGTTTTAGTCTTTTTAGACTGTTGCTGCCCCTCAAAAAACTCCTTACAAGCTCTTTTTTTCTCATTGTAAAATTCCAAAAACTTTTTCATTTTTTCTCACCTTTCTATTCTACTGTCTACAGCTTTTAAATTAATTGCTATATTTATATGTTTACTATTAATTAATCTCGCAATTTCAATGAACTTAATATTATTATTGTCATTTTTAAACGTTTCGCATATACACCATTTAATGTATAAAGGTCTTCATGTATTGTTAATACTACCCCTTAATCCATGCTGAATGCATGTTTTAGGCTATATTTAAATTCGTGTTTTTTTATTAAGTTTTGTTAACAAGCTTTGTAATGTAAAAATAGAAAAATCCCAAGATTAACGCTTAACATGGCGATTCAGAAATTTGTCAAATATTTTCAAGTAATATTTATTGTTTTAGTCTTTTAATTGACCCTTGGATGTTTTAGACACATGCTTTTAAATTATCAAGCAGACATTAACTGTCATGAGCTTTGCGCTGTAACTATAGCCAAACTTCACAGGTGTTATCAGGCATGATTTAGCACCTTTAATCAGGTGGCCTAAACCCTATGGTCTCTTTATATTGATCTGTGCAAAGTGTATTAATCCATATGGAGCAATTTGAGCATGCGTTTACTGTTATTAATGTAGTGCAATAGCTGCCTGTCCTTCTGTTACATTAGAGGTATTTTTTCTAAACTTATTTTATTAAACTTAACACGATTGAATAATCTATAAAGTATTTTTTTAGTAGTTAATATATTATGTTATACACACAGCACCCAGAGATCAAATAAGAGCAACTTAATTAAAAATATAAATAAAAAATCATAAATGATCAAAAAAAATCACCTTAATCAAGGTGATTCTTAATCGAAAAGAATTCTTCTTTTTTATTAATCCTTGTTTAAAATTTTAAATATTTCCATAGTTATTAATAATAGGGATGCTAGTCCTAGCAAAATGGCAAAATGAACAAGGCCTATCGGTTGAACATCGAGAATATCCTGCATTACAGGGATATACATTGAAAGGATATGCAGACCTAATGCGCATAATACACCAATAATTAACACATAATTATTTTTTAGAGGTATTTTAAACGCTGATGTTTTTTCTGAACGGCAGTTAAATACCTGGAAGTTCTCAAAAAGCACCATTAATAAAAGGACGTAGTTTCTTGCTAAATTTTCTTCAAAACCTATTTTTAACAAATAGAACCATACTCCAAATGCCACTACCGCCATAAAGAAACCGGACACAAGAGTTTCTTTTACCATAAGAGGATTAAATATTCCCTCAGTTGGCTTTCTTGGAGGTATTTTCATAGAACCTTTTTCTCCAGCTTCAAAGGCCAGGGCAACACCTTGAATACCATTAGTTACAAGATTCAGCCAAAGGAGCTGAACAGCTACTAATGGTATTGGAAGCCCAAACATCAAAGAAAGGAAGAATAAAACAATTTCTGCTGCACCAGTGGCAATAAGAAGGTAAATAACTTTTCTTACATTGTCATAAGTAAATCTTCCCTGCTCAATTCCCTCTACAATAGAAGCAAAATTATCATCTGTGACAATAATTGAGGAAACGTCTTTTGATATGTCAGTACCAGAGCCCATAGCTACTCCAATATTTGCCTTTTTAATAGCCGGAGCATCATTAACGCCATCACCTGTTACAGCAACGAAATTACCAGTATCTTTAAGAGCTTGTACAAGCTCCATTTTTTGTATAGGTGTAACTCTGGCAAAGATATTGATTTTATTAATGAATTCTTTAAAGTCACTTTTATGAACAAGTTCCTTGCCTGACATTATTTGTTCTTCAGAATCTACTATGCCGAGTTCACGACCTATAGCGTATGCAGTTTCAGGGTGGTCACCTGTTACCATAATAACCCTTACACCGGCTTCTTTACATTTTTGAGCAGCCTCTTTAGCCTCTGGTCTTAACGGATCAATAAGTCCTATAAAACCTGTTAAAGTAAGATTAGTCATATCCTCTATATTGCATTTTGTATGATCAGCAGCCTCTTTAAAACTTCCTTCAGCTAATGCAATAACTCTGTAACCTTGCCTTGCCAGAGATGAAATATAGTTATTATGAACATCTGTGTCGTTTTCACATATTTTTGATAAGACTTCAAAAGCTCCTTTTACTGAAACTGTTTGTTTGCCGTCCTGTTCGTAAACACAAGCAGAAAACCCTCTTTCTGATTCAAAAGGTATTTCGCAAATAATATTTAAACCGTTTTTAAACTCTGAAATACTATCTAATCCAGCTTTATACCCAAGAGCAAGTATAGCTATATCAACCGCATCACCTTGAGAGTTCCAGCCTTCATTACTTCTATATAAAGAAGCTTCGTTAGCTATAACACCTGATTTAATAAGGCTATCCAGACGGTAATCCTGCCCCAGAGATATTTTATTGCTATTTTCATCTAAAATGTCTCCTTCGCCGGAATAACCTTCGCCTGTTATTTGAAATAATCTACCGTCAGCAAGCTGAATAACTTTTGCGGTTTGCTTATTTACTGTTAGTGTACCTGTTTTATCGCTGGCTATAGTTGTACAGCTTCCAAGTCCCTCAACAGCACTTAGTTTTTTTATAATAACGTTTTTAGCGCTCATTCTTGACATACCAACTGATAGAGCAACAGTTAAGGCCGCAGGAAGCCCTTCAGGAATAGCTGAAACTGCAAGTGCAGTGGCTAAGAAGAACACTTCTTTAACAGGCTGGCCTTTTAGTATTTCTACGACAGCAAGTACAGCAGCAGCTAACAGCACAATTATACTTACCTGTTTTGCAAACTTTTCCATTCTTACTATCAACGGAGGTTTTGAAGTGTCTATAGAAGTTATAGACTCTGCAATTTTACCTATTTCTGTGTTTAGCCCGGTTGAAGTAATAACTCCCCTTGCTCTGCCTGAAGTTATAACAGAGCCCGCGAAAGCCATGTTTTTCTGGTCGCTTATTAATAATTCCCCTTCAACTATATCAGTTGTTTTTTCTACTGCAACAGATTCTCCTGTAAGCAAAGCCTCATCAATTCGGGCATTATTTATTTCAAATAACCTCATATCGGCAGGTACTTTATTACCTGACTCTAAAATTACAATATCACCAGGCACCAGTTCTTCTGACTCAACTAAAACTTCTCTGCCATTCCTTATAACCCTTGCACTTATTTTGAGCATTTTTTCAAGTGCTTGCGAGCTTTTTTCTGCCTTCCATTCTTGAAATGCTCCAATTCCTGCATTAATAACTATAACTAAAAAGATGAATACGCTGTCTTTAATATCTCCTGCCACAAGAGCAAATATTGCAGCAGCTATAAGTATGTATATTAATGGGTTTAAAATCTGATTCAGTATAATTTCAAATATAGTTGGCGGCTTTTTTCTTGGCAGAATATTTTTGCCATATTCAGCCATTCTTTTTGCCACTTCATCTTCTGATAATCCTGTTAATTTTGTTTGTAAGTCTTCAAAAACTTTATCTTTAGCTAAATTGTAATAGTTTTCAGTTTTCAGTTTTAACATTTACCTTACCTTCCAGTATTATTTAAAATAAATTACATTAAATACTAATATGTTCCATAATTGTATTGTTCTATTATTAATTTTATCCTGAACATATTTAATTTGCTCAAATATCAAAACTCCCCTCAAAATAAATTAAAATATACTTCCACTAAAATACTTTTCAGATTATTAAATCGAGTTAAAGTTAATAAAATAAACTATTCTCTGAAAAGAGTAATCTGAGATTTAATTGATGAGCTGTATA
>JANQLL010000177.1 GCA_028280605.1 Candidatus Gastranaerophilales bacterium
CAAAAAAAAATATTCAACTGTATGTGATGTAAAAATTAAAGATTTATTGACTGCAATGATTTTTGCTTACAAAAGGGGTATAAATAGGCACACTTATCCTGTAAGCGGAAAAAGTGCTGTTTTGAAATTAAATTTTGCGTGGCTAGCGCATCCTTTAATTTCTTGATATGGAGCAATTTAAAGCTTTTTAAAGCTTTATTCATTAGTGTATTATTAATATTTACTCTATTTGATACAGAGTTTTTGTTTTTATATATACAGTTTGACACTGTCAAGTTTGCGACAGTGCTATTATTTTTATTTTTTAATATTTTTTTATTTTTAAATTTTTTTAAATTATATAATATAAAAGAAAAATAATTATAAATACGCTTATAGCCGAACAAAGAAAGCTTTTCTCCGGCATCTAAACAGTATAAAGCAATAGTTGGACACAAGAATATTATTATATTCCATAAAACAGCTGATAAAGTTTTTAGATATTGTGCTAATATCATATGCCAATACATCCATATATAAATTATTTACTCTATATATCATTATAGCACATTATTAAAATAACTGCTTAATGCTAATTCAAATTTGTTACAAAGTTTATAATATTTTTAAGAAATTGCTGCTTTTATAAACTTTGCTGAAAGCCTTGAAATATAACTTATACCTGAGTTAGTCCATTTGAGTTACATTTGTAAATAAAAGTGAATTAATTATTGATAAAACATTATGAGTGCCTTACATTATTAATTTAAATGTTAGAAATCCTCAATAAATATATTTTATAAAAGAAAAGGAGTGGAATAAAAATGATACTAAGAACACAACATTCATTAAAGAAAGCACCCGTAAAACAGCAAAATCAAACCGAAAATAAAGTAAAAAATAACAAAAACTCACAAGTAGCTTTTGGATGCGGAATATGTGACATACTCGAAAGGAAGTTTCTTTTAGCTACGGATCATCACAGAGGCAGTCAATGCTGGAGCTTTGGTACTTATTCTCAGAATACAGCAGAAGAGTGCAGAGAAAATAGACGCAATCAGAATAAAGCAACAGTGATTGGAGGAGTTATAAATCTATTAGCAAAGTTAGATCCAACAGGCACACTGCCCATAATTTCCTTCATTAAAGATTTACAGAGCGATGATGAATGGGAAGAACATGGCCAAAAATTATTTTTAGGAATACTTACACCATTTAAAATTATTGCTGATATGATAAGGGGTGAAGATTCATTTGGTTATGATTTCATTGGATCAGCTGATAACCCATCTGAAGACCTCGTCTTACACAGACTGAAAAAAGCCGCTAAAACGCAATGCCCGCCAATACCATTTGATTGTGGCAATGGGACGCAACTTTTAACCTATCCTCAAATGCAGCAACAGCTTATGGATCGCATCAAAAATGAAAGGGCAAAAGTAGAGTCTCAAAGAGATGTAGAAGGCTATATTATGGAGAACGGTCCAGATAAAGAAGGCATAACAGACATATTATACGCAAAATATAAAAAATATTTGGACAATGGCAATAATAATATATTAGATGAAAATCGCCATTACATTACCGATACATACGATCCTATTACAGCTGGAGACATGAAGTATTCTGGCAGAAATATTTATTTTTTAACTTCTTTTAATTTTGACCCTGATCTCGGAGAATATAAATCAGGCTGTGCAGATACCGACGAAATATCGAAAACAGGGGGGGATGCTCTTATGCCATTATATTGCCTTTTGGCTATATAATGGCATCCAGCAGGATAGGCAAAGACGGGACGAAATATGTAGTAATAGAAGATGTTAATAACTATCAATTTATGGAAAGTTCTAATGCGCAATCGAGCGCTTTAGAGAGATTTGTGGCGACTTTAGTTGATAAAGATATTAATATAGCATCAAGACCTCTTAAGTTTGATAAAAATGGAAATGTTGATAAGAGTAAGCCATTAAAATCTACCAGGCCAAAAGAAGGTGAAGTTGAAGTTTTACTAACAAATGACTTAATGGAAAAATTACCCAAAGAAACTCAAGAGTTTCTCAAGAGACCTGTCCTTTCCAGCAAAAAGTTAAAGCTATTTACACTAAAACTTCTTAAGAGTGTTAATGCCGCAATAATAAGAGAAGCCAAAAAAGTAATATCCCCTGAGAAAATTGAAGAGGTTAAAGAGCTAGAGTTTGATCTTACAAGCAATCCAAAGGCTAAAGAATTGTGCGCTAAAGAAGAAGAGCAGAAAAAAATTGATAATTATTTGTGCGATATGGAAAAGCTTGTACAGGTTATGGAACCAGAATCAGATGATCCTGATATTGATTCTGAAGAGTTAGATAAAGCAATCAAAGGCGCAAGATTAAAGGCGGTTATTTCTGTAATAAATTATTTTAAAAGAAATGAAGGAGAGCGTCAAGAACCAATAAAACGATACCCAGAAAATTTAACAAAAATATTTGAAAAGGCAACAAATATTCTTAATAAACAGAGGGGTTTAGGCTTTAAATCTGTAGATCCATATATGCATAGCATTGGTTGTAAGAATATTCCATACTCTATAACAATAGACTATTCCAAGGATGGCAACGAGAAAAGACAAGACCTATTATACAACATTAGAGCGGGCCTGACCCAAGAGAGAGTTACTCCAAGTTTCGACCCGGCTTTTCAAACAAAGCCGAAAAGAAAAGTGTAAATTTAACTTAATTTATTCTTTGTAACAAAGCATTACAATAAAAATTAAAAGTTATAAAAAACATGTTGACAAATTGTTAGGGTTGCCATACATTTATGAATAAGTGTTAGGATCTCCTAACATGTATAACCAAAGGAAATGGATAAATAAAGATGTTAATAAATAAAAATTTTTCAAATACAGCTATCGCTTATAAACAGCAGGGCAATAAAAATAAGAATCATAAAAATGAACCGGGAAACAAAGAGTCCGGCTCAAAAGCGTTGAGTCCTTATAAAAGCTCAAAGGTGTCGTTTGGCTGTATGTTTTGCGCATTGGCAGCACTGGCAAGCACTAAGGAAGGCAACAAAATGATGGGTAGCTTTGTACCGGATGACTTTGATTATATTGGGCCTGCTCCTACGTCTAAAGACGCATTATACAATTTGCTTGTTAAAAATGCTAAAGCTCAAAGTCCACCTATACCTTTTGATGCAGGGAATAGAACACAGTTTTTAACCTACGCTCAAATGCAAAAACAAATGACGGATCGTATTAAAAGCGATGCAGCAAAGGTTGATGCAGAAGGCGATATGGAAGACTATATAGAGGATAATGGACCTCTAAAACCTGAGACAAGTAAAAAACTATACGACAAATATAATAAATTCCTAGATGGCAAGCACTATAATATATTAGATAAAAACCGTGAATTTATTACTGAAACTTATGATCCATTTGCAAATAAAGACTCTGATCCACTTGCAAATCCTGCCAGAAATATTTATTTCTTAACTTCTTTTAACTTTGATCCGGATATTGGAGAGCATCAATCAGGGTCAACAGATACGGATGAAATCCCGGAAGTGGCCTGGAAACTTCTTTTTCCCAACCAAAAAGAACAGAAGGCATTCGAGAAAAAGCTGGAGGGTAAGGTTGATAAAGATGAAAATGGAAATTTAGTTACGCATAGCGTATGCGAAGAGGACAGACAAAAGTTTTCAGATAAAGCTCCTGTTTTGCCCTATGGCTACATAATGACGTCAAGCATAAAAAGTGCTGATGGAGATAAATATGTAACAATAGAAGACGCAAATAATTACAAGTTTATGGAAAGCTCTAACGCTCAACTTAGTGCGCTGGAGAGATTTATAGCAACTTTAGCGGATAAAAATATTAATATTGAATCAAGGCCTCTTAGGTTTGATAAAAATGGAAATGTTGATAAGAGTAAGCCATTAAAATCTACCAGACCAAATGAAGGAAAAGTTCAAATTTTGCTTACTGAAGATCTTATGGAAAAATTGCCTAAGGAGACTCAAGAACTTTTAAAAAGACCTGTTCTTTCCGATAAGAAAATAAAGCTAGCGACATTAAGACTTCTTCAAGCGGCTAACTCCGCAATAATAAGGGAGGCAAAGAAAATTGATCCTAAAGCTAAACCGCTTGAATTTGACCCGAAGAAGCTGGCTGTGAAGCCAAATGGTAATCCGGAAGATGATGAGGAATATCAAGCGATACAAGGATTTAACGTTTCTACAGAGGCAAAAAAGCAAATTGATAATATTATAGGAAATCAAGATAGGCTTGACTATGCAATGCTCCCGGATACAGAAGATCCTGACATAGATTCCGAGCAATTAAATAAAGCTATTAAAGCGGAGCGTTTAAAAGCTGTTATTTCGGTAATTAATTATTTTGAAAGAAGCGAGGGAGAGCCTGGTGAACTAATAAAACGCTATCCTGAAAACTTAACAAAAATATTTGAAAAAACCTCTAACATACTTAACCGGTGTAGAGGCTTAGGCTTTAAGTCCTTAGCTCCAGTTCATCACGTTAAAGGTGATGGTATCCCTTATTCTATAACAATTGACTATTCCAAGGATGGCAAAGAGAAGATAAAAGATCTATTATACAACATAAGAGCGGGGGTAACTGAAAACAGGAACCTGCATATAGCCGGGGATACAGATGACGGTTATCAGGATTGCGACCCGGCTTTTGTGCCGGCAAAAAATAAATAATTAGTTAAAAAAAAACATAAAACAGAAAATGTTAAAGCGATGAAAAATTATAAGTTCAAACCTCCAATAAAGAAAAACCCTCAGCAGGTTAGAGAAATAGACAAAAAAAAGCAGAAAAAAGGGTTATCTAATACAATCATTGTCTCAACATCGTTAGGTATCGGGGTTGGACATGGATTATTCACTTATTATCACCCTTCCGGCAAAGAGTACGCTTATAAAAAATTTGGCGAAATTTTAAGAGACAGATCTAATGGGGCAAGAATAAGAGATTTATTTAAATATCCAGGTAGGTTTTCTAAAAAAAGAGCTAATGCTTTTCAGAAGGTGTCATCAAGTTTATACAAAAAATTAACAGATTTTACAAACTCATCAGGGCGTTTGCAAATGTCGCCTCTGTTATCCGGAATAATAGGCGACTCTGAAAGGGTCGTAAGAGATCGACTTAGAACTCGTTCTTCTGGAGCTGAGACAATAACAAGGCTGTGGAAAGCTCTTGGCGACAAGTCCGGTCAGCAAGTAGGCACTAAAAGAGCAGAATATGTGATAAAAGAATCGCAAAATGTAGCTAAAAAAATAGAAAAGAACTTGAAAAAATGCGTTGGATGGAATGTCACAAAGACATCGTTAAGCGTTTTTTCAGTATTGTTAATAATGAAACATACAGCAAATATAATAAATAATATAAAGGATAATCGTCATGGGAATTTATAATTCTTTTTTAGCCCCCAAGCCTTTTATAGCAAATAGAGGCGGTCAGTGTAAAGGAAAAGGAAATTGTGGCAGTCAAAGGAAAAAACATGATTGCTCGCACCCGGATAGTCAATTTACAAAATTTAAAGATGAATTGGCGGAAGGGAAAATTAAAGCTGTAAAAATCGGTTACACCAACGATAAACTTTCAGAGGCTATAGTAACGTTAAAAGACGGAAAAAAAGAAAAGCTTATTTTGCCTATAAATAAAGAGATTATTAAAGATTTAGAGGATAATGATGTTCTGTATAGATATGAAAACAAAAAACCGCCGGCCGGAGAAAAATTAGCGAAATTCGGAAAGCTTATGGCATCGGAAAGCTTGGCTCCTGTTATCGCTTTAAGTGCTATGGGCGGAATTGGAATGCTGGGGTACAATGCATTTAATAGAATTCGAAAATTAATGGGTTACAATAATGCCTTGGAAGCGGCTCCTGATCTATCTTTAGCTCACAAACAACAAGCTGATGATGTTTATTCAACGTTAAGAGACTCTATAAAGATAAAAAATGACAAAGGCGAAGTGGTTGAAGAGATTCATACAGGACTTAAAAAAGCTATTGATACAGGTCAGGGCTTATTGACAAGCACTTCGGACAAGCCGTCAAGAATCTTTTTTATGGAAGGCAAGCCGGGCACGGGTAAAACTTTCTTTAGCAATCTTTTCTTTAAATTAGGTGATTTTGAGAAGAAGAATAATATACTAAGCGTGAACGCAAGCCAGGAAAACGCTTCTACAATAATGAATATGTTGCAAGATCTTGTTGCAGGCAAAGACTCCGGAGCAATTCTTAAGCAAATGGATCGTCAATTTAAAGGAAATGGCGAAGTTAAAACGCTTAAGATTATGGCAGATGAAATTACCAACCCTGCGTTTAGCGATTTAACTAATCCCGATCTTTTAAAAACAGTACTGCAAGATAATTTAATGATTCCATTCAAAAAAGCTACAGGCAAGACTTACGCAGCTATGGGAGCTGCCGCCGCTATTGGTGGAGCTGCTCTTAAATTAGTTCATGGCAAAGCTAAAAAGAAAGCTGATACTGATAAAACAGAGCTTTACAGTGCCAAGAATTTATCTATATTTGGAGGTATTGCTGCAGCTACGATAGGCCTGGTGGCTCTTGCGCGTCATTTTACGTTGCAAAAAGCGCAAAGACAAATGAAAGTTTTATTTTATATGACAGGCAACTCAAAGCCTGCTGCGTTTAAGGACGATGCGGTTCTTAGAAGAATGATTACTTTTAAAATGAATCACGTGTCCCCGGAGGTTGTCAAGAAACAATTAACAGATACGCTTGCAGAGTTTAGGAAAGATGGATTTAAAACATTTAGAGGGCCTAATATCCCATTGGAAATGAAGTATAAGGACATTGACAAAGTGATAAACAAAGTTATTACTCTTGAGGGGATAAGCGGAAAAGTAAATGCTGCTACGCTGGGAGATTCAGTATTTAAGAACGGATTGGCAAGTTCTATAACCAGCATTGCGCAAGAAAAGAAATTAGCAGTTATTAAAGATCCTAAAGATCTTGCGGTAGCAATTGCTCAAACATTAAATGACACCGGGCAAATTCCTGAAAAAATTACAGAAATCATGGATGAAAAGGTTTATCAAATAGGAAAATCGTTGAACACGGTAGAAGAAGTTGCCTCAAAAGTTCTGCATGGAGCAGGTGCTGTATAACTAAAACAACAAGCAAAAAATTTTTTGAAATAAATGTTAGGCTATATGAACATTAATATGGAGCAAAAAATGCAAAATAAATTATCACTACCTCAATATAAATATTAGAAAGTATAAAAGTATATCTAAATGAATATCTCATCAACTAATGTAAATAAAACACTTACAAAAAGATTTTTTAAATTGGGTAGTTTAAGCCATTGGGAGCTAAGGTTAATGCTTGGCTCTTTAATACTTTATGGCCTTTCAATTCTCTTATTTTAAAAAAATAAAATGTTAAAAATTTGATCTCATTAGTTGTTGGAAGTAAAATTAAATAAAGAAAAAGTCAATAAAGGGGAGGTAAAATGCTTTCAGCCTCATTTGTAAGTAAAAACTGGATGTGTGCAACAGAAAACTTTGATGAATCAAATTGGGTTATGGTTGGCATTCCTTATGATGGTACGTGTTCTTATCGTCCGGGAACAAGATTTGGTCCTGAGATTATCAGACTTGCCTCCTGGGGGATTGAAACTTATTCTCCTTTAATTGATAAAGATTTTAAAGAAGTTAAATTTTTTGATGCGGGCGAGCTTGACTTGCCTTTTGGCAATAGGGACAAAACTTTAGATATTATAAAAAATACAGCTAGAGACGTTTATGCGGCTAATAAAAAGTGGTTTGGCATCGGTGGAGAACACCTTGTAACGCTGCCGGCAGTGCAGGCATGTTTTGAAAAATATAATGATATTGCTGTTGTTCATTTTGATGCGCATACCGATTTGAGAGATGATTATATGGGAGAAAAGTTATCTCATGCGACTGTAATTAGACGTGTGTCTGACTTTGTTGGCTTGGAAAATATTATTCAGGTAGGCATTCGTTCAGGGTCGAAATCAGAATTTGATTTAATAAAATCATATAACACCCTTGCTAAAGATATTAATGATTTCTCTAAAAAATTAGATAAAATCAAAAATAAACCTATATATCTTACCATTGACTTGGATGTATTAGATCCTTCCATTTTTTGTGGCACAGGTACACCGGAGCCTGGAGGATTTAGCTTTGCAGATTTATTAAATTATCTAGAAGAAATGACAGGTTTAAATATTGTAGGGATCGATGTGGTAGAGCTTTCACCTGGTTATGACGTGTCAAATGTTTCAGCAGTGGTTGCAGTTAAATTGATAAGAGAATTATTTTTGTTATTTAATTAATTTAGAAAATAATTTATAAAATATAATTTAGTGTTTTATAGGTATAAACGTTTGTTTTTTGTGCTATAGGTTTAATTAAGAGATAATTGATTTTTTTGAAAAATAATTATGTAAATTTTTTAAGTGTAGTTTGTAATATAAATCTGTAGACAATGATGTATAAAAGCGTTTAGGTGTTTTGTTTGCAACATGGTCAATATATAACTAATATAGCTACTGTATTGAGATTTTGCTTTTTTAAGATAGTATATTAAAATAAAGTTTATGTTCAGACTTTATAATGATAATTATGCTTTTAGATGTAATTTAAATAGTTAATTGATTGGATTAAATTAACTTTAAAATACTATTTTGTAAGAAATGATGAGAGTTTAGGAAGGTTAAAATGAAAGACGGAAACTTTAAAAACAAAAAACTCATTGGAAGAGCTTTGTTATTTTCAGTAATGTTAGGCGTTATGCATAGTGTAAACGCACAGGCAGTGCCGCAAAATGCAGTTAGACCTCTTAAAAGTATCGAAGCAGGTAAGTTTAACACTCCTGAAGATACAGTAAATCAAGGTGTTAAAAAGTACAAGAATAAACAAAATATTGGAGAGAAGCTAAAAATTAGAACTCAGCAAAGAGATGCCGGTAGTGCTAAGTATGCTGACAAAACTTTTGAGTTGAAAGGTGTAGAGTTTAATGGAAACACTGTTTTTAAAACTTCATACTTGCAAAAACAAGTAGAAGACTTAATCGGTGTTACTGTAACAATTGGCGATGTTCATGAAATAGCTCGAGAAATAACCCAACTCTACAGAGAGAAGGGTTATATTACTTCTATAGCCTATTTACCGCCTCAAACAATAGCTGATGGCATCATTAAGATTGATATCATGGAAGGTAAAGTTGGAAATGTTAAGATTCAAGGCAACAAGTGGGCAAAAGAATCTTACATTAGAAAAAATATTTTTGCTCAGAAGAAAGTTAAAGAAGGTAAATTATTCAACGTTAATTATCTTAAAAAGGCAGCAAATAAATTAAATGCTCCAAATTATTTAAAAGGTAATGTAAAAGTAGTAAAAGGTGAAGTGCCGGAAACATCTGATATAATTCTTGATGTTGAAGATAGAGCGCCGATAACACTAAGCGCTGGCTTTGACAATATGGGTATTTACTATATTGGAGACTACAAAGCTAATGTTACTGCCGGTATTGAAAATTTAACCGGTTATGGTGACAGAATTTCAGCTACCACATTCTTTACAGGTGGTATGTTTGGTGTAGGAACAAACTATGCTTTTCCTTTAGGAAGCAAAGGAACCGAACTAAGATTAGGTTATAACTTTACAAAAGTAAAACTTTTGAAAGATTTAAAACCCGCTAATATTAAAACAGATTCCCAAAACTATCATGTAGGTTTATTCCAACCTTTATTAGAAGGGCAAACATATAGTTTAACTTCTGATATTGGATTTGATTTTAGGCACTCTAACGGTACTATTATGGGACAAACCCTTTCCGGCAATAAATATGACTTGAGAATATTAAGAACCGGTTTGAATTTAGCTAAAGATGATTCTTATGGTAAGTGGCTATCCCGAGTAGAGTTAAGTGCCGGTTTACCAATATTTGGTGCATCTGACACAGATAATACCGTAGCAAAGAGTGCATTTACAAAGCTAACCACAAGATTAATGAGGTTACAAAATTTACCGTTAGGAATGCTTGGTGTATTTAGATTTAATACACAATTAGCATCAGATCCGTTAAGACCAATTGAAAAAATGGCTCTTGGTGGCGCATTCACAGTTAGAGGTTATGAAGAAAGTTTATTAACAGGTGATCAGGGATATTCAATGAGTGCTGAGTTAAGAACTCCAATATTCTTCTTGCCTCAAATAAATGAGCAAATAAGGTTAAAAGATAGAGTTAGATTTATCACATTCTACGATATGGGATATGCAAAAGACCGCAGAGACAGCAGAGATTCTGCAAGCTTTAGAAACTATCTGCAAGGTGCGGGCTTTGGACTTAACTATGCATTTACAAAATATATGGTAGGTAATGTTAACTTTGCTTTCCCATTCGGTGAGAAAAGAGACATTAGACAGGATAGTATGAAAGTTCACTTCTCATTATCCTCTAATATATTTTAAATAAATTTTTATACTAACCCTAAAGGTTTATCAAGAAAAGGAAATAATTTATTTAAGGCATTTATACTGCTCATCAATTAAATTTCAGATTACTCTTTTGAATGAGTTTATAAAAAGTAAAATTGACCATTTCACTTTTTAACACTCCCGCTTCGCAA
>JANQLL010000200.1 GCA_028280605.1 Candidatus Gastranaerophilales bacterium
GGCAAAATAGGAACATCCGAACATATCCCCCTTATAAAGGACCTTCTGGCTGATGAAAACTGGGGTGTAAGGAGAGCCGCAGCCGAGGCATTAGATAAACTAATTAAGCCTGGTAAGGGTGAGCTTAGGCCTGATATATCTAATGTTATAGAGTTATCAGAAGAAGTTAAAGATGTTAGACAGGCTGGATCAGCTATAACTGTTAAGGGTGCAGGTCAACCCGAAAATATAATTAATTTATTGCATATTTCCGACTTGCACTATAGGGATGTGGATGAGTGCTTTATAGAGAATATTTTTGAGCCGTTTCTTGAAGATCTCAAAAGCTGGAATAAAGAAAACAGTTCGATTGATGCGGTTTTAATTACCGGAGATATTTCGTCATCCGGTGAAGAAGACCAATATAACAAAATCATAGAAAAAATTGATGAGATATCTAATGCAACTGGCTGCCCAAAAGAGAAATTTTTCTTTGTACCCGGCAATCATGATGTTCAGGAGTATGCTAATGTATCACTTTTAGCTGAAACTATGTTAAAACAGCTTAATTCTAAAGAAATAGCTTCAAATAAAATACTTGAAGACTATAACAATTTTAGAATTTTTGTTGATAAATTTTCTAACTATCAAAATTTTTTAAATAAATTAGCTGCTGTGAATTCCAGCTTTACATCAGATAATAATGGAGTCTGTCCTTGGTATACATATAGGCTCGGTGATATAGTCATTGTAGGTATTAATTCTGCTTTGTTTACCTGTAGAGGTTTTCATTCTGAAAAAAATATATTTATCGGCTCAAGACAATACCTTGAAGCGGTTAAAGATATACGAAAGGCTTTGCGCAAAGGCAACGAAAAGGCTCAATTTGTAGTTCTGTCTCACCATCCGCTTAACTGGCTTTCGCAAGAAGAAGAAAAAGAGTTTACAAATTTAATGCTACAACATAGGGCGATTTTTCTGCACGGACATACTCACATTGAAGAATCTGAGCCGGTAATAGATAATTCCGACAGAAGATTTTTAAGCCTGGGCGCCGGTAGTCTATACGGCGAAGATGGCATCAAATACAATAATCATTATCAAATTATTTCTATAAGCCTTGACAGCGGCAAAGTTAATCTGACCGGTAAGGAATGGGTACCTCTTGATAATGAAGGCGGCGGACAATGGCAGCCCATTAAAGGCGATTTCATCTTTGATCTGCCGGTAGTTGAGCAGGCTGGACAAGCTTTAAGGAAATAATGTTTAAAACATCATCTTTACACATTGTTTTAAAGCCAGAAACGCAGTCTTTGCATCT
The DNA here is from genome assembly GCA_028280605.1 of Candidatus Gastranaerophilales bacterium. Classification (GTDB taxonomy): domain Bacteria; phylum Cyanobacteriota; class Vampirovibrionia; order Gastranaerophilales; family JANQFW01; genus JANQFW01. Next base: position 1,301 of record JANQLL010000200.1, read on the forward strand.
TTGTGGCATTTTAGACTCAAAAAACATTGCTTTTCTTAATTTTATGTATTCCTGGCTGTTCCAGGCCTGCATAAAATTGCTATTCTCAACACTACCGCAATAATAATTAAACCTGCAACATGGCTTTAAAGAAGAATCAGGCTTAACAAAAGAGAAAAACCATGGTGCAAGGCAATATGGCATTTTAAACTTAGATGAACTATCAAGTTGAGATGCTTCTTCCAGCAATTTATTGTATGTAGCTTCTGTTTTTTCAAGAATGCTAGTTAATTCATTAAATATTTCTTCTTCTGATTTTTTAAAATCATCTGCATTTAAGGTTTTATCAAAGCTTTTTAATATTAAAGGTGCCGGGTCTATTTTTTCAATTTGTTCAAAAATATTATTTTGATTTAATGAAGTATCATTTGTTTTTTCAAAATGTCCTTTATAAATATTAAATTTAAGGCTTAAAACTTTATTTTTAAATAAATCATTAACAATTTGGAAATCCAAGTTATTCTCTTCTTTTAATTTATTGATAAAAACAGTTTCATCTTTTGTTTCTTTAGTGGTGAGAATAACAATATCAGCATTTAAAGCAGATAATTCTATAATTGGGTATACTTTATAACTTCCAAGCATTTGATCTTGTTTATTATTGTCGGTGTCAATAAAGCCCAGTATATTAGAGAAATCAAGATTATACTGCTCCATAATTTTGTTAGCAAATCTACCTGCGCCATAAAATAAAATCTTTTTATTCTTATTTGCTGCTAAAAAGTTAATAAAACTAGATTTATTCTGCTTTATTATTTCTGTATTTAAAATTTCATAAGCTTTTTCTACCTGCTGATTATATAAGTCCCAGTCAGATTGTTTTAAATTTAAAAAGTTCAAGTCATCAGGTGAATTTATAGGGTTAAAATCTATAATATTAATACCTAAATCAATTGATAATTTAATAATCTCGCTTATTTCGTTAAGATTTAGTCTTGATATAACTGTAGAAAAGCCTATTTTTTTATCAGGATAAGTTGCCCTAAGCAGCTTTGTGTTTCCTATAATTTTTTCAAATTTAGAGCCGGTCCTTAGTGATTCCGTGATAGATTTACTTATACTGTCAAAACTTATAGTTATGTCTGTAAAACCTTTTAAATCCTCTAGTTTGTTATCTATCAATAATCCGTTTGTTATAGTACTAACAGTATTGTCAGGATATTGCCCTACAATTTGACTCAATACATCAAGGTTACTATATAATAATGGTTCACCTATGCCTGTTAGTTGTATTTCTTTAGCATAAGGCAAGGCTTCTATAATATTATTAATATTTTTAAATTCTTTTGCGTTATTGCCTGTGGTTCGAGCCTTGCACATTTTACAGCGCAAATTGCAACTGTTATTTATGCCGTAAACCTGTATTGTAGGATAAGAAGCAAGGGTTGTCTTCTTAAGCAAAAGCTCTAAGACCTTTACTTCTATGTTTTTTTGCCTAAGTTTTTGATTTAATTCTTTTATTTTTTTATGCATATATAAGGCTTTTTAGGTTTTATACTAACTTTGCGGTATAAATAATTCTTTTTCTATAATTCCACAAATGATATGACCTATCAAAATATGAGCTTCTTGAATTCTAGGGGTTATTGCGGATGGAACTTTTATAATATAATCACACAGATCATCCATTTTACATTTATTAGAACCAGTTAAACCTATTATAATTATCTCTTTTTTTCTGGCTTCTTCAATAGCTTTTATTATATTAGGAGAGTTACCAGAGGTAGATATACCTATAAATAAATCGCCTTTAACTCCATTTGCTTGTACTTGCCTGGCAAATAGATTTTCATAACCGTAATCGTTTCCTATTGCTGTTAAAATCGAAGTATCTGTTGTAAGCGCTAATGCAGGTAATCCTTCTCTATCAAAATAAAATCTACTGACAAGCTCGCCTGCAATATGTTGAGCATCTGCAGCGCTCCCGCCATTTCCGGCTATAAGTATTTTATTTTCATTTTTATAAGCATTAACAGCTTCCTCAGATATTTTACTAATAATTTCTATTATATTTTTATCTTTTAAAATATTTTCTTTAACATTATAGGAATCTTGTATTTCTTTTGTTATAAAGTCTTTCATCTTGCCAGTTCTTCTTAAATTATTTTTATATCCATTTTTTAGTTTTTTATTTTTATTTTACCAGCTTATTTTATTAAAGCAAAAAAAATTTTTTCTGTTTTTTTTCTTTTATTTGAAATTATTTAAATATACAATTAAAGAGGAAACAAAACAGTTTTACAGTTTTAAGGAACTTTAAATAATGTCTAAAAAATTACAGGATAAATTAAGCAGAATTAAACTAGTTGCCTTTGATGTGGATGGAGTTTTAACAAACGGTGAAATAATATACAACGACAAAGGCGAAGAAATAAAAATATTTAACGCTAAAGATGGTCAAGGAATGGCCTTATTAAGAAAAGAAGGGTTATTAACAGCAATCATAACAGCACGTACGTCTTATATTGTGGAAAAAAGAGCTAAAGATCTTGATATACCTATTGTTTATCAAGGAAGTAAAAGAAAAATAAATTCTTTAGATGAAATTTTAGAAAAATATAATCTCGATTATTCTGAAGTCGCTTATGTAGGCGATGATATTCCTGACATATGTGTGCTAGAAAAAGTAGGCGTTGCTTTTTGCCCTGCAGATGCAATCGATGAAGTAAAAGAAATCAGTGATTTTATTTCTTCAAAACAAGGCGGAAAAGGCGCAGTGAGAGAAATTTGTAATTTAATTTTAAAATACTCAAGAGAGCTTAAGAGCATTTAAAAGGAGGGATAGGGTGCTATTTGAAGAGGAAAGACAAAAGAATAATGAAATAATAAGACAAATCAGAGATAAAAAAATATTAGCAGTAATAAGAACAGATAATCATGATAAAGCTCTTAATATAGCTATGGCCCTTGTTGATGGAGGGGTAACCAATATAGAAATAACAATGGGTTATGACGGAGACATTAAAGTTATTGAAGAGGTTTCTAAAATGAACGGCGTTTATGTAGCTGCAGGTTCACTTATTACTGCTAATCAAGCAAATTGTGCAATAAAAGCAGGTGCAAAATTAATAGTTTCTCCAATAACAGAACCCGGTTTAATTAAAATATGCAAAGGAAGAAAAATTCCTATTATTACTGGAGCTGCCACCCCTACAGAAGCATACAAGGCTTGGAAGTTAGGTGTAAATTTAATTAAATTATTTCCGGCTAAAGATTTGGGTGGTGCTACTTATTTAAAGGATGTTATGACTCCTATGCCTTTTTTAAATTTGTTGCCAACAGGTGGCATTGAAATTTCTGACTTTATCTCATATTTAAAAGCCGGTGCAGTTGCAGTAGGTATGGGCAAATCTTTTTATGCAAATGAAAAAAATTATTTGACCATAACTAAAAAAGCAGAATTAGCTACAGAAAAAGTCAAGACCTATATAAAAGAGTCTGCTTCATCTTAATTAGTAAATAAAGAAAAAATTTTTAATATAAAAGTATAAAATTTACATAATTGACTGAATGCAAAAAGAAGTTTAATATTTATTCTGGTTCTAAATTAAATTTTAGATTACCCTTTTCAGAGACTAATTTATTTTGTTAGTTTTAACGAGATTGAATAATCTGAAAAGTATTTTAGAGAGATGACATACATTAATTAAGAACCAGTATGATTAAAGATCTTTGCCAGAAAAAGAATTTAAGTGTAGTATAAATAAGTACATAGATTAATTAGATCTGATGAAAAGGTAAAAATATATGAGTGACAGTATAGATATAATCTCTATAGGCGAATGCTTAATCGAGCTTTCTACAAATAAAAGTTTGACTTATGCAGAAACTTTTACCAAAGGATATGGTGGTGATACTCTGAGTACAGTTATTGCAGCAGCAAGATTGGGCTCAAAAGTCGGATTTATTACAAAAGTAGGAAATGACTCATTTAGAGATTATTTATTGGATTCCTGGCAGTCAGAAAATATTGATATTAGCTATGTAAAACTGGTTGAAGGGTATAACGGCCTCTATTTTATTGCAAAACAAGAAGAGTCTAAAAAAGAATTTGCTTATTATAGAAAAAAAAGCTCAACAACTACTCTTTCTGTAGATGATATACCTGAAGACTATATAGAAAGAGCTTCAGTAATTTATACTACCGGGATGACTCAATCTATTTCTACATCTGCAAAGAATGCAGTAAAAAAAGCATTTGAAATTGCTAAGGAAAAACAAACAACAGTAGCCTATGATCCTAACTACAGAACAAGATTATTAAGCGTGGAAGAAGCTAAAGAATTTATTGAAGAAGTAATAGACTATGTTGATATTTTGTTATTAAGTGCTGAGCACGATGCCGGTAAAATATTTGAGCTAACATCGCCTGATAAAGTGATTAAATACTTTTGGGATCAAGGTATAACCACTGTTTGTGTAAAATTAGGAGAAAATGGTAGTGCTATAGGCTACAATGGAGAAGTACAATATTTTCCTGCATATACAGAAAATATTGTAGATACAACAGGTGCCGGTGATACATATAATGGCGCTTTTTTACATGGTATTGCTTCTGGTTTTACGCCTTTTGAATCCGCTAAATTTGCTTCAATAGCTGCAGGGCTACAGTCTCAAGGATATGGAGCTATAGACTCAATTCCTCATAGAGAGCAAGTATACGCTGAGTTTAAAAAGTGTGAAGTATAAGAATCTGTTTTTATAAAAAATTTTATAACTCTTATCAAAACTTTATTTTTGTTAATAGAAGTCCGTATATGAATTTTTATTAACAAAGTTTTGTTGTGTTAAAAGCCTTTTTATTTTAGTTTTTTCAAAACTTTTTGATTTTCATAATAAAACTTTTGTTTTTTAAAACTTCCTTTTTTAAAAAAAACGTGTATTATTTAAAATAGGAATTCAAACTAAAGTATGAAGAATATACACTAAAATATCATATTTATTAATGTGCTTGTAAAATACAGTTTTTAGTTGATTAAAGCTTTATTTAAAAAGAATAAATTTATTATATAACAACTTAAAAAAATTTTAAGTTAGGATCAAAGTTAGTTAGTCTAAGTATTAGTTTTTATACGATTTAATAATCTGAAAAGTATTTTAGAGTGAGTGTAATCTTTAGAAAGCTAAAATAATGGCGTTTAATTTTATCAAGCAAAAACCCAAAGAATCACTGGGCATTGAGATTTGCTCTCAAGGTATTTTTGCATCTTTAATAACAGTTGAAAAAAATGAACTGATATTAAAAATGCACGCATTTGAACCTTTTAACGGTCAAATAATTCAAAATAATTCTATAACGAACCCCGAAGCTTTTTATAAAACATTACAAAAAATGATTGTTTATAATAATTTATTATCTAAAAACGTAAATGTATCCCTTTTTAGTTCCTGTGTTTTTATCAAAACCGTTAGCTTGCCTAATATGCCTGATAATGAAATTAGAACAGTTATCATTCAGGATTCTTCTAAGTATTTACCATTTCCGATTGAAGAAGCTAATGTTGATTTTGAAATATTAGAGACTACTAATAATAGAGATATAGAAGTTGTTATTGCAGCTTTACCTAAGAATATCGCAAGCATAATGACTACTGCATTTAATAAGCTGGGCTTAAAGATTAATTCTATAGATATATCACCTTTTTCTGTATTAAAAGCTTATGATAATGCAAATATCATAGATGATTCGGAACAAGTAGATATGTCGGTCTTAATTAAACAAGAAAATACAGATATTAATATTATAAGCAAAGGTATGCCTGTATTTTCTAACAGCATATCAGTGGGCAAAGGTCATATGATTGATGCTATAGTTGCAGGCTTAGGTATAGACAGTGAAGAAGCTGAAAAAAATCTTTCTGAAACTGTTTTGACTATACCAGGCGTTAATATGACATCGGATAATCAAGCTACCAGCAAAGCATCTAGTCTGGTAAGGAATGTTTTTAACAATGTTGCAAATGAAATTCAAAAAACAATAGAGTTTTATGCTTCCAGAAATAATAATTTTTCTGGTGTTAGAAGAATTATATTAAGCGGTTCCGGTGTCTGTATTCCAAATATAGACCAATATTTAAATAATCGATTAAAAGTGGAAGTTGTTATATGCAATCCTTTAAAAAATATTAGGCACAATATTAATGATTCTGAAAATATTAATTTGGTAGCTTTAACTCCTAGTATTGGTGTTTCCTTGAAAGGGCTGGAACATTGAGAACGATAAATATTAATCTTTTACATTCTATTGAAGATAAACAGATAAAAAGAAGAAAATCAGATAATGATAACGTCCCTATTGATTCTAAGACAAAGCTTATTTCTTTTATTCTTTTAGGATCAGGATTTGCTCTGTTTTCTTCGAGCTTGCTTGCGTTCGTACTTATGAACAATGGTGTTAAAGATAATGAACGCAATATAGCCGGCTTAAAAGGTGATAATAAAAAGTTAAAAAATGAAGAAAAAGATTTAAAAAAATATAGTACAGCTTTAAAAGATGAAAAAAATATTTTGGTTCTAAAAAAAATAGGACTAAAAAAAGTTAAAAACAGGTTTATACCTTGGACGGCTGTTTTTAGTGACTTGACACATAATTTGCCAAGAAATGTTGCATTAAGCAATATTTCCAAAAAGTCAAAAGCAAAAGGTCCTAATTCACTAGAGGTAACAGGCAAGATTTTTATTAAAGATAAGAAAAAGAATAACACCTTTGAAGTTATATCTTATTTAATTTTGAATATTAACAATAAAATGATAAATGATTCTTTATTAACAAATGCTCGGATTAATTCAATCAGTTTTAACGAAGAAGAAAAGAGTTATACCTTTAGTATTGCAGCTAATGTCTTGAAGCCCAAAACAAAAGAAGTAATAGATGTTAATTTAAAAAAGAAAAAAGAAAATAAGGTAGGAAAATGAATAAAAACGTTGTAATATCACTAAGTTCAATACCTATTTTATTAACCATACTCTTTTGTATTTTTATGGTTTTTCCCAGTTGGGGAAAACTTAATGAAACAAGTGATAAGTTAAAAACAGAGGAAAACGTTAATAAAAAATTAGTAGCAAGTATCAAAAAATTAAAAAAGAATAAAAAATTAACAGAAGAAATAAATAAATTAAAAGACGAATTAAAAAATATAGATTATGAGGTTCCACGCAGAAAAGAGCAGGCTATTTTGCTTGTGGATTTAGAAAAATTTGCTAATGAGTCAAAAGTTAATATAACAGCCCTTGAGTCGAAAAGAACAAAAGTTGAAAACCTGGAAAAAGAAAAAAAGGGTGAGAAAAAGAAAAAAAGCAGAAGGGCAAGGAAGAAAAAAGGCAATAAAAAATCAAGAATACAATTAGAGTCGATTTATTATAATTTAAAGCTTACAGGAGAATATCCTAATATAATTAACTTTCTTGACCATTTAGAAAATTATCAAAGAAAATCTAACATAAGCTCAATTGATCTATTAATTTGTGAAGATAAAGATACCCCCAATTTAGATAAACCTAAGATTAATTTAGATATTGTTTTTGAAAACTATAAGTTTGTAAAAAATAAAATACCGGATCCTAAAAAGAAAGATTCAAAAAAGAAGAAAAGAAAGAAAAAATAAAACCCTGAATCTTGTATTAAAGACAAAAGGATTAAAAAATGAAAGAAGAAAAAAAATTAATGGACGATTCGAGATCAGAGTATAAAGAGTCCAAGGAAGAAAATTCAAAAAAATATATAATAATCGTTATATTTATTCTTTTGTGCATTTGTACATATTATTATAGTTCTTCAAGACCTGCTAAAGAAAACCACACAAAAAAGCCTGAGAAACAGGAAAAAATTGTTAAAAAGCAATCTCCAAAATCTAAAAATAATAATAAGCTTAAAAATGGTCAAAAAGATAAAAATAATAAAAAAATTCAAAAAAATAAAGTAAAAAAGCAAATAATTCCTAAGGCTAAAAATGTTGAAATTGCTCAAAAAAAGCCTAAAGAGCCTACCTCAAGATATGATATAAAAAAACTGGAAATAAAACCATTTGATAAAAATCTATTAGCGAATATGGCTTTTAATTCTATTGGAAAAACAAATCCTTTTTCTTTAAAAAAAATGTATTTTACTACTAAATATGATAAAGAACTGCCAAACCCACCAAAAATTTCTGATAATATGAATAATTTACCCAAAAAGAAGAAAAGAAAAATAATTGTTTTAAAAGGGTTTATGGATGATGAAGTAATTGTAAGCATTTACGGAATGGTTCGAGCACTAAGAGTTAATGATTCATTTAGAGGGTTTAAAGCCTTAAAAATAGATTCGGAAAATTTAGTTGCGGAATTTGAAAAAGATGGAAAAATTATTGCCCGAAGTCTAGAAAGCCTTGCTAGTATTACTGATTCAAAAGAAATAAGAATAATTGATTAAAGAAGAAGCATATAGAGGTGTCTATGAAATTTTCCAAATTTAAAAAAATAATAATGGTTTACCTGATTGTATGTATTGCTATAGTACATAGCCAAGCTCAGGCTTTTGCACAAAAACAGGCGTCAACAGAACCTGCTAAGCCTTTTAAACATGATGTATCAGCTGTGTATGATAAAGATTCTAAAACTATGCAAAACTATATGAACGTTTTGAGAGATCAACAAAAAGATAGTAAAAGTAGTGCTTTAGAAAAATTCAGAATACAACAAGATCCTATTAGCTTAGATGATAACTTTAATTATTTTCCAAAGCATTTAAAAATAAGAAATTTATCATTAACAGATTGTGATATCTCTAAAGTTTTAATGATAATATCCAAAAGAGCCGGAAAAAATATTGTTTTGGATAAAAGCGTAAAAGGTACTCTTTCTCTTGAATTAAATAATGTTAGCTTGAACGAAATTATGCAAATCGTATTAACTAGTGAAGAATTAGAAGCAAGAGTCTCCGGTAATACTATTTTTGTGGCATCTCGCTCGGCTATGACTAAAAAAGGATTAAACAGAAAGCATATAAAAGCTTTTAAATTAAATAATTCAAATTGTATAGAAGTAGCACAAATTTTAGAGGCAAGTATCTTCAATCGAGGCTATAAAGTAAAAGAAGATTCAGGTGGCAGTGGTGATACAGGTGCTTTAATGCAGATGGCACCTCTTCCCGGAGCGCCTGGTGCAACTGCTCCTAAAATGCCGGCTACTACAGTTTCGCAAAGTGAGTTATTAGATAAAAAAATTATAAAAGGTCGTGTAGAAAAGCTTAAGGCCGGTGTTGGGTTTGGAGATGCAAGTTCGTTAGCCAGTGAAATAAAAATACAAGAAGTAACTCATCAAACTGAAGATATTGAAATTGACAATAATGATGGTGGGGCGATAGTCATACCAGACACCAGAACAAACTCTGTTTTAGTAGCAGGCTTAAAAAAAGACATAGCTATAGCAGAGCAAACAATAGAATATTTGGATAAGCCTTTACCACAGATAGCACTGGAAGTTTCTTTGATTGAAATTAATAAAAATGACTTAAAAGACAGACAATTTCCATTAAGTGTTCAAAAAGGCCCATTTGCATTTTCATTTGTTTATAATGACGATCAGGGTAATAACGGTACGTTTTTCAACATGGACAGAGGCGCCGGTATGGTAAAAAGCGTTGTAACTCAAGGTCATATATTTTCAAATAACGCAAATCCTAACCCTATTCCTACTGCTAACAGTTTTAAGTATTTATTAGAAAATAATAGAGCTAAATTACTTGCTAACCCTACAATACTAGCACTAGATGGAAGTGAATCCATCGTAAAAATAACAGATGAGATTATTGGTAAATATGAAATTACAATAACTCAAACCGGTGTTACTCAATCTGTTGAGAAAGAAGATGTTGGTATTGTTTTAAATATATTGCCGAAGGTAGGCAAAAACGGATTTGTAACAATGAGAATAAGACCTTCTATTACAATCCCTACTGATAATGTTCAATTGACAAATGGCGGTTTTATTACATTGATTCAAACCAGAGAAGTTATATTACAAGATGCAAGGGTAAGAGCAGGTGCAACTTTAGCAATTGCCGGATTAATAAGAGATGCAGATACAGAGGTTGTACGAAAAGTTCCTTTAATGGGAGATTTGCCTTTGTTTGGATCCTTGTTTAAAAGTAAAAACCTAACAAAAGAGAAAACAGAGTTAATAATTTTAATTACTCCAAAGTTAGTAGATGATAAAAGTATTTCTTGAGTAAGTAAAAAATTAGTCAACTGTCAGTTAAAAAACGGGTGTAAAAAGCCCGTTTTTTGGTGACTATCATCACCTTTTTTATACTTATTTTTTTATTATGATAAACTATAAAGAAGAAACAATAAAATATTACGTATCTTGTGGAGTGTGAGTATGAGATTGGAAGACATATACCAAAACCAAAAACCTGTAATATCCTTTGAAATATTTCCCCCAAAAGGCGAAAAAATTGAAGAAAAGATAGATGTACTATTCCAAGAATTAAAGACATTATCAAAATTTAATCCTTCTTATATTTCTGTAACTTATGGTGCAGGTGGTAGTACCAGGGAAAAGACTTTAGATTTAGTTAAAAGGATAAAAGCAGAGCTGAATATATGTCCTACGCCGCATTTTACATGTGTTGGACTTTCCAGACCAGAGATATTAAGCTACTTAGAGAATATTCAAAAACTGGACCTTAATAATATTCTTGCACTACGTGGAGATCCTCCAAAGGGAGAAGAAAAATTTGTTAAGCCAAAAGACGGCTTTGGTTATGCTAATGAACTGGTTGAGTATATTAAATCTAATACCGACCTTAATATTGCTGTTGCAGGATATCCTGAATGCCATCAAGAATGCGGTTGCCTGGATGAGGATATTTTAAACTTAAAAAGAAAAGTAAATGCCGGAGCCAGTGTAATTATTACTCAGCTATTTTATGATAATAAGTTCTTTTTTGAATATTTAGATAAAACAAAACAAGCTGATATTGATATACCTATTATACCTGGTATATTGCCAATTAGCAGTTACACACAGGTTGAAAGAATTATTTCTCTCTCCGGGTGCAAGGTACCTGAGTCTTTGATGAAAAAACTGGAAAAATATAAAGATAACAAGGATGACATTAAAAAAATAGGTGTAGATTATGCTGTTGAGCAATGCAACGAATTAATTGACAATGGAGTTCCCGGACTACATATTTATACATTAAACAAGTCAGAAGCTACCTCTAGTGTTTTAGAGGCGCTTAATCTATAATTAATTAATTAATATTTATTTTTTTGATTATTGGATAATGACCTGTATGCCTATTTTTTTAAGTTTTTCTATATAGGATTCATCCAATTCAACTGCTTTTTGATAATAATTAAGTGCTTTTTCCAAATTAATATGAGTTCTGTAGAGATTTCCTAAGCAATAATAAGTATCAGCATTATATGGATTCACTTCAGCAGCTCTTTCCAAGTATGATAATGCATTATTTACATCGTTTTTTTCTATATATATACTGGCCAAATTTATATAAATCAAATCTACATCAGGTTTTATTTTTAATGCTTCTTCAAAAAAAAATATAGCTTGATCTTCTTCATCTATGCTTTTTAATAAATTTCCTAAGTTTATATATATGTCTACATCAGTAGGATTTAGCTTCAATGCTTCCTTATAACAATCAATAGCATCGTCTATTTTATTCTCGGACCTGTATATATTACCCATATTAAAGTAAGCATCAGGCAAGTCGTCCTTTTTCTCCAAAGCTTTTTCGTAATAAACTAATGCTTGTTCTTTTTTTCCCAGGTTTTTATATGCCAATCCCAGACTAAAATATAAGTCATGATCATCTGGAGTAAGAAGTAAGCCTTGCTTGTAAGTATAAATAGCTTCTTGTGTTTCTTTCTTTTCCATATAAATATTACCTAATGTTTTGTAAAAATAACCATTAGGCTCATATTCTATTGCTTTTTTTACTTTTTCTATTGCTTCATCAAATTGTTCCAGTTGAGATAATAAAATACCAAAAAGGTTTAAAACGTGAGTGTTATCAGGCTGTTCTTGAAGAATACTTCTATATATGATTTCAGCTTCAGGGAATCTGCCTATTTTATGGTATTTTACTGCTCTATTTAGTTTATTTTGTATTTCATCGGTAGACATATATTCATACTCCACTACACTTACTCTTAGGGATGATAGTCATCACCTTATCTTATGTCATCGAACTTTTGCTACAGCTTAAGTTTGCTTGAAACATCAGAACTTGATAGACCACTACTAAAAATTTTATGTTCATAAGATACATTGTATCATGTGAATTTTTTTTATTTATACTGTTCATCAATTAAATTTAGGATTTAAGGAATAAAAGAAGGAAAAAATTTTTATCATATTATTAATCTATTTAGAATGTTGAATAGTGTCTTTTTAACCAGGCACATAGTCCATCAAGACCGGGAAATAAAATTCTTTCATTTATGTTACTTTGATCGAGTTTGTCTCTTATTTCTTTTTTTAAGCCGGCTGGGATAATTATTTTTTTATATAAATCTTGTTTGTCTTGCATCCATTCATCAATTTGAATATTAGGTCTGGACATTAAGGAAAACAATGCATATTGGTTAAGAATCCTGCTATCAATAGTTGGTGGCTCTAAAAATATTACAAAATCTATATCATTATTTTCATCTTGCAGCACTTTAAAGCTTTCAAAGCTGGTTATAGTATCTTTTAACATTCTAGAGGTGAAAATATCACAGCCTTCTTTTTTTAGCATATTAGATAAGGATCTTGGTAAGTATGTATGAGCTTTATGGTAATCCACAATCCATATTACACCATCTGTATCGTATTCATCAGTATTAACTGTTAAAAAGTGCAAAGCCACATACGGAGAAAAGGTCCAGTCGTTAAATCGAGTTGGTAGACCGTGATGTTGAGCGATTGCAAGCCAGTCCAGAAAGATATCACTTTTTGCTGTGTCAGTGTAGGCATATTTTTGAAAGTTTCTCAGCAGATGTCTTTCCAATTTTTGATAGCTATGCCCTAGTCGCATTAAGCTGGTTTTTAAATCATGAGACTTATCAGACATGCCTCTGAATGCAAATTTTGTTCTAAATCTGTTAAGATGTCCGTCCCAAGAATCTTGAAACATTAATACATTTAAATCTGCCCAGCTTGTGGCTTTGATTGTAGTCATTTTATAAAACCCGCATATTGTTTATTTATAATTATACAAGTTTTTAGTGCAAAAGAGAATTCTTTGGGCTTGAATTTTAAGAATCTTAAAATGTAAAAAGGCTGCTTGTTCCCATTATAAAGTTCCCCTCTTTTTATTTAACCATAAAAAAAGCCTCTGATAATCAGAGGCAACGCCACTTTTCCTGCTTAAATAAAAATGTCGAGAGAGGGACTTGAACCCTCACGGATTACTCCACACGCCCCTCAAGCGTGCGCGTCTACCAATTCCGCCATCCCGACAAGTTGTTTTTAATATTTATTTGTACTTTTTCAAGTTCAATAATATATTATTCCGCTGAATGTGTTAAAGTCAAGTTTTTTATATCTGTAGAATCATCTTTTTTATAATAGAAGCTATAAGTTCTGATACAATTTATGCAGCTCTTCAATTTTTACGTACTTTTATAGAGCTTGTTTACTGAATGTTTATTTATCGTGAGTATATATAAGTGAGAGATATGAGTCCAAGATTTTTTGCAAAAGATATAGCAACAAGAGAGCATAAACAAGAAGCGCTAGATCAACTAAAGCAAGATGGAGGCTCCAGAAGTACTCAGACTTCTCTGGAAAAACAGTATGAAAATGAAATTCCAAAAGTTATAAACTCTTGGAATGCTATTATATATACAGTAATGGCAACGTGGAACTCTGATAGCCTAACGAAAAGTAGAGACAGCGATGATTAAGCTGAAATAAGTGTAAAATTTAAAACAAACAAATAGCCTCTGCTGGACTTGGAGCTAAAAAACTCTAGAGCCGCAGAGGTTATTTTGCTTCCGAATATATATTTGTAATTATTCTTATGGTATCTTTTAATTGACAAGTAGTAAAAAACAATACTTTTATGAGGTTGCTCTTAAATGAAAAATTTACCAAAAGCTTATAATCCTCAAGAAACAGAGGATAAAATATATAAATATTGGGAAGATAACGGCATGTTTAGTGCTGATATTAATAAATCTGATGATTATTTCAGTATTGTAATACCCCCACCGAATGTTACAGGAGTTTTACACATGGGACATGCCCTGGATGGCACAATACAAGATATTCTTATCAGATATAACAGAATGTTGGGCAAAGCCACCTTATGGCTACCCGGTACAGATCATGCCGGTATTGCTACTCAAAATGTTGTTGAAAAAAAGCTAAGAGAAGAAGGCAAATCCCGCTTTGATCTAGGAAGAGAAAAATTTGTAGAAACTGTATGGGACTGGGCAAATGATCATAAAAGTAAAATTCTAAATCAGTTTAAAAGACTCGGTGCTTCTCTAGACAGATCAAGAGAAAGATTTACTCTTGACGATGGATGCTCAGAAGCTGTAAAAGAAGTTTTTGTTAAGCTTTATAATAAAGGGTTGATTTATAAAGGCTCATATATTGTTAACTGGTGTCCACGATGCCACTCTGCAATTAGTGATATAGAAACAGAATATCTAACAGAACAAGGTAACCTATGGGAAATAGCCTATCCCTTGGATGGTGAGTTTGGCTCTATAGTTATTGCAACTACAAGGCCGGAAACTATGTTTGGAGATGTAGCTGTAGCTGTTAACCCAAATGATTTTAAATATAAAGATTATATAGGAAAAGAAGTTATTATCCCTTTAAGCGGCAGAAAAATCCCTGTAATAGCCGATGAAGCTGTTGAAATGGGGTTCGGTACAGGTGCGCTTAAAATTACACCGGCTCATGATCCGAATGACTATGAAATTGGTAAACGACACGGCTTTAGTCCTATATGGATAATGGATGAAGAAGGTAAACTGGTTAAAGATGAAGATATTGTACCTTATTACCTGAATGGTATGGACAGATATGACGCCAGAAAAGAAATTATTAAAAGATTAAAAGATAAAGCTTTATTAATTAGAATAAAAGACCATGAACATAACGTAGGACATTGCCAACGCTGTAATGAAACAGTTGAGCCACTTTTATCAGAACAATGGTTTGTAAAAATGGAGCCACTGGTTGTTGATCCGATTAAAGCTGTTAACACAGGTGAGCTAAACTTTATACCCGAAAGATGGACAAAAATTTATCTCGATTGGATGGAAAATATAAGGGATTGGTGTATAAGCAGGCAGTTATGGTGGGGGCATCAAATACCTGCTTACTACTGCGATGATTGTAAAGAAATGATTGTAGCTGCGCAACAACCTGAAAAATGTACTAAATGCAACTCTACAAATTTCACACAGGATCATGACGTACTTGATACGTGGTTTTCTTCTGCATTGTGGCCTTTTTCAACAATGGGTTGGCCTGAAAAAGAAAGCCCTGACTTTAAAAAGTTCTATCCAACCTCTACCCTTGTGACCGGATTTGATATTATTTTCTTCTGGGTGGCAAGAATGGTTGTTATTGGGTATGAGTTTACCCATCAATCACCATTTAGAAACGTATTTATCCACGGCCTGGTACGTGATGAGCTTGGTCAAAAAATGAGCAAATCAAGAGGTAATACTATAGACCCTGTTGAAATCATAGATAAATATGGCTCCGACGCATTAAGATTTACTCTTACAAGCCTTGTTACTTACGGCGGGCAAGATATTAAAATATCTGACGAAAAGTTTGAATACGGCAGAAATTTTGCTAACAAAATTTGGAATGCTTCCAGATTCGTTCTTATGAACCTTCCTGAAGAGGGAGATGCTGATGCAAACAAGGTTTATGAAGAACCTGTTGATATGGAAAATTTAACTATAGCTGACAGATGGATTTTGAGTAAATATAATAATTTAGTAAAAGATATAAACAAGAATATTTCTGATTTTAGGCTTGGTGAGGCTTCTCAGCAACTGTATGAGTTCTTGTGGAGCATTTATTGCGACTGGTATGTTGAAATTGCTAAAACTCAATTAAACAATGAATCTCAAAACATTAATACTCAACGTATATTAAGATATATTTTGGAAAGAAGCTTAAGGCTTTTACATCCTATAATGCCTCATTTAACAGAGGAAATATGGCATTATATACCGGGAAGTTATTATAAAGGTGATAAACAAGCCATTATATTATCAGAATTTCCTCAGGAGGATGAAAAATTTGAAGATGGTATAGCTGAAAAAAATATGAGCCTTGTAACAGACGCTATTAGAGGCTTAAGAAACTTAAGGCAGTCACTTAATATACCTGTAGGCAAAAAAATTAATCTACAAGTTTATTCTCAAAATACTGCAGAAAAAGATGTTATAAATGTTGCACAAAATTACATTAAAAATATGGCAAGGGTAGAAGAAATAACTATTTCTGCTGAAGGTATAGCTACGTTACCTCCTCAATCTGCATCAGCTGTTGTTGGAGCTTTAAAGCTTGTAGTGCCTTTGGGTGGATTAATTGATGTTGATAAAGAAATTCAAAGACAAAAGAAAAAAATAGATACTCTTGAAAAAGAAAAGAAAAGTCTTGATGGCAGAATGAACAATGCTAAATTTTTAGAGAATGCTCCAAAAGATGTTATTGTTCAAAACCGCGCAAGAATAGCTGAAATAAACAGTCAATTGGAAACAATTGGTGCGTTTATTCAATCATTGGCAAGTTAAAGAAAAAATGTCATATTCTCAAGCTATTTCTTTATTAACTTCTCAAAAAAAATTTAGAATAAAACTTGGATTAGAAAGGGTTTTAGAATTATTAAAACTGCTAAATAATCCGCAAGAGAATATTAAAATAATTCACGTGGCAGGTACCAACGGTAAAGGTTCTACATGCGCTATGCTGGAATCTGTTTTAAGGCATGCGGATTATAAAACCGGTTTATACACTAGCCCTCATCTGGTTGATTATACAGAGAGAATAAAAATTAATAATAATGAGATTGCCAAAGAGCAATTCGCTGACTTAATTTTTAAAATTATCAAGTTATCAAAAGATTACGATATTGCAGCAACTGAATTTGAAATATTAACAGTAGCTGCTTTTGAGTATTTTGATCAAAATAACGTAGACATTGTTTTATTAGAAACCGGGCTGGGCGGAAGACTAGACGCAACAAATGTTATTACAAAGCCTATTTTAAGCATAATAACATCAATCAGCCTTGATCATACAGATAGGTTAGGGGATACCATTGAAAAAATTGCATTTGAAAAGGCAGGTATCATTAAGCGCACTCAACCTGTTGTTGTATCAAAACTTAATAAAGGGCTGAATATTATCAAAGAGATAGCGCAACAGAAAAATTCTAAGGTTCTTTTAAGTGACTGTTCCGATTATGAGCTTGATAAATTTAAAATAAAAACACCTGAAGAAGAATATGAGTTGCCTTTATTAGGGTATTGGCAGATGGAAAATTTATCTGTTGTTTTGGAATCTGTAAATTATTTAAGCAGTATCGGGTTTAATATTAGTCTTGATATGCTTAAGCAGGGATTAAAAAATGTTAAATGGTCTGCCAGAATGCAGTATTTACAAGAAAAAAATATACTTCTTGACGGGGCACATAATGAATCTGCTGCTACGTTATTGCGCAAGAGTTTGGATTTTTATTTTCCTAATAAAAAAATTGTATGGGTTTACTCTTCTTTAAACACAAAAAATTACAAATCGATAATAAAAAAATTATTCAAACGTCATGATAAAGTTATTTGTACAAATGTGCCGTCAGCTGCCAGCGTTGAGCCTTATTTATTAAAGAAAGATGTTTTATCTATTAATCCTAAACAAGAAGTTTATGAAAAAGCTGAATTAGAAGCAGCCATTAAATTAGCTATATCGATAAATACTGATAATGAAGATTCTCTTTGCGTCATAGCAGGTTCTTTTTATACTATAGGATATGTTTTACCTATACTATTGAGCTAGAGAATTAATACCAAAATATGTTATTGAATACCCAGTCGGGCTATTTTAGCCTTTTTTATGTATCAATTTTAGAAAGATGATGATATACTCTTTTTAACAAAGAGTTAAACATGTATATGCCAATAAAAATAAAAGTATTAATACTACATAATATATATTTTTATTTTTCAAAAAATAGGAGAGTTAGTATCAATGGTAAGTACAAATGTTAAAACAGTTAATGTTGTAATTGTTGAAGATTATAAATTAACAAGGGTAGGATTAAAGTCATCTTTAAATGAATTTCAGGAAATTGAAGTTATTGGCGAATCAGAAGAGGGCGAAAGAGGTTTAGAAGTTATTAAACAATTAAAACCTGACGTGGTTCTTATGGACTTAGGGTTACCAGGCATGAACGGGATAGAGGCTACTCAACAAGTAAAAGCTTTTGATGAGAATATTAAAGTTATAATTTTAACTTCTCATGACAGAGAAGAAGAAATATTAGCAGCACTTGGTTCAGGCGCAAATGCATATTGTTTAAAAGACATTGAACCTTCTGCTTTAGTTAATGTAATTATAACAGTTAGCCAGGGTGCAGCTTGGTTAGATCCGTCAATAGCAAAAATTGCTCTTAACTTATTCCCAAAACCTGAATCCACTCAAATTTTATCTTCTAATGAGGCTCCTGATGCAAGAGCTCAATTAACAGAAAGAGAGTTAGAGGTATTAAGGCTACTTGTAAAAGGAAAAAGTAATACAGAAATAGCAAAAGAATTAATTGTAAGTGTACACACAGCAAAAGCTCATGTATGCAGTATTTTACAAAAATTATGCGTTGATGATCGAGTTCAGGCTGCAGTAAAAGCAATTAAAGAAAATATTATATAGCTTGATATAGTCTATTTCACCTTTTTAAAACTTCCCGAGGCATTTCTATTCATTATGAATGTCTCTTTTTTTTTGTTCATGTAAGTAGGTAACAATTTACTTATTTTTTAGAGATAATATATTACTATGGATTAAAAAATAATTTATATATTAAATTTTTTTTTAATAATCAAGAAAAAATATTAATATGGAACGTTATACAAGAAATATTCAGTTGAATGAAATTGGAATAAAAGACCAGGAAAAACTTTTAAGCTCAAAAATACTTATAGCCGGAGTTGGCGGACTAGGTTCTGCGACCATATCCAGTTTAAGTTCAGCTGAGGTTGGGACTATTGGCTTAATAGACTATGACACGGTTGAACCTTCAAATTTAAACAGGCAATTCGTGCATTCTTTTAATAATCTGGAAAAATATAAAACAGACTCGGCCAGGGCTACGGAAAAGTAGTTAAAAGCAAATAATAAATTAAAAGTAAAAAAGAATAATTTAGAAAAAAAATAAAAAATGAGCCATGCTTTTATTAGT
>JANQLL010000210.1 GCA_028280605.1 Candidatus Gastranaerophilales bacterium
TTATTATTAAAATTTAATAATAATAGAATTAATTAAAATATAAGGAATTAAGTATGAGTACAACTAATCAAGTATTAAAATCAAAATTTGACAAATTAGAAGAGCAGGTTCAAAAAGTTGATGACTTTATAATGTTTATAAATAATTCAAAAAAATCATTTGAAGAAAAAAATAACAATTTTAAAAAACAAGTTGAAGAAATTAATCGAATAAAAAGTGAAATTAGCTCAATATACCAAAACTTTGATAATAAATTTAAAGAAATTGAAGAAAAAACAAATGAATTAAATAAATCATTAGAAGAGTATAATAAGACTGAAGTTTCAATAAACAATCGTATTTCTGAAATAACAGAACTATTAAAAAATTCAAACGAATTAAAAAATGAATATGAAGAAGAAATAAAAAAACAAATTGAAATTTTAAAAGAAAATAAAGAAGAAACTTGTAAAAATATTACTATTTATAATAATTCTATTGAAAAAGAAAAAATAAAATTAAATAATGAAATTTCTGAAATAAAAGAAGAGTTTAATCAAAATTTAACTAATAAAATAACAGAAATTTCAACTGATTTAAATAATTTATTAGAAAGTAAAATAAATGAAAACAACGAAAATTTAAATAAAATAAAAATTGATAATGATGAAAATATAAATTCTTTAAAAGAGAATATAAAAAAAGAAATAAAAAACGTAGAGAATACCGTCAATAATAATATTTCAAAAAAGTTTAAAATTATTTTAACCTCTGCAAGTATTGTTTTAATAATACAAACTGCTATATTACTTCAATTTTTGTATTTTAATTATAATGTTTTTAAATGAATACTTAAATCAAAAAAATTCTAAGAATCTATCTGGTTAAAAAAGAAACAAATAGTATAAGGTTTCTATGTAAAACAGAGGGAAAAGACAATGAATAAAGGCTATTCAAGTGATTTAATAGACAAAGAATGGGAAGGAGTAAAGCATTTTTTTGAAAGACCTGATCCAAGAGGAAATAAAGGCTATCACGATAAAAGAGATATAGTAAATGGAATATTTTATGTTATTAAAGGCGGAATTCAATGGGAAATGTTGCCTAATGATTTCCCTCCATATAAAACAGTATATGAAAAAATCTTATTTCGCAACAGGTCTATTATTCATGAGTAGAATTTTTAATCGTGTAAATTACAATCAAAAAGTGCTTCTCCCGCCTGCCGGTCAAAAAATGCGCCACCTAATACAAATTTTTTTTAAATTCCCTGAATTTCCGAAAAAATTTCCCTTATCCCCAAATATATTTGCCTGTTAAATTTTAGGGAATTTTATAATAAATTCTTATAATTACTGAATAAAATCATATAAATAATATTTCATTTTTTATAATTTCCCTGTAAATTCCCTGTTTTTTTAGTTGAAAAAGGAGAAGAATGCTGTCAGGACTACAATCACCACCATAACTAAAATATAACTGCATTCCAAGGGTTTGCAGTTTTTGTGTAATTATTAAGCTTGTGTAATATTTGTGTAGGCAATGCGTGATAATATCTAATAATTAATAATCATTCAAAATATTAATTGCTCTTAGTTTCATTTCTGGAACAGGGTGTGCATACCTCATTGTTGTTTTAATATCGGAATGTCCCAAAATATCCATAACAACTATTAAATCTACCCCCTTTTCAACCATTCTAGTTGCAGCGGTATGCCTTAAATCGTGAAATCTGAAGTTTTTTATTTTTGCTTTTTTTAGAAAGTGCGGAAAAATATCGTTAATATTGCCATGCCTATTTTTTGTGATAGGATTTATAAAAATATATTCTTTTATTTTTTCTTGGCCTTGCAATGCATCAATAAGTTTTTGAGAGATCGGTATTTGTCGAGACTTACCGTTTTTAGTTTGCAAGACTGTTATATATTTTTGTGTAAAATCTACACAATCCCAAGTTAAATCTAAAATTTCACTTTTTCGCATTCCTGTTTGTAAAGCACAAATTACAATAGGCTTAATCCAGTGGTTACCAATTGCTTCAAAAAGTCTTTTTTCCTCATCAGAGGTTAAATATCTTATTTTTATATTTTCTACTTTTAATTTTTGAACACCTTGGCAAGGATTTTTTTCAATATAATTATTATTTACTGCTATTGAAAACATTTTA
>JANQLL010000059.1 GCA_028280605.1 Candidatus Gastranaerophilales bacterium
CAAAAATACTTTTCAGATTTTTAAATCGTGTAAAAATTAATATAATAAACTAGTCTCTGAAAAGAGTGATCTGAAATTTAATTGAGAACCTGTATAAAATATAAATTTAATATTTGGATTTATTTTGGGGAAGATGGAAAATACAGCTGAAAATAATAATTTAACAAATAATCTTAAAATTATTGCCAAATATAACCCTAAGTTGGCGGAAAAAGTATTAAGTCATACACAAATTGACGCAGAATTTGAATTTATTGAGGCAAAATCAGGTGATATAGTTCTAAGCTATAAAAATAAAGCTTTGCACAGTACAACTGACCCGCAAGAAGAAGCATTAAAGATATTTAAAAATTTAAGTCATGACGAAAAAACTACAATAAACGTTGTTTTTGGTTTGGGAATAGGATATTTACTCAAAAGATTTACAATGAACGTAAAAGGCAAGATTGTTGTATTCGAACCAAGCATCGATGTACTAAGAATTACATTGGAAATAGCGGATTTAACTGCAGAGCTTTCTAAGCCTGGTGTTTTTATTGTTGATTCAATAAAAGATATAGAAAAATTTTATGAGCATCTTTATGTGGATGGCGCGGAATTAACATTAAGTTTTACCAGGCCATATGTTGAAATGTATCCTAAGGTCTTTGACAAGCTCATAGACGAACTTGGATTTATGAGAGGCTTATATTCATGTAACTATAAAAACTTGTTTGAAAAATCCAGACATTGGACTCTCAATGGAATAATAAATACTTATCAAACATTAAGGGCTTATGACTTAGAGCACTTAAGAAATAAGTTTACAAGTAAACCTGCTGTAATTATATCAGCCGGACCATCGCTCGATAAAAATATCCATCAATTAAAAGAATTTCAAGACAAAGCTGTTATATTTTCTGTTGGAACCTCAACTAAAACAGCTATTAAGCACGGGATAAAACCTGATTTCTTAACTATTGTTGAGTATAACGACTGTATGTCTCAAATAGAAGGGCTTGATATATCAGACATGAACTTAATATTGCACCCTTCTGCCAACAAAAAATTTCATAAGCTAAAAGCAAAAAAAAGATTTACTTATTACCCGAATAATGACTTTTTCTCTAAATGGCTTGCTCAAAAAATGGGCATAGATATAACGGATTATGAAAACAAAGGCACTGTTTCGCTTTGTGCAGTGTTTTCCGCCATGATAATGGGATGCAGCCCGATAATTTTAATTGGGCAAGATTTGGCATATGTTGATGGAAAATGCTATTCAAAGGACTCTGCTTACAAAGACCTTGTATGTATAAAGGATCCTGAAACCGGCAAGTATGAAGTTGGACCAGCTGATAAAAATAGTTACATTAAAGCTTTAGGCATAGATAAAGACATAGCTCAAAAATATACCGAAGAACGATTTAAAGAGCTTACGGATAGCATTTATATGGTCAAAGGGCAAAATGGGGACATGCTGCCTACGGATCCGGGATATGCTACGTTTATTAAATACTTTGAAGATTTAGCTGCGCAAAAAGGTAATGATTTCAAATTTATCAACTCTACAGAAGGTGGGGCTTATTTAAAAGGCTTTGAACATATACCTTTAACAAAAGCTCTTAGTCAAAATACCGGCAATGCTTTTGATGTTGAGGATATTATTAAGGATATATCTATATTTGCAGATAAAAATTTAAGGCATAAAGCATCTTTAGAAAAAATTAAAATAATACGTAAATCTTATACTGAAACAATAGATATAATTTCCGATGAGTTAAAACTTTTTGAAGATGGAAAGAATTTAGTGGCAAGATTTTCTAGGCTTGCTAAAATGAATAGGATTTATGACAGTAATTTTGGTAAATACTTAAAAGAGTCTTTACTTAATTTTACTCAAGTTGAACAAAAGCTTATAAATAAAGATATGTTGGTAATGGGTGCATTGATAAGTGAGCATTACAAGCTTTCAACGTTTGTACATGCCAATTCTGAAAACGTGAATCAGGAATCAATGAAAGAGCTGGCGAACTTATTATCTGATTTTTATATAAAAACCGGTTATGAAAAACTGTATGAGCTTTATAATACATTGAAAAACGTTAATAAAATTCTGGATGACGGTATTAAAATTTTAGAAGGCAAATTTATAATGTACTGAGAAAACTGAACCAGAAAAAATAAAAAGTGTTTCCCTGGTTAAATAAATAATGAAAGGGAAAAAATAACTTGATAACGTATATATAGAAAGATTTTGAAGGACTCTAAAATATGAAGATATTTATACTATAAGACATTAACAGAGGCTGGAATTAGTATTAACAAATTCATTCACTTCTATAATACAGCTAGACTTCACTCATCTTTAAATTACAGGGATTATGCAGCAGCCTGACGTAAAGCCTTATTGCCATTGATTTTTATCCTTAAATTTTTTTGTTGGAAAGTTTTTTTAGCTTTATAAAGTGATT
>JANQLL010000087.1 GCA_028280605.1 Candidatus Gastranaerophilales bacterium
AAGTTTTTTCAAGCTTCAAAGTATTAATGAAAAATCACTTTATAAGGCTAAAAAAACTTTCCAACAAAAAAATTTAAGGATAAAAATCAATGGCAATAAAGCTTTACGTCAAGCTGCTGCATAATCCCTGTCATTCAGGCTAATTCTATATTCGGTCTCTCTTGAATAGTTGTATTCAGGGACAAGCCTGGTCCAATCATCAGATTCAAAGCCACCTAACAGAGATTATGAAAAAAGGCAGGTATAAGATATATACTGCTTTTTTGAGGCTTTAAACTCAAATTACCATTGCAACTCTGCGAGGCTTGTAGACGAATCAACATTATCTATCGAAAAATCTTCGTGCTCATTTTGCTTTTCTATAGGAATAATGAAATTAAAGCTTGAGCCCTTGCCCGGTTCGCTCTCAACCCAAATAACGCCGTTGAGCTTTTCTAACAGTTTTCTGCAAATTGACAGGCTTAAGCCCGTACCACCGTGCTTTTTGGTCAGGTGATTTTTTTCAAAATTAGCATACTCGTCAAAAATAATATTTAAGTTATTTTCTTCAATCCCAATGCCAGTATCTATAACTGAAAACATTAAGAATGAGTTATCAGAAAAGCCTTCCGGTACGTTAACGCATTGATATTTTAAAAATTCTGAATCGGGATGAAATACCTTGAAAGTTATAGAACCTGAATCTGTAAATTTAATGGCATTTGATAATAAAGTTACTATTAACTTTCTAAAAATATTTTCATCTGTGTATATGTTTTTTCTGACAATATCTATAAATTCTACTTCTAGTTCAAGATTTTTTTCTGTAACTTTACCGTTAAAGACTTCTAATAAAGAATTTAGCACTTCTATAACATCAAAATGCTTCTCATCTACATTGTATTTATCTACATCAATTGCAGATAAATCAATAATATTTGTCATTAAATCCAGTAAATTATTAGAATTTTTAGAAATTATAGAAAGATATTTATGTTGTTTTTCTGATAATTCGCCGCCTATGCCATCTAAAAGTGCTTGAGAGAATCCAATAATAGACTGCAATGGAGACTTTATGTCATTAGATACGTTTGTAAAAAACATATTCTTATTTTTATCTGTTTTTGATAAACGTTTGTATTCTTGTATAAAATTGTCGAATATTTCTTGCCTTTGAGATACATTTCTAAGGCATAGAACAATGTTGTCATTATCGTCTTCATTTAATGCAGATATTTCCAGATATATTTTATTTTCATCGCTTACAGGCAGTGCAATAATCTGGTTATAATTTTTTTGAGTATTTCTGATAATTTCCACAATCTCTGAAGTTAAGATTAAGGAAGCATCTTTGCCCACAATATTTTTATTGATAAAACCCAGGTACTCCTTAGCTTTTTTGTTCCAGTAAGTTATTTTAAAGCTATTTTTGTCAACTACAACAACTGCGTCTGGAATTTGATCAAATAAATTATAATTTTTTGTTTTAAAAAAGTTAATATCCATCACTCACCCAAATCTTTACCCTACATAAACGTTATCATAACATAATTAATGAAATTTAGTCTTTTTTTAAAGATAATGTAATATTATATATTTCTTTTTTTGATAAAGATTTTAATGTTGATAAAATTTTACTTATTTCTTTTGTAGAGAATCCTTGCTTTTGCAAAGCATTAATATCCTCTACAATCTGAGTGTCAGAAATATTAATGCTGCCATTATTGTTAATTGCGTGTATAATTACAGTAATTTCACCTTTAGGCGGTTTGTTTGTATAATAGTCAATTAATTCTTGAACTTCACCTGTGTTAAATTCTTCATAAATCTTGGTTAGTTCTCTTGTAACAGTAACTTTACAATTGCCGATAAAGTTTTTAATATCTTCTAAAGATTTAACTAAACGATTAGGTGATTCGTAGAAAACAGTGTTTATATCTTTGTATTTATTTAATATATTTTCTTTTTCAGTATTTGATTTTGGTAAAAAACCTATAAAAATAAATAAAGGATTCTCTAGATAAGTAGCAGACAAGGCAGTAATTAAAGCACAAGCTCCAGGCAATGGGACTACTTTTATATTATTTTGATATGCTTGTTTTAAAAGCTCTGCACCGGGGTCACTAATTAACGGGGTACCTGCATCAGAAACCAAAGCTATATTATTTCCTTGATTTAGCAGTTCAATTATTTTATTAGATTTTTGTTTTTCATTAAATTTATGGCAACTAAATAATTTAGTTGATATATTGTAATGATTTAACAGTTTTTGCGTGACTCTTGTGTCTTCGCAGGCTATGTAATCAACTTGCTTTAAGGTGTTTAATACCCTGAAGGTTATGTCTTCCAAATTCCCTAGAGGGGTAGGACAGATATATAATATGCCCTTATCTTTATTTATTGTCATTGCAGTCCTTACAAATTCCAAAAAGCTCAAAAATATGATAATTAACTATATAGCCATCGCCAAACTCTTTTTTTACCAAGTCGTACGGGCAAAAATCGATTACTTTTTGTGTATTACAAATCTTGCAAACAAAGTGGTGGTGATGTTTTTCTTCTGTGTTTAAACGATACCTGCTGATGCCATCATTAAATATAACCGGTACCACCAGAAAATCTTCTTCCAATAGCTTTAAAGCCCTATAAATACTTGTTAAGCCTACTTTGTTATCAGCATTTTTATTTATATGTTCATAAATTTCTTCTGCTGATGCATTGGTCAAGTCTTTTAATATACCAAGAACTTTTTCAGCTGATTTTGTTAATTTTTTTGTTTTTACCATAGGTTAATTAACTCTAACTAAATGCTTTTTAAAATTAGTTGACATTTGAATTTTATTTTTATACTATTTGTCATAATAAAATTCATTTTCAAATTATTTTTTTTAAATTTAATTTAATTATTACACAAAAAAAATATTAGTAAGTAACAAAGAGAAAATATTTACGTCTAAAATATTCAGTCAGTAAAAATTGGGTATTTTATTATGAGAGGCATAAAATTACAAGAATATGAAGAAATAACCATAGTTGAAATGCGTAAATATCATCTTATTATTTTTCAGAAAAATAATAATGTGTACAATTTGAGAACACAAGTGGAAAAATAAAAAATACTTAACAGCTTAAAAGCCTTTTAAATAAAGAAACACGCTGGGAGGGATTCGAACCCCCGACCTTCTGGTTCGTAGCCAGACACTCTATCCAGCTGAGCTACCAGCGCATAAAAGAACGGAGAAGGAGGGATTCGAACCCTCGATGCAGATCACTCCACATAACTCCTTAGCAGGGAGCCGCCTTCAGCCACTCGGCCACTTCTCCATCAATTTGATATAAGTTTAACACAAAGATAATTTTTTATTCAAGTATATTTTTTATTTTTTATTGTATTAATAAGCAAAATAAAAAGTCAGTAACAGTCAAATAATTATATAATAAAGATAATTATAGGCTTGAAATTAAAATAAAAAATAAAAATATCTTTATATATATCCCAAAATAATATATGATAATAAATATACTGCTCATCAATTGAATTTCAGATTACTCTTTTCAGATTATTAATCTGAAAAGTACTTTAGTGGGAGTATAGCTAAGTATTCATATTGATTAATCTTATTAGTGAAACATGCCGAAAATAGATAATAAAATATTAATAATAGCAACGATTGCACTACTTGCCTTTTATACACAAGTTGCAAATGCTGAACCTGAAATTGAGTTTAAAAGCAATATTCAAGCAGCAGTTGAGCTAAGCCTAAAAGGTAATACAAAAGCAGCTGAAAAAATTTTATTAAAAGAGATAGAAAAAAAGCCTAAAAACCTTGCTGCAATGCTGGAGTTGGCAAAACTTTATATTGCAATAAAAAGTTTTGATGATGCTACGCATATTATCAATAAAGCTTTTGCATTAGAACCTGGTAATCCTTTGACATATGTAATTACAGCAACATTATTTTATGAAAATAACCAGCTTGATGAAGCGGTAGACTTGTTAAATAAATATATTGCAGCAAATCCTTATGATGCGGAAGCCTTGGTTTTATTTGGAAAAGTTTATTTAAAAAAAATTGAAGGAATAGCCGCGACAGATGAGGTAGAAAGAGAAGAGCTACTGCAAAAAAGCTTTGATCTCTTTAGTCAAGTAGCTAAGGAAGATTTTAGCTTATCAGATGCACATATAGGTATGGCCAAAGTTTATTTGGAGATGGGAGATACGTCTGCTGCTCATAATGAATTTTTAAGAGCCGGAGAGCTAGAGTCTAATACCCCGGAAACGCTTTTTGCTATTGGAGAGTTCTACGAAAAAATAGGACGCTATCAAAAAGCGCTTAAATTTATTAATAAATCAATGGCAATAAATCCTATAAAAACAGCTGAAGCTTATTCTTTTCTGGGTAGAATTTATGAAAAACTTGGTGATCCAGGTCAAGCTCAAATGAATTATTCATTGGCGCTAGGTCTTAATCCAGATGATACTTTTTCTGAAAAACGATTAAAAGACCTTCGATCTATAGAAAAATTAAAATATAAGACCACAAATAAGAATAAAAATAATATAGCTTCTCACGTAAATATAATTAAACCTGACGATCGTTATATAAATCAACTGGTCAAAGCTGATTATTATGTAATAATGGACAGGTTTACAGAAGCACGACGTTTATATTTAAGTATTTTAGAAATACAGCCAAATCATATAGGAGCGATATCAGGCTTAATAGAAATGTATTATGCTCAGTGGTACGAAGACCAGCTTATGATGAAAAATTTTGTACTGGAAAAACAATACTTTACCCCTGACAAGCTTTCAAAGCATTTAATTGTGCCTTTTTTAAAACTTAATTTTATTTTAGGAAAAAAAATTGACGATGATATTAAAAAGAATCTCAATGAGCTTATCTACACAACAAATAAAGACTACCAAGACTATACAAATAGCATAAGAACTTTTTATTTATTAAGAGACCTTGAAAATTTTAAAAGAGAACTAACCGTATTGCTTGATTCTAAGCTTTCTAACTATCAAAAATTTAATCTGGCAAAAAATCTTTATTACGACAGAAATTATGATCAAGCTGAATCCCTTTTAAAAACATTATTAAACACCAGTTATGCTTCAATAACAAAAACCATTTTAAGAAAAATTTCAGCTAAAAAAAATAGAGTAGCTTCTCTTGTGACACAAGGTCGTTACCTTCATAAAATAAAAGATTATGATAATGCCGTTTTAAAGTTTAAAACAGCAATTGAACAACACTATGCAGATAAGGATGCTCGCTTATATTTGGCATATTCTTACGGTAAATTAAAACAATGCGATAAAGCCATTAAATCACTGGAGTTCTATCTTAAGCTGGAAGAACTTTTCCCTTCAGAAACAGAAGAAGAGATATTAAAACTGGAAAAAATTCTTAAAAAATGGAAAAATAAAGCTCTTAAGCAAAAATCAAAGTCAAAGTAAGGAATAAAAAGTTTTTTATCCTATGTATCCTTTGAGGCTTTTTGAATATCCACTTTATCTTTACTGTCTTTGCCTGTTTCCAGTTTTTCAGAAGGAGCATTCACTTCTTTCTTTGTGGCTTCAATTTTAGGTTCAGGTTTTTTTTCTGTTTTTTTAACTTTAGCTACAATGCTTTTAGGTTTAGTATGCTTCTTTTTGTCCATTTTTTCAAGATATTTTGATGTTTTCTTAAGCCTAGAAAGCCCTGTTAGAACTCTAATTTTTTCCTGCTGGTCTTGGAAGTTATTAATAGCGTGTTTAAGCAGAGCTTTACGGTTTTTCTCTATTTGTTTGAGTATTTTAACTTTTAACAGTTTATTGGTAAGCTTATTATTTATCCAGTTTGCTACGCTGTTACCTATCATACAGGCAATACCCGAAGCTACAATAATTGTAGGGAGCGCAAGCTTATTGTTCATTTGATTATTTGCTTTATATTTTTGTATAATATGCGTAGTCAAAAATGTAATAGCACCTGCTATTGCTGTTGAAATAACAGTATGAGTGCCCTTATTTATTTTATTCTCAAAACCGCTTTCTCGTGCCACCTGATAGCCGGCAAGCGTGCCTAAGCCATTATCTAATACAGATCCCCAGAGGACCGGCTTATTATTCGTTGCTTTAGATATATCTTCATAGTCAAATGTTGATAATAAATTCAATTTTTCTTCAAGGTTTAAATCTCTTTTTAGTGACTTAACAGGAAATGCTTTCTCTGCAACAAGGCCTGATACTACTCCACCAATAACTGCACCTATTGGTACAGCCATTGTATGCAGCCATTGATTTCCTAACGGGTGAGGCTTAAGAAACTTTGTTAAAAGTGCATAGCCCGCACATCCTCCACCTATGGTTCCACCCATCATTAGAGCATTATTAAACAATACATTACCTTTTTCATGTTTATTTGCACTATTATAGTCATTTGCCGTTTGGTAGACTCCGGCAGGGACTATAATTGCAGCAGTTGTGCCAGTGGCAATTTTATCTTTATTTTTAATTGCCCACTTTTGGCAATCTTTTCCCAGTTGCTTAAGCTGACCTGAGCTTACATTCAATTTTCCAAGTTGAAAATTTGTCATTCTGCCCTAAACTATTTTATAATTTATATTTCAATAAAATTAAAACTTGAAAAAAAAATTATTGCTATATAGGCCAATGAATTCTAAACATAAATATACATTAAGGTAAACTTATAAAGATATATATCAATTATATCTTTATGTATATAAAAAAGCAATTATATGAATTCAATAATTTAAATCAAAATTAAATAATGTAACAATAATTTAACAAAATAGCCCCTTTTTCGGATAATCCAAAATCCAGCATGCATTTAATTTCAGAAAATGATATAATATTAATTAAACAAACAAATAATATATCAAATAAGTTGAGATTAAAGGTATTGGTTTTGACTAAAGAAGCAGCAAAAACTGAAGACACATGCCAAAAGGACAATGATAAATACGCATCAATCCTGTATTACAGATTGCGCAATAAAATTGTCTTGCTGCGCCGTTTTGCCAAAAACTGTGACCTAATGGGCTATAAAGATCGCTTCTTAGAGGCAATAAAAACCACAGAAATGCAATTTGACACAGTCAGCAAAGAATATATGCATATAATGCGCACAGGCAATTGGAGTAAATTCCTGATTCAGCAGATGGAATTTATTAACATGGGTCTTCAATCTTTTGCAATGAACATAATAGAAAGCGTAGAAAAAAGAAGAGCCGCCAAAAAATGGCATGCAAGAAAACCCAAGGCCGATCAGTCAGGCTTTAGGACAACAGCAGAAGGCCTGAAAGAAATTGCAAAGAAAACTTACTCCCTCGTAAGCACTAAAATACCCGGCGAAATAAGAGAAAAATTCAGTACGCTGCACTTTAGGGCAGTGAACAGCCTGAATGATTTAAATACAAAAATTCTCGATGAAATAGAAGTAATAAAAGATAAGTTCGATGATTGCCATAGATTTTCAAGATTATTGCCGTTAATGATGGAGCAAATGGCAGATTTAAAGCTGGAGCTCCCTACAGAGTTTGTAGTGCTAAGGCCATGGTCAATCAATGAGTATGAATTATCCGAAGGCTCTTCCGAAGACCTGCACTTATTCCAAAAACTAACAAATATCAGCAAAAAAATTCTCTCAGAACTTAAGCAAATTAACTTTAATCACGATTTGTTTACGGATAATGTACCTGACCAGGTTAGCTACAGCAATGTAAAAGAAATA
>JANQLL010000088.1 GCA_028280605.1 Candidatus Gastranaerophilales bacterium
TTGGTCAACCGGTTGGCTGATGATAGATGATACGATAATAGAAAAACCATACGCTGAAAAGATAGAGTGCGTTTATTGGCAATATTCAAGTAAAAATAATGGATTTACAGAGGGTATATCTTTAACTGTTCTAGCTTGGAGTGATGGAAAACAAACAATACCAATCAAATTTATGGTTTATGAAAAAGATAAAAATGGTAAAGCAATTAAAACAAAAAATGAATTTGCTGAAGAATCCATAGAATATGCAAAAGATCTGGCTATAACCCCACAATTTACTTGCTTTGACAGCAAATTCAGCAGTAAGAGCCTTTTGACTTAATTCATTTGATTGGATGATATATTTTGAAGAGAGATTAGAAAAATATCTCTAATCTCTCAAATTAAGGTTTACACAAAACTTGTTACGGAATCCTTGTTATGGAATCATTAACCACTTTAGTGTTTAGCTTGCAGCTGCAGCTGCTTCTTTTTTAGCTTGTCTTTTTTCTTTTCTGGCTTCTTTTTTAGGATTTACATATCTGCCTTGTTCTTCGTCCCATACAAGATCTTTGCCTTTTCTGTTTGAGAACGATTCAACTCCTTCATGCTGTTGACCTCTAGCCTTTCTACCGATTAGTGTTGCAGAATCGTGATCATCATCTGATGTGTCTGTTATCTGAGAATCACCTTTTATGATGTAATTTTGATTGCCAGTTCCAGAGGTGTATTTGTTGCCATCTCCATTACCAACTACAGTTGCATCACCTTGAATGTCTACGTTATTATTATTACCAGTTATGTCAACATTATTATTATTGCCAGCTGTGGATACATCATTTCCATTTCCTACAACGTCAACGTCATTGTTATCACCGGCTGTGCGTACAGAGTTTTTATTGCCTACAACTTCAGTGTTGTTTGTTCCATCTGCGGCTACGCCATCATATGTGTTTCCGTTTCCTATTATGAGTGCATTATTCGTACCACCATCGGCTTTTTGTCCAATTCCGGAGCCATTTGTGTTTATGTTAAGATTATTTTCTGAGTTAGGACTATCAGCTGTTTGTACAACAGTGGATCCGCGACCAGCTGTTAAATCTGCATCGTTGTTTGCGCTATTTGTGCCTTTGGCATCTTGTGAAAATCCAGAGCCTGCTCCTATACGTCCTTCAGCAAAGTTAGCTGTGGCACCTCTATTTGCATTTTGTGTTACGACTGAGCCTTTTCCTACATTTAGCTTAATAAGATTTCCTGCGAGTCTTCCTTCAGCTTCTTGCCCTACATTTGCCTTTTTATCAGCCTTAACATCTCCAAAGTTAGCACCGATTGTGCCACCTTCTGCGATTTGTTTAGTCTCGGAGTTTTTACCTTGTTTAACTTTAGCTTCATTTTTAGCAATTAAGCCGGTAGCCTTTTGACCAAATTGGGATCTATCACCTTGCTTTGCGCTTCCACGATTAGATCCGACTAATCCACTCTCTGCAGTTTGTACAAATCCTGATCTATCATCTTGAGCTGCTGCTCCTTTATTCTCTGCAGTTGCTCCGCCCCGAGCAATTTGCCCAAAGGTAGAGTCTTTACCTTGTTTTGCTCTGCCAGTATTAGATGCTTCCTCTTTGCCTTCGGCAACTTGTCCAAATTTAGATTCATCACCTTGAGCTGCGGCACCTACGTTATGTGCATTATGCCCGCTTTGGGCTAGTTGTCTAAAACCAGATCTGTCATCTTGCTTAGCTACTCCAAAGTTACCTGCATTACGTCCACTCTTAGCGTCTTGTGTAAAGTCTGATCCAAAGCCTTGGCTTGCTCCACCTACGTTAAACGCTAAGTGACCTCCAGCTGCATTTTGACTAAAGCCGGAACCACATCCTTGATTTGCTCCACCTACGTTAAATCCGGTATGTGCACCACGTGCTTTTTGTCCGAAGAAAGAACCAAAGCCTTGATCAGCAAATCCAAAGTTAGCTCCGAACAGACCACCTTGTGCGCTTTGTCCAAAGAAAGAACCAAAGCCTTGATCAGCAAATCCAAAGTTAGCTCCGAACAGGTCACCTTGTGCGCTTTGTCCAAAGAAAGAACCAAAGCCTTGATTAGCTCCTCCAACTGTAACTCCTGATGATCTTCCGCTTGCACTTTGACCTAATCTGGAATTATCTCCGCCTT
Source organism: Candidatus Gastranaerophilales bacterium (assembly GCA_028280605.1). Lineage (GTDB taxonomy): Bacteria > Cyanobacteriota > Vampirovibrionia > Gastranaerophilales > JANQFW01 > JANQFW01. Next base: position 2,146 of record JANQLL010000088.1, read on the forward strand.
GTAAGCTTGCTCCTTGGAATACATTATCACCTGTAGCTCGTTGATTAATATGAGCACCTCCTGATGACTTGCCTCTAGCCATTTGGCATACATTACCGAAACCTTTTGCTGTTTGATGCGTATCAACACTACGTCCTGATACGTCAGTGCCTTGTATTATATCATTTCCTTTTGTTTTTTGTTCTGTTTTAACATCACCTTTATTATTCTTTTTGGCATCAGTTTCACTTTGTGCCTTTTGACATCTTGTACTGCTTGCTTGTGTAGCTAATTGTGCTGATGGTTTTATTCTTGCTGACATGTGACTTCTCCTTTTAAACTTCTCACTTTTATTTGCTTAACCGTGTGTAAAAAAAATAGATAGATTGAATTTAAACATTATTTTTTAATAATGTTTTATTTAGCCAATATTTAGAGTATTAATGAGAGCAAGTAAATAATAGCTCGTATGTATAAATGAATATTATTATTTCTTCTCAAAAATGAAATTTGTTGCTTATAGTCAATATATAAATAAAATTACTAAATTCAGGTATAAATGTTACTATTTCTATAGTAAAGTTGGGCTATGTTATTGAAAGACTAAATTTTATAAATAATAAACTTATACTATTACTATTAATTATTGACTTATCTACGGAACCACTCACTTGTCTGAAATAAAATATAATTGATACAATGGGTATATATATATAAAAACAAACAATATTTTGAGATTGCCATGCTTATAATTATTTTTTTATATTAATATTTTATATGAAAATAATGCCGAAATTTAAATAAACTCCGACATTACTCATTTTAGGACTTAATTTATAATTAAAATTTATTATTTTGTATTAAGCTTGCTATGACTTCTAATCGGCTTTGGACTTTTTCTCAGTCTGTTTTGCTTTTTGCTTATCATATTTTTCCTGGGTCACCCATTTATGTTTTTTACCATTTTTACCATTGGATACCAGCGTTTCACCTTTGCCGTTTTGTACATTTTCATAGCCTTCTACTGTACTACGTCTAGCTTTTCCTCTGCCAAGCTTTATAGTGTCATTATCCTTTTTCCCTTTATCTATAAATGATCCTTTGCCTTTTGCGATTATGTTATTATCTCCTTTTCCGGTTGTAACTGTATTATCTTTACCTTTAACTTTACCGTTAACCGAACCTTTAGCATCTACGCTGATACCATCGCCTTTAACATTTACTTTACTCTTTTTGCCTTTTAAATTTATAATATGACCATTACCTTCAAACTTAACTTTATTTTTTCCTTTTTTGCCGGCATTACCTCTATAATAGTTGTCATTACCTATAATATGAGCCTCATTTTTTCCACCTTTAGCATCTTTGCCAGTTCTGGCTTTTTGATGAAGATCTCCACTACTAATTTCTGCATTCATCTTGTTATTTGCTTTATCACCTTTAGCATTTTGATAGATTTTAGTCATTGGAGTTCCTGCTTTTACGTCAGCTTTGTTAACAGCTTTTTTGCCTCTAGCTGTTTGACCAACTATAGATTCTCGTCCTACTTCACCTTTAAAAATGTTAGTTGCCTTACCCTCTTTTGATTTAGCAGCTTGTCCATGACCAGACCATTGACCAGTCTGTCCAGTAATAACATTTTTAGCTCTATTATTTCCCTTTGCATATTGAGTTACACTAGTCTCATCACCTGCTTGTATATTTGTTTTTTGAAGTACATTATCAGCTTTTTTTGCTTTTTGATTAACATTACCGTCTTTGATTTGAACTTTAGGTTTTTTAGTTGTTCCAACGCTAATGCTTGATGCTTTTATATTTATCATATTGTTTCCTTTCAATTTTTGTGCTTTGTTAATCAGCAAAAACGATGTGTCTAAGTATTTTTAGTTTTAACTATATTATTTTCTCCTTTAATGCTGGTTTTGATTGCTCCTTTATATTCTATGGTATTATTACAGCCTTTAATTGTTACTTTGTTCTTTCTGCCGCATATTGTTATATAGTTATCATCACCTTCAATAGTTATTTCATTAATTCCTTTTTTACCGGCTATAACTTCATAGTGATTGTTATTACCTTTAATACAGGCTTTATTATTACCGCCTTTAGCCTTTTGCCTAAGGTCTCCACTGTTAATTTCTACGTCCATCTCATTTTGAGATTTAGAGCCATAAGCTTCTTGATAAACCTTAGACATTGGTGATTCTGTTTTTACATAAGCCTTGTTAATTGCTCTTTTACCTTCAACTGTTTGACCAAGGTTAGATTCTGCACCCATTGAGCCTTTAAAAGAGTTAACGGCTTTTTTCTGAGATTTAGCAGTCTGATTCAAGTCAGCCCACTTGCCTGCATCTACTTCAGTATCGTTTATTGCTGCTTCAAAGCCTTGCGCTGATTGACAAAATTCAAGCTCTTCTCCTGATTCTCCTCTGGCACTTTGAAGTACAATAACTCCAACACCTAATTGATTTATATAACTTTCTTCACTTTCAAGTATTTCTTGTGTTAATTCTTTACCACTAGTTGATATCTCTATTTGTGGCATAGTATTTCTCCTTTTAAAATTTATCGTGCTTGGTTAATCTGCTAAATCGATGTATTAAAAAATATATATAATCTAAACATTATAAAAAATAATGTTTTTACTGGCATATATTATAAAATTATTAACTTACGTTCATAAATGCTAACGTTACTACAATAACTGTTTAACTTAACTTATAGTTAGACTTCTCTTAATTACTTGTCTTAATGAAGTAAAATTTATAATGGGTGTATATAATATATAAAAACAAAAAAAAGATAACTATTGCCTAAAAATTTTATTATGTTTAACTCAGAAATTTAAGAATAGCCTAAAGAAATTTAAACTCAAATAGTGCATAATATTAGTGATAAAAAATTGGTATAGCACTTATGGATATTACAGAAGCAGGAAATAAATATCTAAAACCTTTGATTTCATT
>JANQLL010000143.1 GCA_028280605.1 Candidatus Gastranaerophilales bacterium
TCTAAAATACTTTTCAGATTATTAAATCTTGTTAAACGTGGTAAAATAAACTTTTCTCTGAAAAGATTAATCTTAAATTCAATTTGTGAGTAGTATAAAAACATTAAAAAATTATAGTTCAATTTCATCTGAATCAGTATAAAATATTAGTAAGTAAGGAAAAAAAGAACTTATGGAAATACATTTTCGCTTTAAAAATTTAGTAAAATTATTTGATTTTTTAAAATTAAAATCTTTGATTTCAAATAGATACTATGACTATAAAGCCAAAAAAGTTATAGAAACTGTAGACTATAAAATTATCGGAGCTTGCAAACAGTGCGGTCAATGCTGCAAAAAGATATTTAGCACAAACTTGTATTATAAAGGCGAATTTGATTTAATGCAAAAAGACTACCCTGAGTTTAAGAGGTTTGAGATACTGGGCATAAGCGAACAGAAAAAACTTGTGTTTTGGTGCAAAATGTTAGGCGAAGATAATAAATGCTCAGATTATGAAAATCGCCTTGATTTATGTAAAAAATATCCTTTTGAAAAGGTTAATAAAGGCAGGCTGTTTAATAATTGCGGCTTCAAAAAAATACCGGTTAAAGAGTTTAGTGAATATTTAAAAGATTAATGAATATAGATTTTCGTGCGATAAGCCTGGCTAAGATTTTTGATTTATTGAATTTTAAATTATTTTTTTTAAATAAATTATATGATTTAAAATCTAAAAAAGTTATAGAAACAGTAGATTATAAAATAACAGGCTCTTGCAATCAGTGTGGGCGATGCTGCAAAAAAATATTCAGTACTAATTTATATTATAAAAGCGAATTTGACCTGATGAAAAAATTTTATAAATCTCTCAAAAGGTTTGAAATAGTAGGCAAAGATCAGCATAAACGGCTTGTATTAAGATGTAACTTGCTGGGAGAGGATAATAAATGTACAGATTACCAAAATCGCTTGAACTTTTGTAAGGCTTATCCGTTTGATAGGCTTCAGGGTGGTACATTGCTAAAAGACTGCGGCTTTAAAAAAGTACCTGCAAAAGGATTTGATGATTATCTGGAAAAATAAAAGTCTGTTACGACCAAAAGTTAGTTACCTATTGGGTTTAGAGGTATTTTTACAGTGAATTCACAGCCTTTTCCCGGTTCACTTTCTACTGTTATTGAACCACTATGTAAACTTATAATTTTTTTTGCGATAGAAAGTCCTAGTCCAGAGCCTTTTACATTGACGTTTTTGTTGGATTTTCCCCTGTAAAATCGTTCAAATATATTTGCAATAGAGTCTTTTTCAATTCCCCATCCTTGGTCAATAACGTGTATTTGTAATAAATTGCCACGCAGGTTTGTCTTTATGTTTATAACTTTATCGTTATCACTGTATGATATTGAATTTTTTAATAAATTCATAATTACCTGCTGGATAGAGACTGAATTTACTGTTATTTCTATATCTTTTTTATCATATTTTATTTTTATGTTTTTTTCTTGGGCTATTGGACTTAGGAGTTTAATTGAATCTTCAATTAAGCTTTTTATGTTAACTTTAGAAAAATCAAGTTTTTCATTTTTATCTTCCAGCTTGCTTAATGAAAGCAAGTTGTTGATAATTTCTTCCATCTGTACACTGTAGTTATATATTGTTTGATTGGCATTTTTCAAGTCTTTTTCTTCAAAACAATCTGCCAATAATGCTTCTGAGTAGCCTTTAATAACTGATACAGGTGTTTTTAATTCGTGAGATACATTTGATATGAATTGCGTTTGATTGTATAAGCTTGAATTATGAATTGCTAATAGAAAGTTTTCAACAATTTTATCCAACAAATGAATATCTTCTATATCCCAACTTATGTTGTTTTTGTTGTATATGCACAAAACAGCTCGTCTTTGACCATTTAAATACAAGTTTTTGCATAAGAGTTGTTTGAAGAAGATATTATTATTTTGTCTATTCATTAATAATTTAAAATCAGAATTATTAAATTTAAAATATTCTGCTGTTGAGGTTTTATTAAACAGTTTAAGTACGGGTTTTTTATTCTCGTCAAGAAGAATATTTTTTGAGCTTGAATATAGGTTGCATTTTATATCATCAAATGTTCTAAGCTGAATAAAGTCAATGTCGAAATATTCTTGTACAGAGGAAATTATTAATGTAAATATTTCATCCAAATTATAGCTGCTTTTGACAATTGAGGTTGTTTTTGATAAAAATTGCTCTCTTTTATGTCTGTTTTTTTCCAATTCGTATAATTTAGCTTGATAAAGAGCTGTTCCTACTTGCTCCATTAAGTGTTTTATAAATTTTTTATCATTTTCCGAAAAATTTTTTTCTTTTTTAGTAAAGTGAACGGATAATGTCCCCAAAAATTCATTTTTGTGCCAAATAAAGGCTAGTATTATAGACTTTAAGCTGTTGTCAACTACATAATGATCTGTAAATGTTCCTTTTAAATTATGATGTTTTGCATAATTAGTTAAGCTGGGCAGAAAAAGTATATTACTTTCTTTACTTGAATATTTTAAAAAACATTTAAGGTGTTCTTGTTCTAGTTCCTCTTCAATATTATGAATATAATTATCATTTGTGGTTTTACTATACATTGACATTGAATCAATCGGTTTTATAATTTTTAAATTTAGATTAGCTTCTCTTATGATACATCTGTCAGCATCCAGATATTTGCCTATTGCATCAACAACTTTTTTTTGAGTTTCCTTTAGGTTTAAAGAACTCCTGATTGTGTTGGATATTTCTCTTAGTATTATTTCTCTTTCAGCTGTTTTTTTCTCTTTTTCATATTGGTTTGCTTGATAAAGTGCAATTGCAGATTGATTTGCTATTGTTTGTACTAGATTAATTAGGTCAGAGTTTATTGTTATATTTTCTTTAGTATAATGAAGTACTAGTCTTCCCAATACTATGTCTCTATAAATTATAGGGACTCCTATATTTGACTTTACTTTGAACATTTTATAATATTCTTCAATACTGGTATTCTGTAAATGTTCTGTTTTGATAAACTCATCTAAGTTAGAGAAAAACCTTAATTGCTTTGCATCATCTATATTAGCAGAGAATGAATATCCTAAATTTAGATCATTCAGTATTGTAACACTTTTTTCATTCGGTAAAGCCTGGTATTCAGAAGTTTTGTCAATTTTGAGAAAGTGTTTCAAATTTTGATCATATTCAATGATAAATGCTCTGTCAGCATTAAGAGATCTACCAAGGGTAGTAACAATTGTATTTTTTACCTCAGAAATGTCCAAAGTGCTTCTAACTGAAGTGATTATCTCTCTTAATAGCTTTTCTCTTTCTTCTGATTGTTTTGTTTCGTTAAAAAGCCTGGACTGGTGTAATGCTATTCCTGTTTGCCCAGCAAGTATTCTAATAAAGTTAAGATCATTTTCAGTATATTCAAATTCTTGTTTGGTATAAGCAATTCCAAGCATACCTAAAACGTTATTGCCATAGTATATTGGTATATTTATGCTTGATTTAACCTCTAGGTCTTGTATAAGTTTTATTACAGAAGTCTTTTCAATATTATTTTCTTTAATAAATTTATCTGTATCTCTCCAGTTTGTTTCTTTTTTTAGTTCAAACAGGTTAAAGAAATATTTTGCTCCATCACTATAAGGGTTCAATGCTCTTAAACTTATTTCTTCAGGGCTGGACAGATATTCTGAATATTTATCTATAGGTAAAAAAGCTTCAATTTGATTGTCTACTTCAAAAATATAGCATCTGTTAGCTCCGAAAACATTTCCAACCTCATTAACAATAGTTTGTTTAATATTATGAATATCAAGCGAACCCCTTACTGCTGCAATTATATTCCTTAGAGCTGTTTCTCTGTCAGCTATATTTTTTAATTTATTTTTATAAATTTCTTTTTCTATTTGAATAAATAGCCTTTCAGCAGTTCTTTTTATAAATTTTAAGTCTTCATATGCAAGAATTTTTTTTGCTTTTGTATAATGACAAACAATTGCTCCTATTAAATTATCACCGTTAAATATAGAAAAGCAGTAATTAGACTTAATGTTAAACAAGTCAACAAGTGTTTTTTCTATTTTTTTATTGTTGACTTTGTTGATGAATTCGTAAACATCTGGAATAATAAACATTCCACCTTTTTTGTAGTTATCAATACATAACTTGTTTAAGTCATCGTTAAAACTGTAGTTAACCATTGAAAACTCATCTTTAGATGCAAGGTACTCCGAGCATTGATCAACTACTTCAAATCCGTCTATGTTTTTGTTAAATATCCTTATAAAGCATCTATCACAGCTAAACGTAATGCCAATTAAATTTACTATCTCTTGTTTTAAAGTGCTTATATCATTGTTGTACTTGATAAAGATATCTGTAATATTGTTCAGTAGATTGATTTTTGCGTTTTTATCTATATCTAGTATGGATACAGCATTTTGAATTGATTTATGACATTTAAGATCATTATAATCTAATATAGCCAATTCTATTGTCCTTGTTTGTACCTAAACATATACCCCGCTCCATAGACGGATACAATAAGTTTAGCATAAGATTTTAATTTTTTCCTGATTTTGGCTATAACTGTATCGATAGCCCTATCGCCTACATTCTCAGAATGCACATTGATTGCTTCAAGTATTTGCTCTCTTGATAAAACTCTATTTTTATTATTGATCAAATATAGTAATGTTTTGAACTCATGGCTGCTTAAATTGCTATCAACTCCATCTACAAAAACTTGTAAGGAGCCCTCATTAATTTCTAATCCTTCAATACTAAGCGTTTCTGTGTCACTAATGTAATTGTATTTTCTTAATGCTGCTTTTATCCTTGCTATTAAAATATTTTGATTGAATGGTTTTGTGATATAATCATCAAAGCCAATATTTAACCCGTTTACTATGTCAAATTCATTGTCCCTGGCAGTGAGTGCGATTACAGGTTTTTGACGATATGTAGGGTTTGATTTTAATATTTTGCATATTTCAATGCCGCTAATAGTTGGCAATTGCAAGTCTAATAAAACAAGATCAATATTTATTTTATTATATTTATCTAAAAATTCATCTCCATTGTTGAATAAATATGTTTCAAATCCTGCTTTCATTAGTAAGATTTTTAATAGATTACTTAATTCTAAATTATCTTCGACTATAGCTATTGAATAATTCATTTCTAAATCACCAGGTAAAAACTTGTCTAAAAAACGTTGAATAAAAATATTTGGACACTATTCCTATTCGAGGTGTAAAATCAACTCTCAATAAATAAATTTAAATATTATCAGTTATTTTTAAATATTTATACACACATTATAGAACAATCAAACTATTTATACTACTTATTAATTTAATTAGTGTTTATACTTTAAAGAGGGTTCTAAAATATTAAAACATGCAGTTTCTCAATATATTTGCTTAAAAACTTTTTATATTTTATAATTTATTAATGTATATACAAGTTGAATTGGAGGAATGAGGAATGAAGGGGTATAACTTTCATAAAATGTTAAAACAGGCGCAAGATATGCAAAAACAAATGGAAAGTACTCAACAAGAATTAGAAAATATAGAAGTTGAAGGTGTTGCAGGTGGTGGCGTTATAAATATTAAATTTAACGCAAAGAATGATCCTCTGGCTGTAAAAATAAAGCCTGAAGCTATTAATCCAGATAGTCCAGAAAGTGTAGATGAAGAGACCATCGAAATGCTTGAAGACTTGTTTTTAAGTGCGTTAAAAGATGCAAAAGTGAAGGTTGACGGCCTGGTTGAAGAAAAAATGTCATCAGTAACCGGAGGCTTGAATCTTAATATACCTGGTTTATTTTAAGTATGCATTACACTAAACCTTTAGCTAAGCTAATAGAAGAGTTTCAAAAATTACCTGGAATAGGACCAAAATCAGCACAGCGAATGGCATTTCATTTGTTAAAAATGTCATATGATGATGTTAAGGCTTTTTCGCAAGCTGTAATTGATGCCAAAGAAAATATTAAATATTGCAGTATATGCTTTAATTTATCATCCATAGCTCCTTGTGAAATATGCTCTGATAAATCAAAAAGCGATAAGATTATATGTGTGGTGTCAGAATCTAAAGATATTATTCCTATTGAAAAAACAAAAGAATTTAATGGGAAATATCATGTACTGCAAGGTTTGATTTCTCCATTGGATGGTATTGGACCGGAAGAACTAAAAATAAAAGAATTGGTTGAACGTATTGGTAAAGAAAACACAGAAGAAGTTATTTTAGCGTTAAATCCTTCTGTAGAAGGAGAAGCAACCAGCTTGTATATTAGTAAACTTTTAAAACCTATTGGAGTAAAAGTATCCAGAATTGCATTTGGATTGCCGGTGGGCGGTGATTTGGAATATGCAGATGAAATGACTTTGGCTAAAGCAATAGAAGGCAGAAGAGAAATTTAATAAAAAAGAACAAAAAAAAGAGGGATCTGACCTTGTAAGTTAGGCCAGATCCCTCTTTTTAGCTTCTATATAAGAAACTGATATGATAAAAAATTTTATGCACTAAAAGTTGGATTGCTGAATCCAACGCTTGCACTTGATACAGTTGCATCAGCTGTTTTATTTAAGTAAGCAGTATTTCCTTCAAGTTTAGTTATTTCAAAGCTACCTGTTACTCCGGCAATTGTTATAAAATTACGCATAGGTCGCAGGTCCGTAGTATCGTTTAATGCAAGTACATTTGTTCCGGTTGTGATACTGCCGGTTATACCTGATAAGGTTCCACATGTTCCGCTAGCTGTACATCTCCATTTTACACCTAAGTCGTAAGTGTTTTGTTTAATTAAATCACCTACCAGCCAGGTACCAACAGTAGGAGTAGCAGAAGAAATATAATATCCGTTTATTTTGTTATGAACGCCTGCATCTGTGATATATGCGCCTATAGATCCGTTAATGTTGTTATTTTCTACTATGCAATCTTCAGATTCCGCAAATAGTCTTATTCCATAATAGAAATTTCCTTTAATTTGATTTCCTTTAATTATAGTCCCAACTGATTTGACATAAATACCAGCACTGTTAGTATCTGTATTTGGATCAAGCTTGATACGTTCTATTATGTTATTATCAATTACTGTTGATTTATCAGACTGGGTATCGTTCCATATGCCAATATTCCCCTGGATTTTAATGTGATTATTGCTAATTATATTTTGTACATCATAAGCCGCAGTTTGATATGGTTCGTATTCGCTAGTAGCATTAATACCGCGCCCATTTCTTATGCCGGTTGAATATCCCCAGATTGTATTTCCAATTACTTTATTCTGAGATCGAGTTAAACGTATTCCATAATCTTCTCCATAACTAGTATAACTAGGATCTCTCATTATTTTGTTGTTACAAATATTTGAATGAGTTACCCTATCCATAGAGATTCCATCACCATCACAATTATAAATTCTGTTTTCGTTTATATTAAGGTGTGTTGATAAAAATAATCTGATTGCTCCATAAGAAACACTATTAGCATCTTTTAATAAATTGCCGTTCATATCAACATCTTTTAATTGTAAAAAAGTTTTTATAAGTTTGCTGGTGCCGGCTACATCGGCATTTTTGTCTAAAGTGACGGTTGTGCCGCTTATTGCTGTAATTTCAAATACACTAGGTGTTACATCTGTTATGCCTATAAATTCACCTACTTCTAAATTAGAGGCATCACTTACAAAGAGAGAGTTTGATCTGGCACTAATAGTCCCGGTTAGATTTAAGATTGAGCCATCGTTATTTCTTTTTGTATTGTATATCTGTAATGTGCCAGTGTTAATCGTATTATTTAATATTTTAATATTTCCGCAATATGCGGTTGATGTTGTAGGCTCAATGTCAACACCGGATTCAAAGTAATTGTTATTTATATAAAGGTTTTCACCGTGCATAAATGATATATCCCATCTGCCGTTATTCGTGAATTTACAGTTTTCAATAATACCATTGTCACATTGTAATGGATTGCCTGCTTGCAATGGTGAACCAATATAAATACCGTCTCTGCCTGCATCTTGTAAGTTGCAATTTTCTACTTTATAATCGTCAGTATATTGTATATGAATACAGTCTGAGTATCCTGAGCTGGAATTTCCTTTTACGGTTAAGTTTTTATAATTAACGTTTTTTATAACTTGGGTTGCTTCATTATCGTTAGGTATTCCAAGTACCGGCTGACTGCCTGAGACAGCATCTAAAACACTTTTATTTTTATCAATACCTATTAAAGTGGTATTTTCAACCTGCTGAATGCAGGGTTCTTTTCCTGCAAGTCCATCAGCATTTTGTACACTATGAGTACCTTTTGGGATAACAATATTGCCTGCCACACTTGCATTGCTTAAAGCTTGTGTATCGTCTGTTGCCCCATCACCAACTGGACCAAACCAGCAGGCTTGAACTTTTTCAACTTTATTACCAAAATCAATTATTCCTGTTCCTTGAAAAATTTTAGAATCGGGAACTTTTAGTGCACCATTTATAGTTAGTGTTGCACCATAAGCTATTGTCAAGATGGCACCTTGTTTAATTACTAGTTCAATATTATCAGGGATAGTAACATTGAAATCTATTGACCAGCTTCCTTGTGTTAGAACTAACATACATATTTCAGAGCCAAGTGAAGAAATTGCAGAATTTATAGTTGTTGAGTCTAAGGAGCTCCCATAATCAATTGCAGAGTACCCGGTTTTAGAATCTGTGTTATTTATAGCATTTTTAATAGTGCTAAAGTTTTCATTGTGTTTTGTTGCTTCTATCAAGTCATTGGCTGTAAATTCATTAAGGTTAATAATTTGAGACATAGCAAACTCCTATATGTTAATTAAGTAACTAAAATATTTAATTTATTTGATATTTAATTATTTTGTAAGATTAAAATTCTATTTGGGAAAGACCGTGTTTACTCCTAAGAATTAAAAGCTTGTTGAAAGGATTGGTCTCCCACCTTTAAAATCCTAAAAATTGAACGGAATCTTAGGCATAAAGCCTGAATGAATAGGAAAAGTGTTGATTTTAAATGGTGAGTTCAAATAGAATTAATACAAACCTAAGAGGTATTGAAATTGACTAAAAATGTATTATATGTTGGCATTGATGTCTCTAAGTTGACTCTTAACCTTGCTATCACTGTTGATTCTAAAAAGATTTTAAGCTTTAAGAAAGTAAATAATAATTTATCAGGTTTCAAAATGCTTCTTGATTGGGTTGAAAAACATTCATCAAAACAGAATTGTTCTGTTATTCATTTTTGTCTTGAATGCACTGGATCTTATAGTCAGGATTTGGTTGAATTTTTGCAAGAAAGAAATGAATTTCTTGTAAGTGTTGTAAATCCTGCTCAAATTAAAGCTTTTTCTCAAACTATTCTTTTAAGAACTAAAACAGATAAGGCTGATTGTCAGATGATTGCTATGTATTGTTCAACTATTAAGCCAGAAGCAACTGTTTTAGTAGCAAAAGAGTTTAAGCAACTGAGAGAACTATATCGTTATCTTGATTCATTAAAAGATAAAAGAGCTCAGGAAAAAACACGAATTCAATCAGTTAAAAACCATACTGTGGTTGCTTCAATAAAAGAAACTATCTCTTATTACGATGAGCAAATTAAAAAAATTGAAAAAGAAATTAAAAAACATATTAATAATTATCCTCATTTGAAAGAAAAAGTTGACTTACTAAAGACTATTCCTGGTATTGCAGATAAGACTTCCCGGATGTTATTAAGTGAAATGAATGTTGAAGATGGAAGCGGATTATTAAATCCAAAATCACAAATCAAGTTTTAGATTAAAATTCTGAATTATATTTTATTTTTAAAATTTATTTGTCTGTTCAATATTTTTTATGTGTACAAAAAAACTATCCATTTTATTAGGATAGCTTTTTGAATTTATTTTATTGCTTTTTGAGTTTTACCCGTACATAATTTCAACATCATCAGGTGTGTAATGTTGAGATTCTTTCCATAGGTCGTATTGCATTTGCAAGCCTAACCAAAATTCAGGAGTTGTTCCAAAAGCTTTACTTAATTTTAAAGCCATATAAGGGGTTACACTTGATTTGCCATTTATTAAATCAGATGCAGTCGCTCTTCTAACTTTAATTTTAGAAGCAAAAAGAGTAATAGTTATTTTTAAGGGATCAAGATATAATTCTTTTAGAATTTCGCCCGGATGTGGAGGATTATACATTTGTAAGTCTTTATTCATTTTTTTTACCTCCTATTAATGCTTCAATCCACGCGCTAGCGTGAGTTATATATTTGTAAGTCTTTATCCATTTTTTTAATGATAATCTTCGTAATCTAAAATATATGCGTTTCCGTCTTCAAAGATAAAAGTGATCCTCCAATTTGCTCTTACTGTTACCGACCAAAATTCTTGTCTATTACCTTTTAAATTGTGTAAATTCGCACCTACAAAGTTAGCATCTTCAATAGCTTTAGCCTTGTGGATAACAGCAAGGATTAATCTTAGTCTTTTGGCATGTTCAGGCATAACCTTTGAAGCATCACCGTTTAAGAATAATTTTTCTAAACCTTTATGTTTAAAACTTTTAATCATATTAATATTATAATCTATTTTTTGTACGGTATCAACGTATACCGTATGGTTTTAGATTGAAATTCTGGATAATAATTTTAAAAATAAATTTGTTAGCAGTTGATATGGAAATCGGAATGAGGGGCTACTTGCTGGCAGGTAAAGAATAATTTTTAGATCCATATAATAAAGGGAACTAAAAATTTTGATGAATTAATAAAAAAATTGCAAATAACAGTAAATGATAATCCTAAGCAGGCTAAGCTTTTAGGCAGGGAGTTTTTATGGACCTAAGGAGCAATTAGTCCATGAGTTCTAAGCATAGCAAGGATACTGTTTATTTTATTTATAACATCTGTTAATGTTGCAGAGCCTGCTAAGTTACTTATTGCAGATTGTTGAGAAGTTATAATTTGTGTACCATTGATTTTTAAGACATTGCCGCTAGTTATACTAATATTACCGTTCACTGTCAAAATTTCTGTTAAGCTGGTTGTGTTAATGCCTATCCTATAGTCTGCACTATCCTTATCTCCATAAATCCAAGGATTTGCAGCATTATTTGCTATATACAATTTATCGGAAGTTGTTTCATTTTCGCCAGCTTGAAAGCCAATTGATATATTCCTATCACCGTTTATATTATTTTTTCCAGCTAAAGAGCCTATATAAGTATTTTGACTAGAAAGTGAATTGTAGCCAGCTTGTGCTCCAATAAATATATTATTTGTGCCAGTTAAGTTATTTCGACCGGCATTATCTCCAATGAACAGGTTGTAATTACCGCTATTGTTGTAACCAGAATAACTTCCTAAGCAAACACTTGAATCACAATTGCCATTTCTATTAGCACTTTTACCTATACATATGTTATCAGTTCCAGTTGTTAAAGAGTTACCGGCATAAGTCCCGATTAGCGCATTACTGTTTCCTGTATTTAAGGAATATCCTGTTCGATATCCTATCAAGCAATTGTCAGAACCACTTGTTAGAGAAAATCCAGTATATGCACCAATAGCTGTATTTCTAGATGATCCAGCACTTCCATCTTTTATAGATAGTTCTCCAATAGCAACATTGCTACTTCCTGTTGTGTTTTCTAAAGTTTGTGGACCTATGCCAACATTATTGGAGCCAGTTGAATTTCTGCCAGCTATTAGGCCAATGAATACGCAGTTTATTCCGGGTAAAATTTTTCCAGCTTGATAGCCTATATTTGTATTCCCTGTTCCAAATGCTAATTCCCCAGCTTGATTACCTATATTTATGTTGTTTGAAACACTATCATAGTTATAAATTAAGGTTGAACCTATTTTATAGCCATCAACGCTATTAACTGAATTAAAGGTTACGTCATCAGTAGTATCAAGGCTCTGGTTATAGTCAGTACCAACAGGAGAGCCGTTATAATACAAGTCGCCTGCCGCATCTGACAATAGATCAATCACTGCTTTGTTGTCGTGCGTATGCCTTGCGCTGGTATTAGTAGATACATCGTTATTAGCACTTATTTCAGATTGTAAAAATGCATCATTTATAGCAATACTTCCGCTAGCATCTTGAAGTAAACCTGTGCCAGCAATATCTTGGTTTATTTTTTCTTTTGTAATAGCATTGTCAGCTACCTTGATAGTATTAATTCCAAGATCTTTTATTTCCAATTTATTTTCATTATTTATTTGTATTGTAGAATTATCTGTTTGAATACTAAAATCTATTTTATCCAGTTCGTCATTATAGGTTGATAATACACCAGCTTGGGTATTATCAACTAACATAGAGCCTACTATATCTTGAACATCTTCAGCTACACTTGATAGTTCAGGACTCGTTCCGTCAGAATTAATTTTTAAATACTTATTTTCATTCCCTTGGTATTTGGGTACATCTAAAACGTGTTCAAGTTTTTGAATTTTAACTTTATGGGCAGGAAATTTTGGCATAAATTTTCTCCTTTTTATGAATTAATTATATTTTTTACTTAAAAAATTTTAAAAAGTAATCTTTAAGAGCATAAGAATATTAAAAAATCAAGTTATAAAGGTTTATTAGCTCTAATTTTAGATGATATTATGATTAGAATAGAACCTGACTAACGAAAAGAGCCGACCCTAAAGTCAGCTCTTAGCTTAGATTTATTGAGATAATAATTTATTTTATGACCAATAAACTTGAAGTTCTTGCATTAAATCAGATTGAGCAGATACTTGGTTAACATTGCTGAAGTCAATATTATTTGTAGCTTCATATGCTGCAATATGTTGTAATATTGAGTCTATATCAACTGATAAACCTGAAGAAACTTCTATATTTTCAATAGCAAAGCCTGGATCATTATACTTATGTATATTTATAGTATCTTCAGACCCGTATTTAATATCTAAAGTATTATCGTGTGCAAAGAATGCGATATTTTCTTTTTGTACATCAGTACCAAATAGTATAGTATCTTGACTATCAGTTCCTCTATCTTTTATTCTGTCTTGGCCGTCACCTATATTAAATTTATAAGTATCATTGCCTTTACCACCTTCAAGGGCGTCATCACCTTTATTTCCTTGAATAATGTTGTCCAGACTATTCCCAACTATCCAGTTATCATAGTCATTGCCTGTTGCTTTTATTGCTTGGTCTAAAAGTATTACTTTTTCAAGGTTATCAGATAAAGTGTAGTCAATATATGAACTTACAGAGTCATAACCTTCGTTATCATAGATTACATCATTAGTATTATCAACAATGTAAGAATCATTGCCCACTCCACCGTTCATTGTATCTGTACCACTACCTCCAGATAAATAATCATTGCCACTACCTCCAATAATACTATCATTTCCCGCTTTAGCAAATATAGTATCGTTGCCATTATTACCTTTTATAATATTGTCAATTGCGTTACCGGTTATAAGGTTGTCTAAACTATTGCCGGCAGCGTTTTTAGCAAAGCCAATTAATTGCAACTGTTCTATATTATTTGTTAACGTATGATCCACTGAAGCAGTTACTTTATCTTTTCCATTTGTGTCGTAAATGACATCATTCATGTTGTCTACAAAGTAGTAATCATTACCAGCACCACCATTCATAGTATCAGCACCAGTACCACCTATTAATGTATCACTACCATTGCCAGCTTCTATGCTGTCATTTCCAGCAAAGCCTTCAATATAATTGTCTCCATTCTTCGCTTGAATAAAGTTATCCTGTGCATTGCCAACCATCCAGTTGTCATAGTTGTTACCTACAGCATTAACAGCATCTCCGATAAGAATTAATTTTTCAAGGTTATCCGATAAAGTATAATCAATATATGATCTTACAGTGTCCTTGCCTTCGTTATCATAGATTACATCATTAGTATTATCAACAACATAAGAATCATTGCCACTACCGCCGTTCATTGTATCAACACCGCTGCCGCCATTTAATAAGTCATCACCGCAGCCACCTTCAATACTATCATTATCTGCTTTAGAATGGATCATGTCATTTCCGGCATTTCCTATAATCGTATCTGATTTGGCACCGCCTTGAATTGTATCATTTCCGGCTTGAGCATCAATTATATTATTTTCAAATTCATAACCATAAATAGAATCGTTAAGTTGTGAACCAATTAGTTCTTTAATATATATACTCTTTGATTCTCCATACATTAAATAAGCTTCTCCGGCATTTTTACCGTTAGAATTAGCACCGGATGCTCCTATTATAATATCAGCAAATCCATCACCATTTATGTCACCTGCATTACTTAAGCTGCCACCGGAGTAGTCATATTTATTTTTGCCAGCAAATGATGCGTCTGCTAAAGATAAGTCAATTTGTCCGTTTAAGTTTGAACTTCCATATATTAAGTAGGATTCTCCGGCATTTTTTCCACTTGAATCAGTACCATATGCACCTATTAATATATCATCATAACCATCCCCGTTCACATCACCTGCATTGCTCAGGCTGCTACCAGCATAATCATATCTGTTTATTCCTGAGAAGGTCACATCTGCTTGCGATAAATTTATTTTATAGTCTAAGTTTTCTTTTCCATATATTAAGTATGCTTCACCAGAAGAACATCCGTTAGGATCAGCACCTGACGCACCTATTAATAAATCAGCATATCCATCGCCATTTACATCGCCAGCATTACTTATGCTATAACTTGAGTAATCAAATCTGTTTTTTCCGGTGAAAGTAACGTCAGCTTGAGATAAACTCATTTTACTGCCTAAATCCTTTTTGCCGTAAATTAAGTATGTTTCTCCAGAAGAACATCCGTTAGGATCAGCACCTGATGCGCCTATAATTAAGTCATCATAACCGTCGCCATTTACATCACCAGCATTACTTATGGTATACCCAGAGTAGTCATATCTATTCTTTCCAGAGAAAGTAACATCAGCCTTAGATAAATTGATTTTACCGCTTAATTCCGCTTTTCCGTATATCAAGTAGGATTCACCTGAAGAGCGACCCTTAGGATCAGCACATGAGGCACCTATTATTAAATCATCATAACCATCACCATTTACATCACCGGCATTACTTACGCTGCTACCAGCATAATCAAATCTATTTTTCCCTGTAAAAGTTACATCAGAATCAGATAAGTCTATTTCACCATTTAAATTGGACTTTCCATATATTAGGTGTACTTTTCCAGAACCGCATTTGGCTCCAGGTGATGATATTAATAAATCATTATAACCGTCGCCATTAACATCGCCTGCGTTACTAATACTGCTTCCAGCCTGCTCAAATCTTTTTTTGCCTGTAAAAGTTACATCAGCATCTGATAAATCAAATTCACCGTTTATATTTTCTTTACCATAAATCAGGTATATTTTACCAGAAGAGCATCTGCCAGAACTAGCACCGGGTGCGCTTATTAGTAAATCATCATATCCGTCACCATTAACATCGCCGGCATTACTTATGCTGCTACCAGCATAGTCATATCTGTTTTCACCTTTAAAAGTCGCATCAGCATCGTTTAAGCTGATATGTCCTGACAGCTTGTTGATCCTTCCTATATCAAGGGTATGTTCATTCAAGCCATCTTGTTTGATAATATTGTTTTTAAAATCTGCTAATATAGCATGTTCGTTGACTTTACTAAAATCTAGGGTTCCGATTGTTATGTCTTTTAATACATCTTTTCCCCAGTTGTCATCAAATTCATAAGTTTCATACTCATCTGAGCCAAGAAATGTTTCATCATAATCTTTGGCTCTAATTTTTATTGGTGTAGCCATACCGTTCCCTTTCATCATTTGAATTTAAGATGAATATTCATATAAATATTTATAATATTGTAAGTAGAAAGAGGCTTCAAAACAATATTACGCTTATCATTACAGTGTATATTATGTTTTTATCATTTAGAATATTTATTATATTTATACTACTCATCAATAAAATTTAGGATTATCACTTTGGCTTAATCCTTAAAATTATTGGTTTTGTGACCACTACATAATTTGTATAGTATTTTATTGCCAGTATATTAAATATTCATAAATTAAATACAAAGGCTGCCAAAACACAACTTGACAGCCTTTATTTATAAATTTACCTTGTAATATTATTTAATAATTTATCAATTTTTTCTTCCATTCGATCAAGGCGTTCTTTTAATTCCGTGACCAAGGTCCTGGGAGAGAATTCCATTTTACACTCAGTAATTACCTCACGGTGTTTTCTTTCTAATTGTTCTGGTGTAACAAAAACCCTAAATTGAATAAAAAAGATAAAGACTGCAATAATTAATGGAGCATAATAAAAAAATTTTTCCATAGTCGCACTCCTTTAGACATTTTTATGTGTAAAAAATTATATAAACAAAGCCAGTTCTATTTAAAGTAACAATGGTAAAGCCATTTGTGCAGCCCTGCTGGCATCGGAAATAAGTGCGTTAATGTCAGTACCGGAAGACCCGTTTCCTTTCATATAACTAAGCTTATTACTATAATTGCTCAAGTTATATTGATTTTTAGGATTCGCTATAGCTAGTCCAAGAGTATTGGCTTTGTAGTATCTATCAAGTATTGAGTTAATCATATTTTGATTAAATGTAGCCCAATTCATTCTATCTTGCAGGGTTTGCATTTGGTATTGACGCGAAGCATCTGCAATAGATTGAGACTTTTGTTTATTTAACGCTACTGCCATATCTCTATATACAGAATTATTTAACCCTCCAAATCGATTAGCAACATTATTCATAGTTTGTTGCATCATTGGATTATAAATATTATTCATCTGATTTGTTAATAAATTATTAAATGCCTGTTCTCGGGCATTTAAATAAGGGTTAAGCAAATCCTGGTTCAATAAGTTATTTCGGCTTTGTTGCAGAAAAACTTCTTCTTCAGGAGCAGGCATTAATTGTGGTACTGGTTTTGGTTCAACATATTTAGGTGCAGGTGGTGCAGATTTTTTTTTACTCATAATAAATCTCCTTAAATTATAAGATATCACTACTAAAAATGGAATAAATATACCTGTCAATCAAACGATTCTGTCGTTTGATTTCTTGTTTTAACAGGGCTTCTTCTTTAAAGCCTGTTTTTTTTAAGGCATAAATTGCAGCTTTATTCTCTATATCTACAGTTGTTTTAACTTTAGTTAGCTTATATTGCTCAAATATATTTTTTAAAAACTCTTTTCCGGCTGGGATTGTGTATTTACTATATCCTCGTTTTGCAAATGCATTAAATTCGCAAGAATGATAATATCCTTGCCAGTCATTTAAAAATATACAACCAATAAATTCATTTTTTTCATTATAAACTTTATAAAAATGTCCCATACATTCATTTAAAAGCTCATCTAAAAAGGTTTTTTCATCATCATAATCAGATAAAAAGAACTCTTTGACTTGATCAAAGAGTTCTTGTAGTTCTTTATCTTTAATTATGATAGGTTTAAATTTATATTTCATTATCTTAAATGCCTCACATTCTCAAAACTAAATCCATAAATACTGAAATAATCAGTGTCTGAACTGGATGAAATTTTAATTTGTACTGAATTAAAGCGTTTATTTATTCCTTTAATTATTTTTAATTTGTCACTATCAGCATAATAATCAATATCATAGTAAGCACTATCATAGGTGCCATAATTGTTAGATAAGCTTATATCATAGCTTCCGGCATGTATTTTTCTGGAATCATAAGATATTTGAAGATTGTAATTATTTTTTTCATAAGAATCATGCCAAATAATCAAGGATTTAGCAGTCTTTTTTTGAGATCTTCTACCAAAAGAAAACCATGGCGATATCCATTCAGACTTAATGCTAGTACCATCAAAGCTATCGCCTTTATCTTCTTCATACAACTTGCCAGAAGAGCTACCCGTTAATATTTGACCATTGAAAGCTGCTGCACTTATGATCGGTTTTGCTTTTCTTTTATAATAAATTATTCTTGGTGAATGTTGAAAATCTATAACCCAGCATAAAGGCAGCTCGCTTTGATTCTTTTGGGGCAGATACATCCAAATTTGTTTTTTATTATGATAAGGCACCAAAATAATATCTTGTAACCTTTTAGAATCAACATTGTCGAATTCTTTGGAGATTAGAGTAGTTAATTCACTGCTAATTCTTGATTGTCCAAGGTCGCCAAATCCTTTTATTGTTCGCAGCCCGTCAGAATAAAAATAAATATCATTGTTAAACCTGCAAACGTTATGTTTAGATTTTAATCCCGTATCTCCAAATCTTTGAACTTGAAAATTAGCAGGCTCTGTACCAGTAAATAAATAAACGCTATTAACAGTCCAAATAACAATATATTCATCAGTAGAAATCATACCAGTAATTGGTTCATCTATATCAAGAGCATATCCTGCATCTTTTTCTGTTACCCAATCAGTTGGATTACCAAGTGCAGACCAATAAATATCACTTCCTTCTGTTACGAATAATCTACCGGCATAGGCTGTTGCTAAGTTGCCTCTAATTCCTTTTGCAGTGCTTATACCTGTTTTAATAATAGAATCACTTGCCGCATCATATAAAAACGTCTCATCATAACCATTGCAAACTACTAATTTGTTATTATATTCGGTATAAAAATATTTATTGGCATTGCTTAAGCCGGTACGCTTTTCTATTAATTTATTTAAGACTTGATTATATAAATATAGCTTGCCTTCATTTGTATTAATAAATAATAAAGGCGTATCACCAAATTTATATTCAGCAATGCCAACAATTTCGGCAGATGTGGGTAATAAATTATTTAAAATATCAGTAGTGCCATTGCAGCGTTTAATAAGTTGTCCATCCGGCACAATATTTGTTGCATCATTCCAGAAAGTTTTTTTTACATTCTCTTTAATCTCATCATAAGAAGGACGAGCATCAATCCCTCCTGTAAGGTCGAAAAAATCTACTGTTTTCATACTAATATTCCTTTTAATTTTTTATAATGAGTGAATAATCTGTATGTTTTTTATTTTTGATAATTTAAATATATAAATTTTTTTCTTAACTTGTAGACCTTTAATTCTAAATAATATAAAATATAACTTATGTTTAAATATTTTGGATTTAAGGAGTATATTAAATGACTATTGTATGGAAAGATAATCTGGCTACAGGTATTAATGAAATAGATAGCCAGCACAAAGAATTATTTGATAGAATTAATAAATTATTTCAAGCTTGCCATTCAGGGCGGGGAACACAAGAAGTTATGAATGTTATGAGTTTTTTGGAAAATTATGTTATTGAGCATTTTTCTTGCGAAGAAAAGTTGCAGTTAAAATCTAATTTTCCTAATTATACAGCTCATAAAAAACAGCACGAAGATTTTAAAGCTGAAATAAGTAAATTAAAACAACAACTTGAAGCAAGTGCAGACTCAACAACATTTGTTATAAAAATAAATAATCTAATAGTAAATTGGTTATTAAATCATATAAAAAAGTCCGACAAAGAGTTAAGTCAACACTTAAAAGAAAAAGTTTAATAAAAGAATAATCATTAAATTATTCTTTTATTAAATGGTGAGAAAACAAAACGTAAATGGCGTTGACTACTGCCGCTAGATTCAGATATCAAGTCTGACAATTTTTGTTTATATCTTTTTTCATAAATAGAATATTTGAAAGGATCATCATCAAATAAATTCATCAATGCCTTATAGACTATAATATTATGATGTATATCCGAGAAATTAGGCTCATCGGTTTCTAAAGATAAGTATTGTTTTTCAATAGCTGCGTCAGTTATAGCAAAATTAAATGTGTCATATAATATTGTAACACTGTATTGAGCTTCCGGTATAGGATCAAGCCAAATTTCGTTATTGTACGTTGTGTATTTATTGGGCTTACCTGTTGTAGTATCTGGGATAAAGTCCTTTAGATTTTTGCTGTTATGATATTCTAAAGGAGATGATTGAATAGAAGGTATAAATAAACCTCCAATTTTTATTACACCATCTGGTAGGCTATAAGCCTGCTGGTCAGCAATAGTGTTAAAAGTTGATTTTTTTTCTCTAAACTTAAATTTTTTATTTAAAAATATATCTTCCAGCGCAAAATTTATTTCCATTCTAATTTTTTCGTATTCATTATTTTGCGCTTGCGTAAATGTAGTAGGTTTTTCATAACCGTATAATACTGCTACATTTTGGATAAGTTCCAGATAATTCATAAACTTTACCTCTTATTACTAAGTTTTGTAACTTGTTTTTATCTAATTTTGTTAAAATATTTTTTTTAGGGACTTATTATTATTGTTAGTAAGTAAGGAATAAAAAATTTATTAAAAATAATTTGGGTAAACTATAATAATGTCAACAAATTTAGGTTTTATTAAAAATACAATAGTAAAGCATCCTGTCAAGACATTTTCTGTTGTAGGTGCAGCTAGTACTGCAGCAATTTGGGGACTTTATACACCTTATTCAATGAGCAAAGATAATAAATCTACAAGCTTTGCAATTAATGAATTCAAGGAAGTTATTAAACAATCTAATAATAAACGAGACTTAATTCGAAACTGTGTAAACATACAGAAGAAGTTAGAAAAACAATTTAAAATTACACCTAAAAAAGCTAAATTCGTTTTAAGTTCAACTATAGAAACAATAAAAAATTCAAAAGAAACTAATAAAGCCTGGTTAAATAGTCTAGATCTATCTAAAAAGGATCAATTAATAAAATATATTGATGATACTCAAAATGATTTTAATGGCGCCTACAATAAAGCAAAGAAATTCACACCTATTGTCCTAACTGCAGTTGGATTATTGATTGGAGCAGGGGTAGGTGCAGGAGGGGGAGCACTTCTTAAATTTATATTAGGCAAAGTAAAATCATCAAAGGCGCAAAATGTAGCTCTAAAAAAGCCTTTTGATATTAAGATATAAAAAAGGCAGGTGGGTTTATCCCCACCTGCCATGATAAAAAACTATCCAATGCCTCGTTTTGTACCTGTTGCATAAATTATGCCGGTATGGCCTGTCTCAAAATCGATATGCAAAGCCCCGCCTGATTGTAAAAATCGTGCAGATTCTATTTGATCGATTACCACTTGTCCGCCAGCCGGAATATTAAGAGTATAGTTTCCGATAGCAGATTTAACACATTGATCCATAGTCCCTGCACGAAGAGTTATATCTTTTGTGGAAGCTTCGGTATTGGTAATTATTACACGAGGATTAGAATGAGAAAAGAAATCAGTAACGCTTACCCCATTTGTAACTAATGTCGCGTCAATTGTAGTTAAAGTAGCATTAGCAAATGAGGGTGGTGTATCGCTACGATTTGCGGCATTTACAGTAATTGGTGTTCTAGTCATAACATATCCTTTCTAACTTACCTAATTTATATTTGCGCTCGCCAAAAAAGGAGTTAACTTTTAAGTCAACTCCCTCTTCACTTTATTCAATTTTACTGGTCTAAGCTAATAGTGAGGTTCTCATGTTCTTACTTTTACTTAATAAATTAAATTTGTTTGACTGCCGTCTGTAGTTCCGTAAGAGAAACTATTTTGAGCAGCGTTGTCAATACCACCATTGAACATGGTTTGTTGAAGACCGCTACTGTTAGCTGCAACAGCTAACTGGTTGGCTCCGTTTGCGTCAATTTGAGTTAGTATTTGAGTGTTACCATCTCCTCTTAAGTCAACAGTTTTTTGTGTGTTATCTGAGCCATCAACACTGTTTAATACTTGAGTGGTACCTTGGCTTCCTTTAGCAACAGCTTTTTGAGTATTGTCTTCACCACCGATACCATTTAAAACTTGTGTTGTATCTTGACTTCCTTTAGCAACAGCTTTTTGTAGATTGCCATCGCCACCAACATTATTTAAAAGTTGGTTTGTATTATCACTTCTTACTGCTTTTGCTAATTGAGCAATATTATTTCCGCCTAAATTATTAGCAATTTGTGAAGCACCATTAGTCAATCTGGCAATAAGCTGTTGGACGATATTTGTTCCGCCTGCATTATTTGCAGCTTGTGATACATCAGTTGAACGCCCTGCAAATGCACCTTGATTAACGTTTGTTCCACCAAAGCTGGCTAATGATTGAAATATATTATCTGAGCCAAAAGCTCCATTTAACTGATTGAGTCCATTATTTAACATGCCTGTAGTTTGTTGTGCAGCGTTGTTTGTAAGAGCTGCAATATTACCTTGGTTAGCGAATATGTCTTGAATACTATTGTTAGCCTGGGCTAAATTGGTATTCAAACTTGATACGTTAAATTGACCTGTCCCCACGTTAGGTAAAATTGGAAAATTCATAGGTGAATACCTCCATCTCTCTCTTTCTTGTTTATATTTCAACATAATGAAAAGTTAACAATATCCAAGTAAATAAAATTTAATATTTTTTATGTATAGTAAAATACTTTATTATTTCTCTCTCTATGTTTATATAAACAATTTTTCTTAGAGAATATTGCTTATTTATTTCTTTATGTTAAGTTATATAAATTATATATAAGAGGTAAGGTTTTATAAAATAATATACTCCCACTAAAATACTTTTCAGATTATTAAATCGAGTTAAAGTTAATAAAATAAACTATTCTCTGAAAAGAGTAATTTGAAATTCAATTGATGAGCAGTATAAATAGATAGGGGGAAAGCTCCCTGAGTCTCCCCAGGGAGCTTAAAATACTAGCTTAAAATATCAGTAAAAGTACACTTAACTACTCCAAGTTTACGTGCATCATATAATCCTACTCCGAATAATCCTGCACCTTTAAAGGTTAAATCTACAGAACTATCAGGTATATAGCTGATGAGCTCAATATCTTTTTGTACTGCAACAGCTAGCGCTTGTTTTTTAACACCAAAGTAACAATAATATGTACCACCTGAATTAAAGCAATTATTAGACTCATATAAATCAAACCCCGCTATTTTCTTACCAATTTTACCGTTTTTATAAGTTTCCAATCTGGCTTCTTCAGTGTAGAATGGTTTACTATCTACCAATAAGTGGGCGTAATATACTGGTGGCGCAACAAAGAACAAGTCTTTCATTGCTAATCTGCCACAACCCAGCTTTTCTTTTAATTGGCGTTGACATTCAACCAATACTTTCCAAGCATTGCTACTTGATATCGAAATTGGTGATCCAGAAGAGTCGACTGTCATACCAGCTTGGTCATATAAAGCTGCTAACTTTTCGTCAATATCGTTAGCAAATGAGTGGTTAGTTTTTTTAGTATATTTTTTAGCCATTTCAGGATCTTTGGCTGCTTGTTTGGCATCTGTACGTGGTATATAAAAGTGGACTTGACCACCGTGATTGATTTTAATTTTAGTAGTTGCAGCCTGCAATTTTTCTCTGGTATCTAAATCTCCGCCTGTCCAAGAATTATATGTAATTGATGGTTCGATGAAAACATCCACTTCGTCTCCATATTCTTTGACAGAGTTAGAAAATTCTGTATTAGCTATGTCTCCGAATACTAAAGATTCATAAATTTGTTCCACAAATGTTGTTTTAAATGTTTGTGGAATAAGTTGTTGAAGAGCCTGTACAGTCATAATAAATTCCTTTCTTTTTAACTTTTAGCCCATCTGGCAAACTCATCAGAGGAAAGGTTGAGAATATCGTTAATCCCTAAACTTTTGTTAGCTATCGGGTTACTGGAAGAGTCGATGTCTTTAACAGTTCTGAGTCTTGCTTTTTCCATATCATTTTTTTGATTTAATTTAAGTTCCTCCTGGAATACTTTTCTTTCGTCCAGTCGAACTTTTTTAATTAAATTCATAATGACATTGGGATCGTCTGCAGCATCGTTAAAGTACATTTCAAATATTTCATTGTTGATATGGTTTGTAAGGAACTCAGAATTCGATTCCATAAAGCCTTTCTGAGTATTTTCCAGCTCTTGAGTGTATTCATCATTAATCTGGTTGTTGAGAATTGATATTTTATTGTTTAATCTCATTTGGGCGTCTGATATTTCTCGAGACAGACTAAGTATAGAGTTGCTATCAAGCCTTGCAACTAAATCATTAATAATATTTTGAGTAGTATGAGTATCATTTTTTAACATTGCATCATGATAAAGTCTCAATTTTGTATCAATTGCAGGAATATTGAAATGGCGAGCGTATTTTTCAATAATTCTCAATTGTTCCGAATGAAATTCATTTTGCATTTGTTGAGAATAAATATGTTTTTTAACTTCAAGCTCGTTATTATAGCCGTTTTTAGCTGCAAGTTCTTTAAAATACTCAAGTTCTTTATCTTTTTCTTCAAATTCTTGTAGTTTTTGAGTTGCAAACTCTGTTTTCTGTTTACCTAAATAGCTTTCTAGCTCTTTATAACCTTTTTCAGCCTCATCTAGGGTTTTGTATTTTCCAAAGATCAGTTTTTCATCAAGGTTTTTTATAACATAGTCACTTAAATTTTCACTAGTCTGGTTAGTATCAGGCTCTTTGGATAGTGAGGTATCCGTATTTACGGGCTCATTCAAAGAGGTATCTGGCACATTATTTTCCAGACTGGTTGAAAGATTAGCATCAAAATCCATAATAATCTCCTTAATTATACTTATTACAAGCTTAAATATGAAAACTAACACTACAATGATTGAGTAGTGCTAGTTTTGTTTTGATTTATATATTTGATTTGTTTTACTTCATAATAAAGAATTATTTTAATTTTCTATGATAATATTGCATTTTTTATATAATTTTTTATATATCCTTTTAAACTGTTTGTTTGTTAATTAAATTTGAAAATATAAAAGTAAGTTTTGATTTAATCAATAATTAGATGTGAAATTATGTGTTGATTTTAAGGGAGTTTAAGTTTAGGAGTAAATAAATAAAAATGGGATATTTTGAAGTTTTTAAAAATGTGAAAGGTTCGCCAAAAATATTATTATTAGTTTTAATACAGTTTATATCTTTGTTGTTAATCTCAGGTATAGGTGTGTTGATCTTATACAATGCGCAAAATTCTCTTGAAAAAATTTATAACGATAACTTATTAATCTCAGAACGTTTATACAATTTAAGGATGGAGGTAAAAGACTTACCGAGCAATATAACTTATCTAGTAAAATCATCAGGAAGTTCTCAAAAAAGAGAAAAGAAAGCGAGAAATATAGTAAAGCAAAGTCAAGAGAACATTGATAAAAATATCAATCAATTATCAAAAATAGATTTTAGTAGTGATCAATCTAAAAGTTTTGACGAGTTAATAAAATTAAAAGAGCAAGTTGATGAAAATTTAAAAAAGATAAATGCTTTGCTTAAAGCGGAAGGTCATTAAACAGTCGGAATAAATAATTTTTATATGGCATGTATTTAATGTAAAGCTCTATTGATAAGTGTGAAATATTATGAAAGGCTAATTTGTATTAAAGAATAAGTCTGATATATGTTTTATACTGCGTTTACTTCTGATTTTTTATACCTAATTTTAAAAATATCATTGGGATCAAATATGTTAAGTTACATTAAATTATTTGTAATAGGCATATAAAGGAAATATTTTAAAATTAGGTTAATTTTTGTCAAAATAGTTTAAACTTTTTATAAATTGATACGATTATTATTATATAGGGATTAAATTTTTTATGAAATTTTGGAGATAGGAATACTTTTAGCTGTGTTTTGTTTTTAAAAAAAAAGATTGCGTAATTTATAGAAAAAATATATAATTTAATTTGTGATTTATTGTGATATTTTTGTTTTGAAAAGGAGAGTAATGTATGAGAAAGTTTAGTTGTTTTGTTTTAAGTATCTTTTTATTCTTATTTGCCTTTTTTATTGTAACTAATATAGAGGTATCTGCAGCTGCGCAAAAAATTGGCATCGTAATGTGGAATAACAAAAGTGGAGCGTACTTAAAGCCACTTGCTAAAATAAAAGAAGAATTATTTAAAAAAGGATACACAGAAAGCCAATTAGAAGTGTTTTTTCCACCAGCTGCAGCTAAAAAAGCAGAGAAAAAGCAATTCTTTCAAAACTTATTCACCAGATTAAATGGTTCAAGTGACTATAAACTAGTTGTTACAAGTGGTACTAACTGTACTAAAATTGGTGCATCAATAGTTAAAGATAAACCTCTTGTATTTTTTAGTGTAACCGATCCGGTTGCTTCAAAACTAGTAGATTCTTGGGAGTCTTCAGGTAATAACTTAGCAGGTGTAAGTATTAAAGTTCCAATTAAAACAGTTATGTATACATTTACCCAAGTAGCACCTGATGCAAGTACAATTGGTGTAATTCACAAAAAAGGTGATTTCTCAGGTTTACCATATATTGATGAAATCAAAAAATTTGCAACAAACCTTTCAGTAAAATTTATTATCGAAGAAGTTGATGATCATACTCAGTTAAAACAAAAAACTAGAGAAATGTTAAGTAAAGTTGATGGGTTTTTCTTACACGGTGAAACAATTATATCAACTTATGGAAAAGACATTGTAGATGTTGCAACTGAGAATAACAAACCAACCTTAGGATTAAAAAAGTATATAGTAAAAGACTGGGGTTGTACATTAGGTAACGTTGTTGACTTTGAATTGGTTGGTATAAAAGCTGCAGGTATTATCGATAGAGTATATAAAGGTGCGGATCCTGCAAGTCTTAATGTAGTTCTTTTAAAAGAGTTTCCATTGTTAATTAACCTCAAAAACATTAAACAAATTGGTTTAGACTTACCCTATGACGCTATAGACTTAGCTGATGAAGTTATTGAATAATTGATTCAAATTACTATTTATTTTAATCTTTAAAGTTTTATTTATTGTATACTTACTAAAGATTGAAATCGAGTTTAAAAAGATGAGGTTGTAAATTATAATGAACCCTTTTAATTTTAAGATTTTTTACAATATGAATGTTTTCCACAAAATTTTATCAATGGTTGTAATAATGCTTATGTCCCTGATTTTAATCGGGGGCATAAGTGTGATCAGCACTTACAACTCTGGAAACGTTCTTAGTCAAATATATGAGAATAATCTCTTAAGTACACAAAATTTATATAGTTTAAGGAATGATGCTGATAAACTATCAATCAGTATATCAGATTTAATAAGGTCTTCAGGTAGGTCTGCAAAAAAAGAAGCAAAAGCCAGAAAATTAATAAGAACCTTTAAACAAAATATAATTGAAAATATTGAAAAATTAAATGATAAAAAATTAAAAAGTGAACAAGCTAAAAACCTTGAGATTTTACTAGGTATCAAAAAAGACATTGATAATAACTTAATACAGCTAAATAAGCTGCTTAAAGATGATGCATCGATTAAAGAAATTTATAATATGGATAAAATCATCAAAGAGCAAATTTCTTCAAAGTTTATTGCACAAGTAGATGTTCTTATTGATAATAATCAAAAAGAAGCAAAAAGTGTTATAAACCAAAATGTAAGAAATGCTTATTGGCAAGTCTTTGTAATATTTTGCATTTTTATATCATTTACCCTAGTTACTGTTGCTCTTGGTATAAAATTGTCTACTATGATATCTACGCCACTAAATAAAGTTGACAAAAATATTGATAAACTCTCACAAGGTGATTTAACAATCGCTGACACTGAGATTACATCAAGCGATGAAATAGGAAAAATTACAAAATCAATTAACCTGTTAAAAAATCAATGGCATTTGCTAA
Organism: Candidatus Gastranaerophilales bacterium; assembly: GCA_028280605.1. Lineage (GTDB taxonomy): Bacteria > Cyanobacteriota > Vampirovibrionia > Gastranaerophilales > JANQFW01 > JANQFW01. The sequence goes on from JANQLL010000143.1 coordinate 27,697, forward strand.
TAAAAGATATCAAAACAATGTCAACAGATTTATCTAATAGTTCTAAGGATGTAGTAAGTGCGACCAATTCCTACTACGATGAATTTAAAAAGATCAGAGATAATGTTGATGAGTTAAATAGTTTGTATAGTACACAACGTAGTGAACTTGATGAAGGTGTTAATTGTATTAATAGCTTAAACAATGTTATTGAACAGATTTCAGAAAGTTCAGACAGTACTGCAAAATTATCACGCCTCTCTCAAGACAAAATTAACGATGCGTTAAGCGGGATGAGAAAATCAAAAGTAAAAATTGATCAAGTGAAATCAAAAACAGCAAATACTTCAAACTCTATCCATGAACTAAGTAAATTTAACTCTGAGATTCAAAAAATTACAGAACTTATTAATAATATTGCAAATAATACAAACTTATTAGCGCTTAATGCAGCTATTGAGGCAGCAAGAGCAGGTGAAGCCGGTAAAGGTTTTGCTGTAGTAGCTGACGAAATAAACAAGCTGGCTAAGCAATCTTCTGATTCTACAACCTTAATTGCAAAAACAATTAAGCAGATACAAGAAAACATAAATGAAGCTGTGGCAGCAATGGACGAAAGCGCTATGGAAGTTGATGCAAGTGTAGAATTAATCGATATTGTAGATACTTTATTAGTTGAAATTCTAGAGTTCTCACAAAAAAATACAGAAAATATGAACGAAATCGAGAATGTATCCAAGGTTATGGTTGATAATTCCAGTGAAATGGTAGATAAGCTCGAAAGTATTTCTGCTATTAACGAAGAAGCAATCGCCGGAAATGATATGATATTAGAGGCATCTAAATCTCAAGCTGAGAATTTAAATGTAATCAAAGATTATCTTAATTTGTTAGGCAAAAATATGGATAATCTTGAAAACGAGACACAAAAATTCAAAACCTAGTATCATTGCATTCCATAATTAATTTTTAGAAAAATCCCTGCTTGTCTTGACTAAGCGGGGATTTTAGGATTCAGGAGGTTTTATTTTCTGTAAAATTCTATGCGTCGAATAGTAATATTGCTCATCAAGCACTTGTGTTCGTTCAAGCTCTTCCAATCGTTTTATAAATCTAACATCTTTTATTTTTTGCCTGACGTCATCTTTTGTATAATAAGCTGGATCATCTAGTTCATCCCTTGTTTTAGCAAGGCAATCTACCAATTCAATGTGATAATGAAGGTCTTGAATAATATCAAACTCAGCATCTGTTATTTCATCCTCTGGAGCATAGTCATCAGTCACACAAAACATTTCATCTGCGTATACACCCATAAATGTATCTATATCATCCTTTTTACAGGACTCTAATATTCTTTTAGCTATATCTGTTAACATATTGCGCACCCCTTATTATTTATGATCCCAGCTGTTCATTTTACTTGCACTCAACGCTTTACCTGTTTTCATGCCAGCCTCCTTTCTATTTTTACAATAGTTTATTAGATTGTTTTTTTATTCATCAAGTACCTGAGTTCGTTCAAGCTCTCCTAGCTTTTCTATTATTCTTTTGTCTTTAACTTCTTCCAGCATTTCATACCTTGTATAAGAGTTTCTTTTATCACTGAGCTCATCTTTAGTTCTAGCATTTACTACACAGAGATCACCTTCAATGAATATAATTTCCAAGATATCATCTTCAGCTTCAGTTGTTCCAGCAAAATGTGCGTTATATACATATTCTTCTTTGTAAAGGTCAATAAATTCCACCAGTGCATCTTCATCTCCATTAATAGCTTTTTTGCCTAGTTCATATAATTCACGTGCTAATTTTGACAACATATCATACCCACTCCTTGTTTTTTACGTCTCCAGTTGTTCGTTTTACTTGCATTCAACAGTTTGCCTGTTATCATGCCAGCCTCCTTTCTATTTTACAATGATAATAAAGCTTAGTTATCTATTTATTCACATCATTTTCATCAATAACCTGTACTTTATCTAGTTCTTCTAGTCGTTCTATTACTCTACGGCCTTGCATTTCTTCTAGGACGTCATATATTGTATAGTTATCCTCATCATATAGTTTATCAGGTGTCCTAGCCTGTCGTTCACATGTTTCACCAGCTGTATGTATACTTAATAAAATGTTATATTCATCCTCTGTCAGGTTAGCATCATTTAAATTATCTACATACTCATCACGATAAAGATCAATAAAATTCAATAGTGCATCTTCATCACCTATTAAAGCTTTTTTACCTAATTCATATAATTCACGTGCTAATTTTGATAACATATCATACCCACTCCTTGTTTTTTACGTCTCCAGTTGTTCGTTTTACCTGCATTCAACAGTTTGCCTGTTATCATACCAGCCTCCTTTCTACTTTACATTGATTATCATCAAGCACCTGTGTTCGTTCAAGCTCTTCTAGCCGTTCTATAAACCTAACATCTTTTATTTTTTGCCTAACTTCATCTACTGTATAAAAAGCTGGATCTTCCAATTCCTCTCTGGTACCAGATTGTACCAGTTCAATGTGTTCATGGATGTCTTCGATAATATCTATTTCAGCATCAGTCATTTCGTCATATGGTGCATAATCATCAGTCACGCATGATATTTCATCTGCATATATACTCATAAATGTATCTATATCATCATTTTTACAGGACTCTAATATTTTTTTAGCTATGTATGTTAACATATTGCGCCCACTCCTTCGACTCTCGTTTTACTTGCATTCAACAGTTTGCCTGTTATCATGCCAGCCTCCTTTCTATTTTACAATGATAATAAAGCTTAGTTATCTATTTATTCACATCATCTTCTTCAATGACCTGTACTTTATCAAGCTCTCCTAGTTGTTCTATTATTTTCCAGGTTTTTAATTCTTCTAGCAGATCATATATTGTATAATTTTCTTCTTCATATAGTTCATCTGGTGTTTTTGCCTGTCTTTCACAAAGCTCACCTGCTGTATGTACAATAAATAAAATTCTCTTTTCGGCTTTTGTTACGTTGGCATCATTCAATTTATCTACATACTCATCACTATAAAGATCAATAAATGCTAATAAAGCATTCTCATCTCCAGTTAGAGCTTTTTTACCTAGTTCATATAATTCTTGTGCTAATTCTGATAACATATCATACCCACTCCTTGTTTTTTACGTCTCCAGTTGTTCGTTTTACCTGCATTCAACAGTTTGCTTGTTATCATGCCAGCCTCCTTTATATTTTACAGTGATTGTTCATTATTTTTACTCAACAACTTGTACTTTATCCAATTCTTCTAATTCTTCTATAATTTTACGTTCTTTTATTTCTTCTAATGCCTCATATCTTGTATAAGACTCTTCATCATATAGTTCATCTCGTGTTTTTGCATTTAATTCACAAATTTCAATAGTTATATATATATCAAATAAAATGCTATCTTCATCTTCAGTTAACTTAGCATAATCTAAATTATTTATGTATTCTTGACGATAAAGATCAATAAAGTCAACCAATGAATCTTCATCTCCTGCAATAGCTTTTTTGCCCAACTCATATAATTCTTGCGCTAATGTTGACAACATAATATTGAGCTCTTTCCTTCGACTCTCGTTTTACTTGCATTCAACAGTTTGCCTGTTATCATGCCAGCCTCCTTTCTGTTTTACTAAAGTATTTACTATTTATCAAGCACCTGTGTTCGTTCAAGCTCTTCCAATCGCTCTAAAAATCTAACATCTTTTATTTTTTGCCTAACTTCATCTACAGTATAATAAGCTGGGTCATCCAACTCTTCTCTTGTACCAGCTTGAACCAGTTCAATGTATTCATGAATTTCTTCAATAATATCTATTTCAGCACGAGTCATTTCGTCATGTGGAGCATAATCATCAGTCACACAAAACATTTCTCTTGAGTATACGCATATAAATCTATCTATATCATCGTTCTTACAAGATTCTAATATTCTTTTAGCTATGTATGTTAACATATTGCGCCACCCCTTATTATTTATGATTCCAGCTGTTAGTTTTACTTGCATTCAACATTTTGCCTGTTATCATGCCAGCCTCCTTTCTATTTTACAATGATAATAAAGTTTAGTTATCTATTTATTCACATCATCTTATTCAATAACCTGTATTTTATCTAGCTCTTCTAGCTTGTCTATTACTTTCCAAGTTTTCAATTCTTCTAGTACGTCATATATTGTATAACAATCTTCCTCATATAGCTCATCTGGAGTTCTAGCTTGTAGCTCACATATATCAATACCCGTGTGTATAATTAATAAAATATTGGATTCATCTTTTGTTAAACCTGCATTGCTTAATTTCTCAATATACTCATTACTATAAAGCATAATAAATTCTACCAGTGCATCTTCATCACCAGCTGTAGCTTTTTTACCTAACTCATATAATTCTTGTGCTAATTCTGACAACATATTGCGCCCACTCCTTCGACTCTCGTTTTACTTGCATTCAACAGTTCGCCTGTTATCATGCCAGCCTCCTTTCTGTTTTACGCTTTACATTTTACAATGATTGTCAATTATTTTTACTCAACAACTTGTACTTTATCCAATTCTTCCAGTTTTTCTACTATTTTCCAGGTTTTAATTTCTTCCAATACTTCATCTATAGCATAACAATATTCATCATCCAGTTCGTCTCGAGTTTTTGCATCAAGTTCACAGGTGTCACCAGCTGTATATATAGTAAATAAAATTTTCTTTTCGGCTCTAGTAATATCAGCGTAATCTAAATTTTCTACATATTCCTTACGGTAAAGTATAATAAATTTCATTAAAGCATTTTCATCTCCAGCTAGAGCTTTTTTACCTAATTCATATAATTCTTGTGCTAATTCTGATAACATATTGCGCCACCCCTTATTATTTATGATTCCAACTGTTCGTTTTACTTGCATTCAACAGTTTGCCTGTTATCATGCCAGCCTCCTTTCTGTTTTACAATGATAATAAAATTTAGCTATCTAGTTATTCTTCTTCACCTTCGTCATCATAATCATCATCTTCTTCTTCAATAACTTGCACTTTATCAAGTTCTCCAAGTTTTTCTATCATTTTATCGTCTTTAACTTCTTGTAAAAATCCATACCTTGTATAAGAGTTTCTTTTATCATAGAGGTCATTTTTAGTTTTGGCATTTACCTCACAGAGATCGCCGGCAATAAATGTGATACATAAAATATCACGCTCCGCATCAGTTATATCCGCAAAATGTGCGTTATCTACATATTCGTCCTTGTAAAGGTCAATAAATTCCACCAGTGCATCTTCATCACCAGCAATAGCTTTTTTGCCTAGTTCATATAATTCTTGTGCTAATTCTGACAACATATTATATTTGTCCTTTCTAATATATTTTGATTATTCAACATTTTTTTTAATAATAGTCCATTTTTCTGAATCTGTATTTGTCTTTAAAAGATTCACAGTATCAGCTCGGAAGAATGTAACAACCTCATCTGTATGCTCATCCAAGACAACAACATAACGATCACTGTTTATTATTTTTGTTTTAATAATTTTAAAACCAGGTTCATCTTTCTTCTTTTCAAAATATCTCTGGCCTGTTTCTTTTGTTATTTTAATAAAATTCACGTCACTCACTTCATATCTATTAATGTTTGTTATAAGTCGATACTGCCCGTGCTTAGTAAATTTAAGCCCTTTTTTTTCGAGATCTCTGAGATGTTTAAAAGATTTAGTGACACCTTTAATCTTTACAGTATGTTTTTCTCCTTTAGGGCAGTAACGCACAAAATCTTTAGCTCTTTCAAGCTCTTCTGATAGAAGCTCTTTGGATTTTTCTATTTCTTTTATTGTAGTCTTTATTCTATCACGAATTTCTGCAGGACTTAAATTTTCTGTCGATTCACATAGCTCTGCTAGTTGCTCAGGAGGAAGCTTTCCTTTTTTCTTTTTGCTTTTTCTTTTTACTCCTTTAATCGTCTTTCCAATAGAGAATCCGCCTAAAGTTAATTCCGCTAAATTAGTTCCAATTGAGCCTGCATGCGCTATGGCCTCTAAGTCAGAATACCTATTTTCATATGTACCACCAGAAGGATGAGGCATATTTCGTATATCAGGCAGTTGATAAGGCTTATATTTCTTACCGGTATAAGTAGAAGCTAATCCAGTCAGCATATTCACTGAATCTTGCATGTTATCCCTTAAGGTTCTAGCTGCTCCATAATTGAATGCGTTTTGAGTATCCAGAATCGTTCTATAGGGATTTTGTCTAAGAGCACCACCATAAGATTGAATACTATTATTCAAATAGTTGCCATAATCCATTAAACCTTGAGGCAAGTTTTTTATAACTTCAGGTATGCTTGCTATGCTGTTAATTCCTGCATCCATCAAGTTATACAGGCCATCATAATGAATAGAATAATCTGGGTCATACAAGTTATTTGGATTTAAAGAAGTAGTAAAAGGTTGCATCCAGGAGGGTGGTTCAGTAACTATTGGTTTTCTTCTTGTATTATTGCTATTTGAATCAAAATACGGCATTTGCTCAAAAGCAGGTGGAGGAACATCCAACGGCAAATCCCCACCAATCTTAGGATTGGTATTGATATTTGGCATAGGATTATAACCAGGTGCTCCTTGCCTCTGACGGCTAAGTTCACTATATGCTTTTGTCGTCGTAGATGTAATATTAAGAATATTATTGATTGCAGACTTAACTTGTTCTTTAGTAATACCGTCCTTAGGCTCTTGTGGGTCTTGAGGCTCTTTGGGCTTGACTGGAGGCGGTGATGGAGGAGGCTCTAGATACTCATTTTTTGTAATACCTAATATAAGTTTGCCTCTTTCACTGTCATAAGTATATCCTTCACCTGCGTCAGCTCCTGGATTATCTTTATTAGCCATCAATGGAGCGGGTCTGGTTGGATTGAATGGGTCATAGCGCATTAATAAATCATGAGTTTGTGGATCATAATAATACCAATCTCTAGGTTTTCTTGACCAGCTTGGCATCGGTACAGGACCAAATTCTGGAGGTATGTCAGGAAAATCATCAGGCCAAGGACTAAATCCCGGATCTGGATCATAATAATCCCAATAATCCCAAATGTCAGGTTTTCTTGGCCAGCTAGGCATAGGTACAGGACCAAATCCTGGATCGGGATAATACCCACTCCAAGGTCTACGCTTAGGGTAAATTCTAATTGCTTTAAAATTTTCACGTGGCGGTAATTTCACCGGAGAGTTAACCTCAGGTAAATGAGGTATCAATCCTGGATCAATATTTATCATTGCCATACGTTCAACTCCTTATAATTTAAAGAAGCCCCATTATGGACTTCTTTACTTGCTAACACGTCATATATCACCAATAATAATACTTATTGGTAAACTCAAGTTATATCAAAAGCTTATTGCGATCACTCAGAGCGCTTCACCTTTGCTTCAAATTCATCAGCATTTTTTGCCATACTCTTAATCATTTCAAGAATCCGCCTCATACCAACCGCAATAAAATAATTGCTAATAGACCCAAAAAGCGTCAAAATATTTGCCCTCTGTATCATCCCCAGTACTTCACTATTCACGGCATTCTCAAAAACCTTATAAGCATCGCTTTTATAAAACTCACGTACCTTTTTGTTATCGTGATATTGCTTAAAGCATTCGTTTTTCATAAATAAACTCCTTATATTATTCAGAATAAAAAGGGAACAGGCGGTGACCTTGACACCGCCTGCCAGACCGGACCAAGGTCCCGGTCTGTATAATGTGGGATCCCCAACTGGCGCACGCCATCAACAAGAAAAGCACCCATCCCCTCAGTTCCCTTCCCTGGAATGGAAGGGGAGGATCAAAAGCATAAAATATAAATAAAAAAATTAGTTTTTATAAAAAAGAAGAAAAAAGCGGGCCTGCAAAAGCATAAAGCCCGCCAGACAAAAGGACGAGTAAGGGTATTTTACATAATAGGTGGAGGAACATTAGCAGGTGATGGGACCTCTTCAGGAGGTGCGCCTCTCATAGCTTGCATTTGCTGAACAAGAAAGTCAGCAAGCTGATTTTTCACCTGAGGCAGCATATCTGGTGGGAACTGATTAAGCAATACATCAAGCTTATCAGCCAGCACAAAACGCTCAGGGTGTTTGATATTTTGGAATTCTAACCAATATTTAAATGTTTCAGCAGTGTTAACAGGCGCACCTGCTACCATAAATTTTTCCAAACCCTGAACAAAATTATCTATTTCACCCTGACGCTGTAATAAGCCCTTACGATCAGTATAGTCATATTTATAAGAGCCTTGACGTACATCTGGCGTAATATTTAAGTTAATAAGCTGATGCTTCAAGTATATAGGGATATTTTCTTCATCCAATTTAAAATTACCAAGCAAATCAGCAATTTTCATAATAATATCAATCAAAAATTCTTGAATCTCTTCAATAACAAGCATCAAGCGTATTTGTTGCCCGTTAACAAGTATATTAGCCTCGGTAGCCGTTCTTGTAGAATCATCCTGAATACCTGCCATATAAGGAAATATCCCGGACGTACTTTGCATAACAGATTTAAAATAATCCAAAAACTTAAAATCAACCCAAGTAGAATCAAATCTAACAGGTTGAGGCATTTGTTGCACCTGCCAATTATCGATTGCATAATAACGCCCCGGCTCCCATTCAATATCGCCGGTATCATCAGCCAGACCTTCAGGTCCAATCATTGGTGGGTTTTGGACTAACTCTAATATATTCATCATTCTGGTTAATATGTGGCTGGAAACCAAATTATGAGCAATCAACACCTTAAGCGGAGACACACCCCGTTTGGTTTCATGATCTTTTACCACCTGATAAATAACAAAAGGATTACTAATATAAGGATTTTGTTCAAACCTGATAACGTGTTTATTATCTGCAATAACAACAAGCCAATTTTTCAAATTCGTCCCGTCTGATAGCTTAACATCGCCCCAGCATTCTAGTAGTTCTATTTTGTTGGGTTCAGTAGACGCATGATATTTTTCTTTCAACTCAGACTTAACTTCTTTGCTAAGATTAAAAGTTTTTTCCTCCAGCAAATGCTCATAAGATATATGTTTTCTGCGTATTTTCAATGCCCTGTCAAAGTCCGTACAATCCACATCATAAACAAAGTCTTTGCTGTCAACATTTTCTGTCTTAGGCCCGTCGTATACGGTTTCGTTTAATAAAACGAACTTATTTTCAGTCTCATCTTTTCGCCTAACCTGTTTAACCTTTGTTTGCCAACCGATTTCAGCAATAAACTCGCCATAAATCAAATAATTTTCAAGTATATCCCTGGACTCCTTTTTAAACTCCATATCTCTCAAAGCATATAAAAGCGCTTCTTTTTGCGCATAAGAATTATTATGGCTAACCTCATCCCTGCCCAAAACCGCAAAATTCTCCAGATGACTGTCCATATATTGTCTTAAATTTGCTTTAAGCGTTTCTTTTAGTTCATACATAGTATCAGTATCAATAAGATCATTATATTTGATATCTGACACAGCATCCCTGTCAATCATTTTCAAAAGCGTTTCGCCATCTTTAAGATGTCTTTTTCTGCTATTATCAAATTTAACAAACTTGGAAGACAGCTCTTGAGCCAATTTTTCAGCCAAGCTGTCGCTAAGGCGGACTTCTTTATCCTCCTTAATAAACACAAAACTATCCATAAGCTAACACCTTTCTTTAACTTAATATTTTTTTAAATTTTTAATTTTAAACTTTCCGGCTTAATTAAAATAAGGTTAAATTTCAGAATATTCTTAAAATTCAACCTAAAAAGAAAATTTTTAAAAAAATTAAATTTAAACACTTGATTACTAGAAACATCTTTGCTAATATGTTAGTAACCATAAATTTTATCATTTCCAAATAGATAATCATTTCCTAATCAGCTCAACTTGGGCTGATTTATTTTTTTAAATAGTTAAAAATCAAATATAATTATTAAAATCATTTTGCCTCGGCATTCTTTGTCTTTTAAGCAACATCATTTTTACTTTATCTTGGGCTTCTTTACCCAAAAGCGTTGGTTCTAATTCAAAAGTTTTTAATAAATTGGCATTATTTTGCGCATCATCAACTATTCTCATTTGATCCATATATTGATTTGAGTATGTATTGTATTCTTCATCATTCTTGGCTTGACCCACCAAGTTCAAGAATTCTTCAGCTCTTTTGTTCCCTTCTTTAATAATCGTCATTTCGTTTTGTAAGGAGTTAGCTAGAATGTCTTTGTGGTTATTGTCAAATTGATAGTTATTAATAGGTTGTGAGTAGAACTCTTGCATTTTTAATGTATTAAAGTCATTTTCCAGATTTTCAACATGCTGCATTTGTTGCATATATTGTTTTGCATAGTCATTATACTCATTATCATTTTTAGCAAACTTTACCATATTTAGCAGCTGTTCGGATTTTTTTTTTATTTTTTTCAATATCGGTTTCAATACTATTTTTTTTATCTATAGCATTGACAGCCGGAGCATTAGTAACCGGTGTTTTAATATCGTTAACCTTTATGGTGTTAGCGTTATTAGTTTTTGTATCTACAGCTTTAAGATCATTAGCGTTAACATTTTTATGAATATGAAGTTTGTATACATTATCAATTTTATAATTATTATCTTTTTTGATATCTCCTGGCTTTATATTATTTGAAATTGTATCTATTCGACCGGTAAAAGTTTTAAGTTTATCTTTTTTATAGCGATCATAAGTAAATTCTTTTGAGTAACTGTCAATCTTGATTTTATTTTTTTTGTAGACATTAGTAACATTTTGTAATTCTTGGCTTGTTATATTATTTGGATCATTAAAAAGCCCAAAGTTATCAGCACTGCCATAATATCTGTTAGCCAATCCCTGTCTGACTCCAGCAGAATTCTTTGGGCCATTGGTATTATAAGCTATTTCATAAACTACTTCGGCTCTATTTCCTTTATCTAATGCAGCCATTAAGCCTTTACCTATCAAACCTGTTCCGCCATTATATGCTAGGTTTTCAAGCACTGCTATTTCTTTCGTATATTTATATTTATCATATAATCCCTTTTTATATTTATCTAAATGGCTTTTTAACTCCTTTCTTTTTTGATTTGCATCAACATTAAATAGAGCTCTTGCTTCATCATCTTCTATGCTAGTTGTCCATTTTGTATCGGCAATCAGTTTTTTAGCTTCGGCAACTTTTCCTTTTTGCAACTTTTTTCCTATTTCTTCAAGCTTTTTTAACTCATCTTCACTTAATGTTATTTTTGCTTCTTGCAAGGTAGAGTTTATATCTTTTTTTGTGTATCCGTTATTAAAAAGGTTATGCCCATAGCCAATAGTGGGTATGCCAGTTCCATCATCGTAAACTAATTTCTTATAGCCTTCATCTTTTGCAACATCATTAAATAGCTCATTATTCATTTCTTGTTGAGCATCTGTTAATTTTGTTAAGTCATCCGTTATTGGTCTTAATTTTATATTAAAGCTTACTAGTCCTTTAAGTGGAGGCGTGCTGCTTTGTTTTTTTGCGTTAACTTTTTTTTCTTCAGATGAAGAGGTATTTATTATTTTTTTTGTATCCATAAGTATATCCTTTCTGTTATTATTATATTAAATAATTTTTTATATATAGGGAGAAATGGAATGAAATCCAAAATAATAATTATAAGCAGCGCAATTCTAACAATATTAGGCATTACAATTTTTTCGCTTATAAGCAAGCCGGGAGAGGATTATTTAGTTTATAAAGATTCTTTAAGATTTTTTAAAGGCATAAAATACTATTTAGCAAAAAATGAATATATAACTCAAGACGAAAAATTTTGTAATGCATTTTTTAATGATTTTAAACAAGAAAAAAATATAGAAGTAATAGAACCCGTAGTTGTAACTTCTGATATTAATGATCCTAAGTTCAAAAAATACACTGGCGAATCACTTGATTCAAACCAGCATTGCAGGATGTACTATTGTTCACTAAAAGATCTTTTAACTAAGCACATAGACTATGCACGACCACTTAAAAAATTTCTTTACTGGCATAATGAAACTATATTGCACTTGTATGGTAATGAATATACTGCCCGACATTTTAAGCTGTATGATATTGACTTTAACAATACCCCTGAAGACGGCAAGCATTCATTCTTTATCAGTCAAAATTATACTATGAGCAGGTCGCATAATAATTTAGATGAAATAAAAGATATTTTACCAACTCTTGTATACGAAGTAGCAGTTAGAGATTATATTACCCATTATGAAAAATACAAATATGATTCTGATAATTATTTTATCGTAGATTTTAATATTCCTAAAATACACTACTCTTCTAACATTGTTAACTATAAAAGCACTGATTTAGGTTACTCCTATGATTACCACTTGGGAATTATAGAATATAAAAAGAAAATATATATGTACGATATTAACCATAGATATTTTAAGTTAACTGAACTCCCAGCTAAACCGGAATGGCAATCTAGCTTTAGAGTTGAACGCAAATGTATCTTTTGGCCTAAAAAATTATAAATTTCAAGATTCTGTTAAATAATCTTTTATACATAGGGAAAAACCAAATGAAATCTAAAAATATAATAATCATAAGTAGCACTCTCACCGCCTAACCACCTTAATAGGATAAAAGAATTCAATGGGATAACTTGCCGCATCAAATATGTGCCCCATAAACTTAGCGTTTCGATCCGTCTTTATTTGCTGATGAGAAGGCACATCAAGCTGGGTTGTCCCCTCTTTGTATTTTAAATTCCTAATATTATGCAGCAACCACTTGCATCTGGGATTTACAAAAAGCTCTCTTTTGCCGTTCTGATTTAATACTTTTGCATTAAAAGCAGCAATCCTGCTGTTAACAGAAGGATTAAAATTACGTATCTTAACCTTTGGCCTGTATCCGTATTTTTTCAATTGATTAAATATAATTGCATAATCAGTAAAAATACTGCTGGTCTTTCTATAATCACCGGACGCATCGCCAGTTATAACGATTTTGCCCTTATGATGTGGATACCTGTGAATAAATTCTTCGGCAGCATCTTTAGTAGTGGTATTTTCAATAACAATCTCATCAAAAAAATAAAAAGCCCCGTCACGAACAAAAAATACCACCCACGACATAGGATCAACGTTAAAATCACATCCGATAAATAATGTCTCATCGTCCTTGTATTCAATATTATTTTTAATATTTACACCGGTAAAATGCTTAACAACAAGCCCTTTTGTATAATCTCCAAACTGCCCCAGAACATTTATTTTATAGTAGTCAGGGTCAAATTTGTCTTTCATGTTGTCAATATACTCATCAGGCAGGTGAATATTTTCAGTAGTAGGTGCAATCAATAGCCTGTAGTTTTCTTTTTCATTCTCAACAAAATGTTTGTAAATCCATCCCTTGTTAGGTTCAGGGTTAGTATGCCCAAACAGTCTGTATCTAGGTATCCCTGACTGTCTTAAACGACTTAAAAGCATAAAAAAAGATGCCTCAGGGACATCCGATACTTCTTCTATTTCAACAAACCCCAGGTTTAGCGATTTCAAGCTTTCCGGCTCATCCAAATATTTAAACATAATTTCCGAAGAATTTTTAAACTTTATTTTATGGTCTGTTTTGTTAAATTCGTAGTCTATCTTCATATTTCTTAAATGTTCAAAATACGTTTGTAACGTAGTTTCAGAAACAAGTTTAAATGTTTTGGCGCCAACCAGTCCTTTAATTCCTGGGTATTTTTGTGCCAGCAGTATGCCAAGTAGAGCTCCAGACCAGGTTTTACCACTGCCGTAGCCTCCCTGGTAAATTGCAACATCAATTTTATGTTCATGTTCGATTTCCAAAAAGTCCTTTTGAGCAGGTAATAACGTGTATTCATTCATATTTAGCACCTTTATTTTCTATTTTAAATCTCTTTTAAAAATTTAAAGCTATAAAATTAATTGTTATTTTATAATTTTAAGTTTTTTATTTATTTATCAAAATTTTAAAAATTATGTTTATAAAAATTTAAAAAAGTTAAAAGTCAATAAGCACAAACATTTTTAGCTAAAATACAACTTTAGTATATTATCTCCTAAACCTTAAAAGAATATTAAATACTTTTATTAATTCTAAAATGAGTATATAAAGAATATCTCCAGTCAAATCTTCCTGATAGTAAAAATATAAAAATAATATTAATAATTTGCAAAATTGATTTCATATATTACCATATTTGTAAAACAACAAACAATGTTCCACAGCTATTCTCAAGCTTGAGTTAATATCTCAAGCTTTTTACTTTTTTGTATAAAAAAATAAGCCTGAATATACATTCAGACTAAGTGCTTTTGTTTATAGCTAGAATTAGTAGTGTTTTTTTATAACTTTCTAAATATAACTGTTTTGTTGTTATTCAAAAGAACTCTGCGCTCTATATGATATTTTACAGCTTTAGATAGAACCACAGATTCTATGTCCCTACCGGTTGCGATTAAATCATCAATATTAAAAGTATGATCAACTCTTTCAACCGACTGTTCAACAATAGGACCCTGGTCAAGGTCTTCTGTTACATAATGAGCAGTTGCCCCAATAAGTTTTACACCTCTGTCATGCGCTCTATGATAAGGCATAGCTCCTACAAAACTAGGTAAAAAAGAATGGTGTATATTTATACATCTACCTTTTAAAAACTCACACAAGTCAGGCGAGAGTATTTGCATGTATCTTGCTAAAACAACAAGATCAGCATTCAGCTTATTTATCAGCTCTTTTACTTGCTCTTCCTGTTGCGTTTTAGTTTCTTTAGTTACAGGAAGATGATAATAATCAATTCCATACCATTTAACAATATCTTCCATTTCTGTATGATTAGATATAACTGCAACTATATCCATTTCCAATTGACCTATCTTGACTTTATTCAAAAGATCAAGCAGGCAGTGTCCAAATTTAGATACTGCAATAACAACCCTGGGGCGATATTGTTTTTCGGTTATAGCCCAATCCATATCATACTTAAGAGCAATAGGTTCAAACTTTTCTTTAAATTCTTCAATAGAAGACAATTTAGGACCAACAGAATTAAAAACTGTTCTCATAAAAAATTTATTTGTATCAGGGTCCCCAAAGTGTGCAGATGATGAAATAAAACCATCATTTTCCGCAATAAAGTTTGATACAGATGAAGATATGCATACTGTATCAGGGCATGTCATGGTAAATATATAATCTTTATTTCTTTCAGTCATTTGTGCTTTCCATATTATCATATAATAGTATAATTAATCATACTATAATGGTTTTTTCGTGTAAAACACTTGATGATGTATTGATGCAAAGTTAATTATTTTCTTTCTTTCCATTACTGATATTAATTCCAAGCTTTACGGCAAATGTATATATAGCCGCACTACTAAGGGCAGTTGTTAGAACCCTTTTAGTCAGGAATTTTTTAACAAGTTGATTTTTATCTGCTTTAGTTTTTGCTTGTTTCATTTTATCCCTTAACTTGAAATATTTATGAGCATTAAATAATGGGATTGATAATAATGTAGATGGAATTAATCCCCAAAGTGCTGGTAATCTTGTACCTTTATCAGTATAAGGAGATAAAAAATTACTGCAATCTTTAACAATATTTCTTAAAGTTCCAATTTTAGTCCCTTCCAAGTTATCAGTTTTTTTATTTTGAGAAGTTTGATAATTAGAAGAAAAGCTTGGCTTTATGAAACTTGATTTAAAATTAATTGAATTAACCATAAATTTGCACAAAATTCTAAAATTAGTTAACTAATGAATAAAATATTATTACAAAAAGAAATGTACACAATGTTAAAATGATTTTTCTTTACTTTTTTTAACTTATAATTTCACCCTAATTTTTTGTCATTTTATATATTGACACTCAAGTTGTCATGCTATATAATGATAATTATAGAAAGTGAGAGATAAGTGAAAAAAAATATTAAAAAAAATTTAGAATACTACTTAAACTTACCTTGGAAGTTTGAGTATGAAAAAGCTCTTGAAGGTGGCTTTTATGTTAGAGTAAAAGGTCTGGCGTGTCATTCGCATGGCGATAATATGGAAGAAGCTTATCAAAATATTCAAGAAGCTTTGGAATGCTTTTTAGAAACAGCTGTTGAAAATAATATTCTTGTAAATGAGCCTGTAAGTCAAGCTGATTGTAATGGTAGGCTTAGCTTTAGAACCACTAAATCTATGCACTGTAAATTAGCTCAAATTGCAAAAGAAGAAGATGTAAGCGTTAGCCATCTTATCAATGACGCTATCACTAAAATGTATGGTTAATTAAAGCTTTTTTCCCCTAAGCTCATTTATTAAAAAGATAGAAGTTTCACTAGCATTGTCGCCCGTCTTGGATTCATCTACTTTTTGTTTTAAATTTATAACCTTGCATAATACCTCAGCATATTCTTTAATCCCATGTAAGTCACTTACTTGACTAAAATCTCCTAACTTACCAAGCAAAGAATCTAAAATACCAATAGAATTATGAAGCTTAAATTCGCTACTTTCTTTCTTTTTTTCTTCTTCCCATTTTTTGATAAGCCAGCATTCATCATAATTTAATTTCATATCCAGACCTGCAACAAATTCAGTTGCTTCATTTAGCTTACTATCCATAAACTTTTTATGTAGTTCTTGCCATTTTATACTACCCATAATAAAATCTCCTATATGTTAACTCGCAATCAAGTTTTCAATTTTAAGTTCCGGCTTAATTTTTCTGCCAGTAGAATTACCGTTTATATTGTATTCTCGTTGCCTGTTGCTCTTGCCGTCCCAATAATGAATATTTATATTATTAGTACCTTTAGCCGGTAAAAATATAGGACCTGGAATCTTAACCAACTCACAAGAGTCTTTTATTTTTCTCATATGTTCTTTGGCATTTTTACCGCAATATCTACAGGTTTTTATCAGCTCTTTATCTTCATCAAATCTAAAAACAAAGCAAACATTGCAATCGTTTTTTATACAGGTCAAAAGTACAGTCATCTCAAAAAATATTTCAATTTCTGACAGATTTTTTTTAGTAGGGTTATTTTTAAATAGCCTTAAATATTTATAAGTATCAATATTTCCAAAAGAGTAAGGTTTTGCACAGCAAAAAAATTGCACAGTTATCCTCCTTTCAACTGTTCGCAATACATCAGCTATTTTTGATGAAAAAACTTTCAACAGCAATTCGGTCGGCTTATAACAATAATAAACCCCACAAAAGTAATTTTTAATTTAATTGATTAGCAGTATAACGTATTCAAGATTCACTATTCATTAGGTTTTTTGTGATTTAAGCTCTTCGCAAATTCTTTTAATATTTTTGCAAAGCTAATATTTTTGCTAATTTTATCCCTAAGCATCATATTCTCTGGCAATAATAGCTCTGCTTCTCTATTTTTAGGGTTTATGTGAATTGTAAAAACATAAATGCTAGATAATAAACATACGTACAATATCACAATATTCTCCTGAAAATTATGAGCTTCCAGCGTTAAAGGGCCTAATTTAGTCTTATAATTTTTTCCTTTTAGCAAAAATCCTCTAAAATTGGGAATTATTGAATTTAAAGCATTAAAAATATCATCATAAAACATAAACAACACCTCTCAAACGATCAATAAGTAAAACTCTATGATACATAGCCCGTAATCTCTGTATTTAAATTGTCATAATGAATAGGTACAGGCATACCTAATGGCATAATCACAAATAATAAGCACAATGTAATAACCAATCTTTTCATAGTCCGCCGCCTTTTTTTATAATTTGTAAATAAGACTTTTTTGTTTCTTTTTTAAAGTTTTAATTCTCTGGGTTAATTCAAAAATTGTATAGTTTAGAACTTTAATTTTTATAGTCTCAGGCAATTCTACACTGCTTTTACATCCAAGTAAAAAAGCATTTGTTTCTTGGTTCATGTTATCAAGCAGTTTAATTTTTTGCTTTAATAAATCTATTTGAGAATCAATCAGCTCAAATTGTTTGGCATTATCTAGGGTAAACAATATTTCCATAGCAAATTCCCCGCTTTCGTTCCGGTTGTACTTTTATACAGCTCATTAATTAAATTTCAGATTAAACAATCTAAAAAATATTATTGAGTTAGTATAGCTATAACTTTAATTTACTTAAGTATAAATTGGTGGATGTAAAACAAAAGAAAAATATTTGTACTGGCGCTCGATTTAATTTTATACTACATTTTTCAGAATATAGTCTATTTTATTAGATTTAACGTGATAAAAAAATCTGAAAAGTATTTTAGAGCTAGTATAATTAAATTTGGTGAATGTAAGTAACTTCAATACGGTAAAATAAGACATAATATTTCTTTAAATATATAGTTTAGTTGTGTTTCACCCCCTTTTTGTAATTCTCTTCAAAATTGATACTATTATTATAGTATAAAAAAAATATCTTTGCACGAAAAAATTCCGATAATCAGAAATTTTCATTATTTTCGTAATATAACGTTACAAAAAAATATTTATATTTAAATTAAAAAAAGAAAAACTCTAGCAATTTCAAGCTTTTCATGGTTTTAATAATTATGGGTGGATTTTTATATTTTATTAAATATACAGGTTCTTAATTAAATTTCAGATTACTCTTTTCAGAGAATACTTTATTTTATTAACTTTTACACGATTTAAAAATCTGAAAAGTATTTTGAAGTTAGTATAAAAGTTTTGAAGCTGGGGAAAAACATGATTAAAAATATAAATAATATTCCTAAATCTAATTTAATTGCCAGGGCTGACACAAATTTTTGTGCACGCTGGCCTTTATTTAAAGGTGAAGCCTCAGCCCCGGATACAGTTAGCCTTCTTAATTGCCCCGGCAAAAAACTTGGCGCTTTAAAACAAATTAAAAAGTTTTTTAAAACAACTTATAAAAATATTAAAAAATTTGGTAAAAAAACATATAAAAAAATAAAAAAATTTTTCAAAAATTTAATAAGCAGATTAAAAAATCTACTTTTAACAACAGAAGATAAACGCATAGACAATTTTCATACTGTAGGCGGAAAGCTTTTAAGAGGTGCCCAGCCTGATACTGAAAAAGCAATGCAAGCTTTGCACGAAAAAGGCGTTAAAACGATTATTGACCTTAGGTCAACCAAAACTTTGCCTCCCGAAATTATGAGACAAGAAATAGAAATGGCAGCTCGTCATGGTATAACGCACGTAAACATACCAATGCATGCCAATAAAAAAATAACAGAAGCAAACATAAGAGAATTTTTTAAAGCTATTAATAAAACGGATGGAATAGTATACGTACACTGTAAACAAGGCATAGACAGAACCGGTATAACAACAGCGCTATACGAAATGAAAAAATTTGGTAAAACCCCAGAACAAGCATTTGAAAACATGAAAAAATTTGGATACAACTGGTATCACAAAATTAAATTTAAAGCTCAAATGGACTATCTGCTTAACGATAGAGATAAGTGGCAACCAATTTTAGATAAAGTTACTGTTAATTAAAAGCTGCTTTATTTTATACTTTAGACTTTTCAATAATATTAGTAGTGGATTTACCCTCAACAAAAGAAACAAACTCCACTCGTCCGCCGGCATCCATAACAGTTTTAGCTTCAGGCAGGCTGTTAATACTATAGTCTCCGCCTTTAACGTGTACATCAGGTTTGATTTGACCTAATAAGCTCACAGGCGTGCCTTCATCAAATATTACAACATAATCTATAAATCCTAATGCTGCCATAACTTCGGCTCTGTCATCCTGATTATTTATAGGGCGCTTAGGCCCTTTCAATTTTTTAACCGAACTGTCAGAATTCAAACCTAATATAAGCACATCGCCGTATGATTTAGCCTGCTTCAAATACCTCACATGTCCCACGTGCAGAATATCAAAGCAACCGTTGGTGGTAACAATTTTTTTGTTCTCCGCCCTTAGCTTATTGACCAAATCTTCAATTTCGTTTCTGTTTATAACCTTACCCATAATCCTGCCCGTCTATACTTAAATACAGCAAACTTCTTCTTTTTGCTCTGCCTGACTAAAATGTTGTTTGATAATTTCTTTAATTTCATCCGGCTTAATAGTTGTCGTCCCGATTTTTCTAACAGCAACACCGGCAGCATAATTCCCTATCCAAATAGAATCCGCAAGCTCAAAGCCAGATGCGGCCAGGCTCAACGCAAGCGTAGAAATTAAAGAATCCCCTGCCCCTGTTACATCGTATACCTGAGAAGAAATAGCCGGTATTTGCTCAATCTGGTCATCTTTATATATCAATACTCCGTTCTCGCCCAGAGTAACTAAAATAGTATCTATATCAGTTATTCTTTGCAGATTTTTTGCCATTTGCTCAGGGCATGTGCCTTTTGGCGATTGACTGGCAAGTTCAGCTTCAAGCCTGTTAGGGGTAATAATATCAGCATTGTTATACTTGATGTAATCAATACCTTTAGGGTCGATCAAAACCTTTTTGCCGTGCTTGTGACAAATTTTAATAGTTTGTTCAATCAAAAAGGGCGTAAGCACGCCTTTTGCGTAGTCTGACAAAACAACAATATCAACGCCGTTAATTAGTTCTTCAACAATTTGTAGCAGCTCATTTTCAATTTCAGCAGGTATTGACTTGGTTGATTCTTTATCAATCCTTGCTATTTGTTGCCTGCTATGTGCTAACAGTCTGGTTTTTGTAGTCGTAGGCCGGCTTTTATCTTTTACAATGTAGCTACTTAATACATTATTTTGTCTCAATTCTGAAATCAAAATATTAGCCTGATGATCATCGCCAACCACGCCTAAGATATATGCATTGCCGCCAAGAGATTTAATATTACTGGCCACGTTAGCGGCCCCACCCAATATATATTTATAATCTTCCGCTTCCAGTACAGGCACGGGCGCTTCCGGTGATAGTCGGCTGGCATTCCCGCAAATATATTCATCCAATATAATATCGCCCAATATCAAAACACTATAATCACTAAACCTATCAATAATATCGAATAATTTATCCTGTTTTTTCATATATTTTCTCCTGCCTGGCATATTTCCCATATATTACCCCAAAATCATAGTTCAGTCGATTTTTTTGTTACATATTTTAAGTAATTTAAGTATACTCCCACTAAAATATTTTTCAGATTATTAAATCGAGTTAAAGTTAATAAAATAAACTATTCTCTGAATTGCGAAGCGGGAGTGTTAAAAAGTTAAATGGTCAATTTTACTTTTTATAAACTCATTCAAAAGAGTAATCTGAAATTTAATTGATTAGCAGTATAAATAAGTTTTTTAAGCGCACCTATCATTTTTTGATAATTTCTTTAAAATTTAGTTTATTTTTTTCTTTTTATTTAATAAAAAAATAATAAAAAGAAACTATCTGCCCACCTATGCCTACATATTTATTTAAAATATTACCCATCTGGCTATGTTTACTTGTTGCTGTGGATAATGTAAATAAATATTAAGTAATAAATTTAAATTAGCAATTTTTTTTATCAGGTACTTTAAATATTATAGCAAGTCGATTAATAGGAAGGATTGCGTCTCATTAACCAATTAGGAATAAAAAAACTGTAACGATTTTTTAACTTTTAAAAAAATTAATAACAACTTATTATATATTTCAACTTAAAATGAATTAGATAATCACAATAAATTAAAAAAAAGTTAACATAAAAATAGTAGTAAGGAAGAAAGGGAAAGCCCATATGTCTATCAATTCAGTAAGCGGCATTCAAAGACAAAGACAAGCAGTTCAGTTCAGAGGAACGCAAGACGCGCAGCAATCAGATGGTCAAAAAAATGGTATGAATAAAGCTGCAATTATAGGTGGTAGCGCTCTAGCGGGTGGTGCAGCCGGTGGAGCTGTTTCATATTTTACAGCTCCCGGTTCAGACAAAGTAGCTGAGCAAATCAATAATAAAGCTTTAGAAGGTTCAAAAAAATTAATTGAAGATACTAGCATCTTTGAAAAACTTAAAGACTTCACTGAAAAATTAACTGGCAATATTGAAAGACAAGAAGAGAAAAATGTGTTCAAATTTACTGATGGTATTAAGAGTGCATTAGGAGATAAAACAGAAGCAGCTGAAAAGCTAATGAATGATACAATTGGAGAAGGCTTATTATCTAAAGCTGGAGGTACTCTCGAATTAGCGTCTAAGCCCACCGGTGAAGGTGCTGAAAAAAAATTATCAGAGTTCACGGCTGAAGGCGCTAAAAAGTTAGACGTTATTGCTGAAAAGGTAAAAGTTGGTGCTGGTAGAATTGCACTAGGTGTTGCAGCAGGATTGGCATTATGTGCTGGTGCAGCAGCTCTATTTACCCGTGGTAAAAAAGCAGCAGAAGGCGAGCAACAACAGTAATCAATAATATGTATAAATAATTTAAAAAAAGACTATCCCATAGCCAAATAGGATAGTCTTTTGACATTTTATTGACTTATAAATGTAACATTTTGTTTACATTTGCAAAAAACACTGACAATTATATTTATGTTTCTGGTTATTATAGTTAGAATAAAGTCAATAAAAAATAAGTATAAATAAATAATGAAGAAGAAGTAAGATAAGAAGGGAAGAATCCAAATGTCTATCAATCTAGGAATGATTGGGGCTAAGAGATCTATAAGCTTTAAAGGTGCTAGCTCAGCTCCAAGTGATCAAGAGTTGAAAAGAATGGGAAAAGGTTCAGCTTCTGGTTCAGCGGGGTTATCACGTACTAATTCAGCTCCAACTGCAGCTGAATTAGCAAGAAAGACAACACCTAAATCCCCAGAGAAACTTGTAGGTGATTTTTTCAAAGGAGTTGAGAAATCAGCAAAAAAAGCGTCACCCAAAAAGATTATTGAAAATATTTTAAATGGATTAGATAAAGAAGAAGCAAGAACTTTAGCAAGAAAGACAACACCTAAATCCCCAGAGAAACTTGTAGGTGATTTTTTCAAAGGAGTTGAGAAAACAGCAGCAAGAAACTCACCAGAAGCTTTAGCAAAGATAAAGGCAAGAAAATTTGCAAAAAAACTAACACCGAAGTCTCCAGAGAAACTTGTAGGTAAATTTTTTGAAGGAATTGAGAATCCTCCAAAGTCAATATCAAAGCCATCGAATGAAAGACTTGTAGGTGAATTTTTTGAAGGAGTTGCTGCTTTAGAAAAAAGAGAAGCCAAAATAGCAGCTAAAAAAGCTAAAGCTGAAGCAGGAAGGAAAGCTAAAGCCGAGGCAGGAAAAGTCGCCAGGGAAGCAGCAAAAATATCCCCAGAGGCGATTGCAAAAAGAGAAGCAAGAAAGTTGGCAAAAGAGGCAGCAAAGAATCCAGAAGTAATAGATGCAGCTGCAACACATGTTGGTCAATTATTTAAAGGTGTAGAATCACAAGTTGCAGCGGAAAATATGGCTAAAAATATTAATACAATTTATGGTGCTCAGACCGGAATTGCTGAATGTACTGGGAAAATACCTAAAGCATCCAATGGGCCAAAGGGAATGGGTGGATCTTCGCTCCCAGCAAGGAAGAATGCAGTAAAAGCTGCCGGTGAAACAGCTGGAAATGTTGCTAAAGGTAAAGGCGGATGGATTGCTGCAGGTGTAGTAGGAGGATTGGTGTTAGCCGGTGGTCTTACAGCATACTTTATGAATAGATCCCACAAAAACCCTGAGCAACAATCAAACCCAACCCAACAAGCATAGTAAACAATCAAAAAAATAATATATACAAAAGCAGGCTAATCTTACAGCCTGCTTTAAATATTAACAAATGTAACATTTCTTCTATGATTTAAAATAAGTCTAACAACAATACTTATGTTTTTGGTTATTATATTTAGAATAAAGCTAGTAAAAAGTAATATAAATAAAAACAATAATAATAAAAGAAAGACGGGAAGGATACAAATGTCAATTAGTTCAGTAAAAACAGGCTGTGCAAGGCAATCAATTCAGTTTAAAGGGGCTCAACAGTCAAAGCAAGTAGATAATCAAAATAACGGCAAAAGAGCAGCTATTGTAGCTGGTAGTACAGTAGCTGGAGCAGCAACTGGTACAGCAGTTCCTTATTTTGTTACAAGGAAGTCAATGAAAAAAACTGAAGAGGCTGCAAATAAGCAAATTACGCAAGCTGCTAATGATTTACTTAATAATGATCAAAAGGCCGTTTCTGCCATACTTTGTGACTCTGAAAATTTTGCTGTTAATGTCATTGATAATGGTAAAAATAAATCTATTAATGTGAAGCCAAACGCAGGGGTTTTAGAACAAATTAGTCAAAATTGTTCCCATAATGACCTGAAGGCATCCGCAAGTACGATTGAAGAAGCCTTTAATAAAGTAAATCTTAGTGAATTCGCAGAAGGTCCTGTTTCATTAGGTAATAAGCAATTTCAGCAAATGTGTACTAGTTTAGTTGAAAATGAGTCAAATAAAAAAGTCAGGAACGCATTGCAGTACATTGATGATTACACTCTTAAGATTGTAAATAATGGTGAAAAAAAGGTTATTAAATTAGTTCCTACAGAAGAGGCAATTCAGAGTAGCAAACGTTACTATAAGAAAGACGTATTATTATCTGCAAGTGAACTTGGTGAAGCCTTAACTGAAAATTTAAACCTTGATAAATTAAAAGAGGGATCAATTACCTTCACCGAAACAATTATAGATGGAGCTAAAGAACTCTCCGCCAAAGGTGCTAAGGCTGCAGGGAACGCTTCTCATATAGTGGCAGGTGTTGCTGGTGGTGCAATGGTTGGTCTTGGTGCGTTAGCTTTAGCAGCTTTTTTAACTCGCAAAAAAACATCAAACGCTGAGCAACAACCAACCCAACAAGCATAGTAAACAATAAAAAAAATAATATATACAAAAGCAGGCTAATCTTACAGCCTGCTTTTTAAATTAAATAAATATAAGAGAAGTTTGAATAAAATTTAAATTCCCACCTTGAAAAAATCCCACAATGGGTTATAATGATATCATAAAAAATGGAGGATAAACCATGGCTGCAGTTGAAAAATATTTGAGACCTGACTCAAAAGGGAGAATTACTCTAGGTAGTCTCGCAAAAAATGTTAGTAGCTACAAAGCCTACTTTAATGAAGATGGCTCTATTACACTGGAACCTCAAGTGGAAATCCCGGCTAAAGAAGCTTGGTTATATCAAAATAAAGAAGCAATTGAAGCCGTTAAAGAAGGTTTGCAGGATGCTTCCTCGGGTAATGTTAAAAAACGTGGAAGCTTTGCAGTGTATGTGGAAAGTGAAGAGGATTAATGTCATTTGAATTACTTTTTACAGATCGTGCTGACTCTGATTTAAAAAAGCTGGAGTCAAATAAAAGCCTAAAAAAACGACTAAATGCAGTGAGAAAAACTCTTGGCTACCCGGAAGTCAATCCAAGACACCAGAGTCTCAATACTCATGAATTTACTTCATTGACAAAAGCATACGGTTTCAAGATATATGAAGCCTATGCGGAAAATAATACCCCCGCCGCATACAGAATATTCTGGTATTATGGGCCTGACAAGCGTCAAATAACAATTATAGCTATTACTCCTCATCCTTAATATTGTGATGCATTGTAAACTTTTTTATAACTTTCCCGCCAAACCTATCAACTTTATTTATGTTTAAAGTTAAATAAATAGTGAGCAGATTTTTTATAAGCCACCCATCGGAGCTTTTAAACTAGGAGAATTAAAAATAATGATACATACAAACAAGTCAGCACAACCAATAAGATTCGCATCAAATCAACATCAAACCGGCGATAGAAAAAGTTCCATGGGTAAATACCTTGCAACAGGCGCAGCTGGTGGAGTAATAGGTGCAGGTACCAGTTATAAAATGAGCTCAGTCAAGGGTGACAAATTTTTAAAGGAAGTAGGCGATGTTATTAAAAAAGAGAACTTCGCCAAAACTTTAGGCATTACAAAGGCAGGAAACTCAACTACCTTAGAAATTGTAGAAAATACAGCTGCAAAACCAGAAGCTACAAATATTTTTAAAAAGGCTTATCTCAAATTATTCCCTCAAAAACAAATGGAATTCCGGTTGGGAGACAAAAAAGCTAAGGATGCTCTAAATAAAGGTCTAAGCCATATGCTGGGCGATGTTCAACAGGCTGCAAAGTTAACAGTGACAAATAAAACTGCTGTGCAAAAGTCGCACGGTATTGGTGGAATGTTTAATTGGGTTAAAAACATCTTTAACAAGTCCGCACCTAAGACAGAACAAATCTTTGAAGTTGCCGGTAAATCAAATGCCAATCCAATAAAATTAAATAAGCATGCGTGGGCTTATTCAGGAACAGGTGCAGTAACAGGTGTAGGTGCAGGCCTGTTAATTACAGGCTTGGCAGCCCTAAAGAAAAGCAAATCAGAAAATTAATAATATAATATTTTGGATTTAGTCTATTGTAAAGAAATGTTACTTTTGTCGCATTTAGCACTTTTTTGACTGCAAATATTTTTAAAAAGATGTTATTATATATATTAAGTATATATTTATCGGTTTATATAAATTTTAAAAACCAGAAAGAGAATAAAGGGATGTATTGATATGAAATTATCACAATACACAAAAACTTTATTATCTGTTTTGTGGAATATAATGACATTCCTATGCTCCTCAATTTCACTAAACAATACTACAGAAAAGAAAACACCTTTTTTTCCTGATTTTGTGCTTATTGATAATTATTTATTTTCTATATATAAGATTCTAAAAGAATTAATAAATAAAAAAATATTAAAAAATAAAAATAATACCACTGCCGAAACATCGGTAGTGCCAAACAATATATATAAAAATAAAAATTCTGTATCAAGCAGAATAAATACTAATAATATAATAATAAATCAAGCACAACAATGTGTGAATTTGTTATATATCAAGAAGTTAAAGGATGCGCTAGCCACGCAAATCTTAATTTCAAAACAGTACACTTTTCGCATGAAGGATAAGTGTGCCTATTTTTCCCCTTTTGCTATGCAAGATTATCATTGCCTTTATATTTTTTAATTTTTACGCAACATACAATTGAATAATTTTTTTTCGTCTCTTTAAGGCTAAAGGAGCGGGATATTCTAATGGAAAACATTTTATTGCGCTTATAGAATCTATTTTTAGTATCTAATTAAGCGTAAATTTTTTTTTACTTAGCAATTTTTTTTATGTTTCTGTTTTATATTTATGAAATCATTATTTTGTACAAAGTAATAATAAATTTTTATAATAAATGGAGTAAAGTAAATAAGGGAGTAATATTATGACTAGTATGCCACCACAACCATTGCCTCCATTGGCGCAATTAGCCCAATGCTCGCAATCTCCTGAGCCTGGCGCTATAAGACAGATGCAACAACCACAATTAAGTCCGCAAGATATGCAAGATATGATTATTGCAGCTCAAGCAATGCAACAAATGCAAGGCGGTGAACCTCCGGCAATACCGGCAGGAGCTATTAAAATGCCAAAGCAATCTATAATACCAATGCTTATAGCAGGTGCTGGCGTTATAGGTGGTGGTGTGCTTGGTTTTGCTTCAAAAGGCAAAGGGCAATTTGCCCGGTTTTTAAGAGATGCCGGCAGAACGGGTGTAGGTGCAGTAATTGGTGGAGCTATCGGTATGATTGGCGCGTCAGTAGTAGCCAGAAATATGGCTATGAAGCAATTGAAAGCTATGGATAAAATGCTTGCAGGAATGCAAGGGGTGCCTCAGCAGCTACCCAACTCGACACAACAACCTCCACAAAGGTAATAATATCAGGCTATTATATTATTAAAAATATATACAGACAAGCAAAGAGTAGGTTTATACCTGCTCTTTGTTGATACTGTATTAAAATTTAACAATTTGTCTGCCTACTTGCCTCAAAAGTATTTTAATCATAAAATTATTATGAAATTATTGTTGATAAGGGAATGTTATGAAAAAAGAACTGTATGAAAATTCTAAAACTTACACAATAGAAGAAATAAACAGTATTGTAGGCGGTATACTTAATAAAGTTGAGGAAAACATCAAAATTAACAGGATCGCATCCCCGGTTGATGCGGATGAAAATACATTAGCGCTTGCATTTGAGGAAAGATTTATAGAAAGCCTGCCTCATACCAAAGCAAAGGTTGCACTGGTACCTTTAGGCGTGTCTCTTGACAATATCTCAACAATAGAAGTAGAACGCCCTAAACTGGCAATGATGAAGATTTTACATCTTTTTTATGTACCACCTGATGCACATACAGGCATTCATCCTTCAGCAATAGTGCATCCTGATGCAAAATTGGGTAATGATGTATCAATAGGGCCAAATGTAGTGATAGGGCGTGGAGCTGTTATAGGTGATAATACAAAAGTATTGGCAAATGTATATATAGGCAAGTTCGCTGAAGTTAAGAAAAATTGTTTGTTATATCCCGGTGTTTACGTGGGTGATTGCATAGAAATCGGTAATAATGTTATAATACACAATGGCGCAAGCATTGGGGCGGATGGTTATAGCTTTGTCACAGAAACACCAAGCAATGTAGAAACGGCCAAAAAAGAAGGCAAAGTCGGTGATGATGCTACGCAGCAAAAAATATATAAAGTACCTTCACTTGGTGCAGTAACTATAGCTGATGATGTTGAAATTGGTGCAAATGCTGCTATAGATAGAGGTACTATTGAAAATACGTATATTGGTAAAGGCACTAAAATAGATAACCTTGTCCAAATTGGACATAACTGCATTGTTGGCGAAAATTGTTTAATAATTTCTCAAGCTGGTGTTTCAGGTAGTGTCAAGCTTGGTGATAGAGTTGTTTTGGCAGGGCAAGCCGGCATTGTTGATCATCTTGAAATAGGCAGTGACAGTATTATTATGGCAAAATCAGGTGTTACAAAAAACTTGCCCGATAAGAGTATAGTAATGGGTACACCTGCAATACCCCGTAAAGAGTTTGTTAAGCAAATCAAAAATGTTAAAGAGCTTGATGTAGTGTTAAAAGAAATTAAAAAGTTTAAAAAAGATTTTGATTCAATAAGAGAAAGCTTAAATATCGAAAATGTTGAGGTTTAATCAATGATAACATTGAATAAAGAAATAGAATTAAAGGGCACCTGCCTGATGGACGGCAAAGAATCAATTGTTAAAATTATACCGTCTGATAAAAAGGGTATCTCTTTTTATCCTGCTAATTCTAATGTAGAAATAGAAGCAAAACCTCAAAATGTTATATCTACTCAGCACTGCGTTGTCTTGGGTAAAGAAAGCCAGCATATAAAGTTAGTTGAGCATTTTATGGCAGCTTGCGCATTTGCCGGGATACAAGGACTTAATGTTTATACATCATCTAATGAAATGCCGATATTTGATGGCAGTTCTAAGGTATGGCTTGAAGAATTTAATAAAGCCGGTCTAACTAGTCAAGTATCATCAGAGATGATTGATATTGCGAGTCCCGTATATGTGCAGTCTGATGACTCAAGTGTGGTTATGCTACCGGCTAATAGTTTTAAGATTACATATTGTGTGTATTTTAATCATAAAGACTATATTAACAGATGGTATACCTGGGATCACTCAAAATCCAGTGATGAAATAGCAAATGCAAGAACTTTTGGGTACTTAAGAGATCTGGAAAAATTCCAGAAAGCTGGTTTCTCTCTTGGTGTTACAAAAGACAATACAATAGGTTTAACTGATGATGGTGGTTATACCACAGAACTACGCTTTGATATGGAACCAATAAAGCATAAAATATTGGATTTGATAGGTGATTTATATTTAACAGGTATTAATCCGCTTAATATAAAAGCCAATATTATTGCTACGTTAGCTGGACATAATTTACATGTTGAGGCGGCTAAGAAATTAATGGAGGCGATGAGGTAAAAAGAATGGCTGAAACTGAAACTCAAGAAATATTACAAATGGATGTTATGGAAATAATGAAATTAATTCCGCATAGATATCCGTTTTTATTAGTAGATAGAATAACCGAATGTGCACCTGGTAAGTATGTTAAAGGTTATAAGAACGTAACTTTTAACGAAGAATTTTTTCAAGGGCATTTTCCTAATAATCCTATTATGCCTGGGGTTTTAATGATAGAAGCTCTAGCTCAAATAAGCAGTGGGATTATTATGACACTACCACAATATAAAGAAAAATTGCTATTATTCGCAGGTATAGACGGGGTTAGATTCAAAAGAATTGTAAGGCCCGGCGATAAACTTGATTTATATGCTGAAGTGTTAAGGTTAAAAGGCCTAATCTGTAAGGCAAAATGTCGTGCTTCTGTAGATGGCGAACTTGTGACAGAAGCAGATTTAATGTTTTCCGTACAAGACATACCGTAAACAAACAGCGTTAACTAACTTGAAGGATAACTATAATGTCTAATATACATCCAAGTGCAATAATTGATCCTACAGCACAAATAGGGGAAGGGGTGTCAATAGGACCCTATGCAGTAATTGGTCCAGAGGTTAAACTCGGTGATGGTGTTCAAATATATCCGAATGCCTATGTTGAGCATTCTAAGATAGGAAAAAATACCATGATAGCTAATGGGGCTATTGTAGGCACGCCACCTCAAGATTATAGATATAAGGGCGAAAAGAGTAATGTTATTATTGGTGAAAACTGTCAAATAAGAGAACATGCTACAATAAATAGAGGTACCGGCGAGAATACCTCTACGGTGATTGGTGATAATTGCATACTTATGATAGGTTCGCACGTTGCGCATAATTGCTTGATTGGTAATAACGTTAGTTTGGCAAATCTTGTATCGGTTGCAGGGCACGTAACATTAGAAGATCATGTCTTTATTGGTGGAACAGTTGTTCTACATCAGTTTGTAAGAGTAGGTAAAATGGTAATTATGGGAGGTTTCTCCGGCACCAGACAAGATATCCCTCCTTTTGCAAAAACTGATGGCAGGCCAGCCGGAATAATTGGTATTAATACTATTGGTTTAAAAAGATGTGGTCTTTCACTTGAAGAGAGAACCAATTTAAAAAAAGCGTTTAATTTAATCTGGTTTTCAGATTATAATACACAGTCTGCTCTTGAAAAAATCAAAGACGAAATACCTACAAATGAGCATATTGAGCATTTGATTAATTTTATTCAAACAAGCAAGCGTGGTGTAACAAAGCTTAGAGGCAAGCAAGGATACGAAGCTGGTTAATGTTTTAGTAAATAAAAATAAAAAATTAAGAAATGAGAATGGTTGTCGCTTGGGCAATCATTACTTATAAGTTAACATTAAATTCAATAGCGATCTTTTTTACTTTTTTTATAATTTCAGGGTCGTCTAAGTGGTGTTCATCATAATTAGTTACATTTATACCCTTTAGTTCGAACTTTGATATTATTTTATCCTTTATAACAACATTGCCTTTAGCACTTTTATCGATGATTTTATCTATCATTTTTTTTATTAGGCCAGGCATTAATCACTTCCTTTCTATAAGGCTATAGCCTCTCATCTTATATGATAACCTTATTTTATTATGATTTCATATATACTTTATTATAGTTTTTTGCATACTATTTGAGTAATCTTTAAAGATAAATCAAAATAGCAAAAAAAAATGCAGTGATATACTGCATTAGCATGAGGTAACACAATTTAATTAATTGGATATAAAATTACATATTAGTTTGATAATTAATAAATTTTGAATTAAGCTTTTCAGAGGATAGCTTAATTTATAATTTAATAAGTTGGTTGACCAATCTGAAAAGCACTTGAAGATTAGTTTAAAATATTGTTAAACCCTTAATTCTTTGTCTCTTAATCTTTAATATCTTATACAGTTAAATATATATATTAATAAAAACAAATAATAGTTAAACATTTTGTCGTTAATTTTATCCACTTTTTTTAATTTAAGCAAAATATATAAATAGAATACTGAAAGCATATATTGAATAATTCTACTATACCTTATATAAATGTCAAAAAAAAAATTAATAAAAATTAATAAATAAAAAAGCAATA
This sequence comes from Candidatus Gastranaerophilales bacterium, assembly GCA_028280605.1. Taxonomy (GTDB): domain Bacteria; phylum Cyanobacteriota; class Vampirovibrionia; order Gastranaerophilales; family JANQFW01; genus JANQFW01. Next base: position 59,696 of record JANQLL010000143.1, read on the forward strand.
CCAGATGTATTGCTTGTTAAATTATTGGTATTGAGATAATTGAGGAGAATTGTTGGTAGATATTACACAATAATTCTCATATAGTTTTTGTGGATTTGATAAAATTTTAAGAGCCTGCCTACTTAAAAAAACAAGTTTATTATATCAATAATAAATGATTTGTTTATGGTCTGCTATATTAAGCTGAAACCGCTTGATTCGCAATGCGTTGCAAACTTTAATAAGACTGCTTCTATTAGTTGTTTTGTTTAATATCTCTTGAATTTCTGGTTTTATATATTTAAAAAAACTAGTTATACTTGAAAATTTCCTCAATTTTTATACTACTTTGCTAATATATTGCGTTGAATATAGAGAATAAATAATATAAATATAAGCACTATTTTGTTTACTATACATCCACTAATATAGCTTATAATTAAGTTTTGTTATATAGTAACTCAAATTACTTTTTAGATTATTTAATCAGGTTGAATCTAATAAAATGGACTATATTTAATTTGCTCCAATTTTAGTTGAATTTATATAATTTTCTAACTGGTTCCAACACATTCCAAACACATTTTAAGCCTTTTGCAAAAACTACCAAATCACCTTTTTCTACAGTTATTTCACCTTTGTCAGTTTCAATAATCACTTTACCTTCTAAAAAATAGCAAATTTCTTCTTCTGTATACTCCCAGTTAAATTTTGATTCGCCACAAATCCAAGTATCCCAGCTATCTATGCTCAATTTTGCTAATTCTTCTTGAGTTGGTTTTTCTACTTTTATATCCATTTTTATAACCTCTATCTACCAGTATTTTTTGATTCAGCTTGATATAATATAAAATTAATCATATCAGATATACAAACAGCTGTGCAAATTTTTTTATAAATTTTAAAGCATTATACTGGCGCTTAATTAGATTTTAGATTATTCTTTAAAGTACTATAGTGTTAAATATAACTAATAAGGATTCGTAATATGGAAAAAGCAACATTTGCTGCAGGATGCTTTTGGGGGGTAGAGTCTGCGTTTAGAAAATTAAACGGAGTTATCTCAACGCAAGTCGGATACATTGGAGGAAAAACCGAAAATCCAACTTATGAAGAAGTCTGTACAAGTACTACAGGACATGCCGAGGCTGTTGAAATAATATTTGATCCTGAAATTTTATCTTATGATGAGCTTTTAAGCGTTTTTTGGAAAATTCATAATCCTACAAGTCTTAATAGACAAGGCTTTGACGTAGGTAGTCAATATAGATCAGCAATATTTTACCACAATACAGACCAACAAAAATTAGCAATAGATTCTATGAAAAAACTTGACGAATCTGCTAAGTATAAACGTCCAATAGTTACTGAGATAATTGCAGCATCTCAATTTTGGAAAGCTGAAGACTATCATCAGCAATATCACGAAAAAAGAGGCTAGTACTATAGTATTTAAATTAAATTAGCGTGTTCCACTTTAATGCATTTATTCATAACAACAGATAAGCCGGATTTTCTTGCTTTGGCAGCTGAGCTGTTGTTTGCAAGACCAAGTTGCATCCATACGGTTTTTGCATTTATATCTATGGCTTCATCAACTACAGCCGGGATAGCTTCTGGTTTTCTAAATATTACAACTATATCTATAGGCTGTGGTATTAATTTTAGATTTTTATAACATTTTTCTCCAATTACTTCATCATATTTTGGGTTAACAGGAAAAATTTGATAGTTTTTTTGTTTTATATATTTTGCCACGCTGTTGCTGTCTTTGGTTTCATCTGCAGAAATACCAACTATGGCAATATTTTTTGAATCCTTTAATATTTTTGTTATTTCTTCGTTAGAAGCATTATCTCTTGGAATTTCGCACATAGGTTGTACCTTTCTCAATACTCAATAGACACAAAAGTACATTACATCTATGGAATCATTTGGTCAACTGACATAATTAATATGCCTGTTGCTCCAAGCTGCTTAAGCTTATCTACACTTTCGTATATTTTTTTCTTGTCAATAACAACGTGAATTGCAACAGTATCAGGGTTATCTAATAATGTTGTTACTGTTGGAGAAGTAATGCCAGGCAAAAAGTTTTTTACGTTATCCAGCTCTGTTTTTGGAAGGTTTGCCATTAAGTATTTTTTCTCCTCAGCAGCTATTGCCGATTTTATAGCTCTAATAAATTTATTAATTTCATCTTTTAGTTCATTGCAAATACCTGGTCGTCCAATTATAGTTGCTGTTGATTCAAGTATTTGGTCAAGAATTTTTAACTTGTTAACTTTTAAAGTAGATCCTGTAGAAGTTATATCAACAATTAAATCAGCTAAACCCAACTCGGGTGTAACTTCTGTCGCACCTGATACTTCTATAATATGTACATTTTTATTTTTGCTGTCAAAATAGTTTTTTGTAATATTTGGAAAACTTGTGGCAATTTTGCACCCATCTTTAACATCATCAATGGATTGAACGGATGATGTTTCTTTTGCTGCAACTATCATTTTGCAATACCCAAAATTAAGTGGCATTATGTTTTCAACTTCTGCTTCGCATTCTTTTACCACGTCATAACCTGTTATTCCCAGGTCAGTGACACCATCATTAACAAAGTTGGGTATATCTTGAGTTCTAACAAAAATAATTTTATATAACCCATCGTGTGTTTTAGCATATAGGCTTCTTGTATTTTGTTTTTTTATAGACAATCCTGCTCTTTGAAGCAAATCAAATATATCTTCAGACAAACGCCCTTTATTAGGAATCGCAATAGTCAAGTTACACATATTAAACTTTTTACCTCCTACATATGATATTTGTTACAAAAAAAGTATAGCACGAAAGTTAAACTAAGCTTAAGACAACCTGATAATTAGTGTTGTCACATAGAAAGTAGTATTTAAGAAATAAATAAAATTTAGTGTTGACACCACACTTTTTTTAGCATTTAATATTAATGTTCAAAAAAGTGTAAGCAAAACACTTAAAAACTCCCGATAGTAATAATTTTGTAAGCTAATATACAAATTAATATAATATTCAAACAAATTGGAAGAAGAGAACATTAGATTGCAGAGTATATAAGTCACTTGATATCAAGTGGCTTTTTTTTTTAAAGTGTGCCCGACATATTTGACAGCTAGGACGAATAGAAATCACATATAAAGCATAGCTGGGATGGACGAGCTTGCTTTACAAGGCAAAGTCCAATACCACCGAAAATATGGCAGATATATGAGATGAAAGCGGTCGAGTTTACTCGGGGATGTCTTAAAAACAATAAAGCTGATACCACATCAGTACAAACTATTAATAAAAATAAAAAACAAATATTAAACAAGTTTGATGCTAATAATCAAGTATCAAGTCGAGTATTAAAATCTTTAAAAATATTATCTTACTTGAGATTAAAGGCTGCGCTAGCCACGCAAAATTTAATTTCCAATTTAAACCAGTACATTCACGGATAAATTAACTCAGCAAGGTGAAGTAAAAGAGCCTTTTTTTCTAATACTACGTGCGAATTTATAATTATAGGTTAGCGGACATTCTGAGAATCGGGCAAATTTATGCCTAGTGACGCATGGCTTTTGGGGGCTGAAAATAGCAGAGTTTAGTTTCAGAATTATTCCGCTTTCTGTCCCTAAATTGTATAAAATGGGGTCGGTTTTGAGGATGCTTTGGGAATTATATTTTCCAAGGAATAGCCTTGATCGCTAGTTACAACTAGGGTTTTGGCGATAGGGCAGAAAAAGGACATTTTTTTTGAAAAGGCCACAGACGGAACATGCCAGGAACATTGGGACATTAAAAGATGCACATAATTATATTTCTCAAGAACTCTTTATAATATTCATTTATACTTGGGATTTTTTTATCCTTTAACACGTCCAGTAATTTTTTTATTGATTCATACATATTTGGGAATTCATCATTTGAAGATAAATATAAGGCATTTCTGAAAAAAGCTTTAGATTGCTTAAAAATATATTTTTTTCCCTTTTCTCCTTTTGCAAGTTCAGTAGAAATCCAATAAACAATTGCTCTTAAAGCTATTTCTTGAATCTTAAGATAAATAGGTATATCATCAAATTTTTTATATAAGTCCACTTTTATTTGATCGTCCAGTGTAAAAAGTTTATAAATATGTTTTTCCTTTTTATTTTTTTCCTTTTGTTGCTCTTTATCATCTTTGTTCTCTTTATTATTAGAATCAAGGCAATCCATTATATGTTCGATTTCTATTATTGCTTCAATAAATTTTAGTTTTAGTTCAAATACCGGATAGTCTGATATTGGTTTATACAATTGTTTAATTTTATCTAATAATGATTCTGTTTCATTCAATTTATTAACAGGTTCTGTATCTTTTAGTTCCTTAGCTTTTAAATATAAAGCAGATTTATTATATAAAATATCAAAATAATGAACATCATCATGTTCAAATTCTTTACCATTATTTTCTATTAATTTTTCTGCTATATCGTAATATTTTTTTGCCTGTTCATAATTTTTTAATTTATCTTTATCTTCAGAACCTAATATCTTTGACATGTAGTAATTTGCTAACTGTAGCCTATATTTTATTTCTTGAGAATCTCCTGCATCCAAAAAATCCTCCGGTAACTCTTGTTTTAGCTTTGGATCTTTATCAGTTATATTGATATCTTTTTGATTTTCAAACTTTAACTTCAGATTATCGGCTAAAAGTTTAGAGCTTAGTAGCCAATAGTTAAACTTTTCTTTTTTCACCTTATTTAAGGGTTTATCAACATTATTTTTAATCTTTTCTTCAGCTCTTTTGATATTTTCTTTAAAATCTTTATATTCAGCGAAGTCTAAAAATAAATAAATCATATTTAAATTTACAAAAATATTATCATTAAAGTGTTTTTCCGGAGTGTATTCTGCTAATGCATTGGTATACCATTTTTTAGCTTCTTCAAAGTATTCTTTTTTCCAGGTTAGTCTAAATAGTTTATGATTTGCATCACCCAAATTATTACAAATTTTTGCGTATAAATGAGGACAATTATCTTCATTTATAATTTTATTACTTAAAGCTATTTTATTATAGTAAGCTGCCTGTTTAATATTGACTTTAAAAGATTCTATACCACAAATAAGACTGTAAATATAACCTAAATAAAAGCTGTTATCAACTTTATATTGGCTAATTGAATTATGTTCATTATCAAAATCAATTGAAATTAACTGTTTAAATTCTGTTTTATTATTCTTTAATTTATTTATACAATCTTGTGCATCTGAATAGCAAGTTTTTGCTTGATTTAGATCATTAAAATTCTTACTTATTTTATATTTTTCTAAAAAACAAAAACCAAGCTTATGATTTAAATCTATATAAACAAAACTGAATTTTTTATCAAACCAGTCAATCTGCTCCTCATAAAATTTAATTGAATCATCTATTAGCTTGATTCCTTTTAAATCATTAATAACTTGATATTCCCTTGAAAAATTAAGCATTTTTTGAGTATAAAAGAAAGAATTAGCAATATAAATTTGCAAATTTTTAAAAGTCCAGCTATTTTTAAACTTATCCCAATCAATACTTTCTAATACTTTATTAATTTCACTAATTCCATCATAAAAATATCTGTTTTTACAGGATTTATGAATTTTTATATAAATATGAAACATTAATACATGTGCCAAACCTCTCATACACATAGTTTTTAAAAAATGAATATTATACTCATCTGGTTTAAAGAATACCAAGTTATCATTAAAAATATCAATTGCTTCACTATATGCACTTTCCATAGATTTTTGAGTATCATCAGATGGATGGTCAATATCAAGAAGATATTTGATTTTTAAAATACAAGAATATCCTATTTCATTTTTTATAATGGCAAATAAAACCGGGTATTCGGCAATTGTAAAATTATTCAAAGCTTTTTTATACAGATCTATTGCAGATTCTATTAGATGTCTTTTAGTTGCACTTGAAGACTTTTCAATTTTTGAATGCAATTTAAATAAATAACCTTGTTTTTGTATTACAAGAAGATATAAATAATTATTATTATCTTTTGACTTGGATTTTAGTTCACTTAATAATGATTTTATTTCTTCTATGTCACTGTCATCTATGGTAATTTCCGATATAAATAATCGAACCTTAGCTATATAGAATATAACCCAGTTTACTTTATAAAAATTCTTTAAATCTTGATAACTTTTCTTTATTAACTTAAGGTCTTTAAGAATATTTTGAAGATCATCCAGTAAATAATTATTTTTTGAAAATTTAACTTCAATAAAGTTAAAAGCTTCTCCTCTATTAACTTTTTGCATTTCTTCAGGTTTAATGTCTTTGTATAATTCTATATACTTAATAAGTATTTTATTTTCAACCTCCTTTATTTCTAAAAATACTTTGTCTTTATATTTTTGATCATCGCTTAAATATTTATATTTTTGATTAAAACATTCTTTTGCCGCATTTATGTTAAAAATTGCATTATTAAAATCTGTATCAAGCATATAATGCTTGTATAAAAGTCTGTAAGCTTCTGAAGTATCTTTTAAAACTTTAATCTCATAATCAATTTTAATTTCATCTTCTAATAATACCAACTCTTTTTTAAGCTTGGCTAATACACTAAGAGCCTTGTTGCAATTACTTTTAGGATCTACATAATTTGCAAGAGTTATATACGCATTGCCAAGAAGATAATTTATCTCAGTATAGTCAAGTAAGCAATCAGTTTGAATTTCTTCTTTATTCAGAGAATATTTTTCTATATCAATTACTTCCACGCCCAGAGAGTTTTGATCTGTACTAATACCTTTAAAATCAAGACTTTCTATAACTAATTCATTATTTTTAGTAAATTTTGCAATCAAATTTTTGTATATATTAATAGCTTTTTCAATACACTCAATGCTATCGTTAACTTCAGCACTTTGTATATAGATTTCTGCCATTTTTTTTAATTTTGTAGTTTTTTCTGTCTTTTCAAGTATACCTATTGCTTTATTTAAATTAGCTTTTTTTTCTTCGTACTTAGAAAGCTCAATTAATACATCGCATATTTTTCCGTCTAACTTTTGAATATCTATCTTTAGCCAACCAGAGCAAATTAAATCTTTATTATTTTTACAACATTGATTTTGCCTTTCAGCACAACATTTTTTAGCTTCTTCATAGCAAGCTGTTGAATGTTTTAAATTTTCTTGAGGCTCTGCTGCTGCTTCCGCTGCTTCTGCCTGTTTAGCATAGAGTTTATAATAGTCCCCAAGCAGCTTGTTTGTTATTGAATATCCGCATAAGAATTCTTGCGTGACAAATAATTTATGAGCCATGTCAAGAGATTGTTTAGCCCCCTCGAACCTTCTTTTATTATCAGGATTATCAGCATTATGCTCTATATAATTAAGGTAAGCAAGAGCAATTTTGGCGTAAGTTCTACCGGCTTTTAAATTTAGTATTCGTTTTTTTTCTTTATCTAAGGCAAACTTGTTTTTCTTTTCAGCTAAAGATTTATATTTACTATTAGCCTGTTGGTATTGTGTTATAGCTTTGTCTATATTAAACGCATCATTTACCAAAACTAAAAAGGCATCACCTTCTTTCTCCTGCAAGCTTGCAAGTTCATAAGAATTTTCCTCATAAAAGTTCTCTTGTTTTGAGTAAAATTCTATGGCTAAATAAAAATTAAACTCTTTTTCTTTTTTTTCAGGTTTATCAGAGTGATATTTTGCCAGTTCTGTATAGGTATCTCCAAGATATTCATAAGCTTTGTTTTTTTCTGCAAAACCGGGGTTTATTATGACATCATTAAATTTTTCAATGGCTTTTAAGAGATCATTTTTTATACTTTCATTAGAATATTTTGCTTTTTCTAAATATAATCTGCCAAGATAATAATTTAGCAACTTTTTTGGATAGAAAAGCCTTGTTATAAAGCTTAATGAATAAAAGTTAGGCTTAACATCTCCACTTAAGAGCTGATTTTCTGCATTATTATAAATTTCTAATAAATTTTCAAATTCTTCAATAATTTTATCCGGAGTTGTATAGTCATTTTTTTCTTCTTTAAATTTAGATTCATTTATATAAAATATTTTTTTTCTTAAATTATAAATATCCCAATATTTTTTTATAATATAAACCATAAAAAATATACCTATAAATATTATTACAAGCAGTCCTATTCCGGTTATATCTATAGGCTTTAAATTTATAATTTGTAATAAATAGTCGAATATATTACTAATAGTCGAAATTATATTTTTAGAAATAAAAGATTCTATCACCAGGTAATAATATCCGTCGTCTAATGCCAAAAATGTAATTATATAAAGAATTAATATGGAGACAAACAGTATAAAATTAGCTTTTTTAGCTATTATAAAGTCCCAAGACCTCTCAATCTGTTGTATTATATATTGTAAAAAATTGCATACGAATTTTAAGATATCAAGTAATATTTTAAAAATAAATTTCATTTATTTTTCTCCAGGCAAGTATAGTAATCATGCATTTATTACCATTATCATTTACTAGTGCCTAAATTTAATTGGATAGTCATAGAGATTTTTGATTAATAAATAACAAATAAAGTCAGCAATATTATCGTTACCTGCGCCGGCGTTGATTACGTCATCACCACGAAAATCTGTAATTCTGTCGTTACCTTCGCCGGCATAGATTATATCATCACCGCGGAAATCTGTGATTCTGTCTCTGCCTTCACCTGCATAGATTATATCATCGCCGCGGAAGTCATAAATTCTGTCATCTCCGGCACCGGCGTCTATATAGCTATTTTTACGATATTCAAATATGTAATCTTTATTGTCTGTACCGGAATACAGTTCTTTAATATTGCTTTCAATTTAATCTAAAGATAATGTTTCATTTGCGAACTCGAAGGTTTCAATTTTGTAGCGTTAATTCGTTAGTATTACTATTTAATAGCTTAACTACTAAATCATTATCACTCTTTAAGAATACTGTATCGTTTGAGTTAATGCTTTCAAATACTAGGCTATCTGAACCTGAAGTGTCACTTATTGTGTCTTGTCCACTTGTGTATGTATAACTATCATTGCCCGCACCGCCTTGTAGGATATTGTTTCCTGTGTTGCCGATGATATTATTATCTAATTCGTTTATTTTTACTTGAATATTGCCAATAAACGCACTCTATCTTTTCAGCGTATGGTTTTTCTATTATCGTATCATCTATCATCAGCCAACCGGTTGACCAA
>JANQLL010000144.1 GCA_028280605.1 Candidatus Gastranaerophilales bacterium
ATTTCTTTTACATTGCTGTAGCTAACCTGGTCAGGTACATTATCCGTAAACAAATCGTGATTAAAGTGAATTTGCTTCAGTTCTGAGAGAATTTTTTTACTGATGCTTGTCAATTTTTTGAATAAAGGCAGGTCTTCCGGGTTTCCTTCTGATAATTCATACTCATTAATTGACCATGGCCTTAGCACTACAAACTCTGTGGGGAGTTCCAAATTAAAATCTGCCATTTTCTCCATCATTAGCGGTAATAATCTTGAGAATTTATGACAATCATCGAATTTATCTCTTATTATATCGATTTCTTCGAGTATTTTTTGATTTAAATTGTTCAAGTTATTAACTGCACGGAAATGCTGCGCGGAGAATTTAGCTCTTATTTCGTCGGGTATTTTAGTGCTAACCAGTGAATAAGTTTTCTTTGCAATCTCTTTTAAGCCTTCTGCTGTTGTTCTAAAACTTGGCCTATCAGACTTTGGCTTTCTGGCATGCCATTTTTTAGCGGCTCTTCGCTCTTCTACACTTTCTATTATATTCATTGCAAAGGATTGCAGACCCATATTTATAAATTCCATCTTTTGAATCAAGAATTTACTCCAATTGCCTGTGCGCATTATATGCATATATTCTTTACCTACAATGTCGAATTGCATTTCTGTGGTTTTTATTGCCTCGAGAAAACGTTCTTTATAGCCCATCAGGTCGCAATTTTTGGCAAAGCGGCGCAGGAGTACAATTTTATTACGCAGTCTGTAATACAGGATTGATGCATATTTATCATTATCCTTTTGGCTTGTGTTTTCAGTTTTTGCTGCTTCGTTTGTCAAGACAATATAACCTTTAATCTTAATCCCGTGTAACATGCTTTTTGTTTGTTTAATTAACATTATATCAATTTTAAAAATTAAATGCACGGAAAATTTCGGATTATACGAAAAAAGGGTTATTTTGTTAAAATTTGTTTACATAAATTTTAGAAACTAGCAATTTTTATTAAAAAAATTACTTTATATACTTGGGTAAAGGAAACAAAAAAGAATTAAATCAAAAATTTGGTAATGTGCTAACGATGGTGGTTCTGGAAAGAACCTTTTTTATTTTGTTCATTTAATATAAAATTCTCTAAATATATAACTATAAAACCTGATATAATTATTCTAAATAATAGGAAAATTAAATTATGCCTGCAAACGATATAATAAATCTAATAAAAGAACTAAATAAACGTATTTTTGAACAGTACAAGGATTTTAAAGGTTGTTACCTTTATGGATCATTGGCAAGTGAAACGTCGCATAAAAATAGCGATGTGGACCTAATTGCTTTATTTGATCATATAGATTGGGAGAAAGACTTTGAAATATCAGGTATTATTTGTGAATTAATGTTTAAGTATGATATCTATATAGATCTGCATATTTATACGTTAGACAAGCTCAAAAAAAATCCTGTATTCTTTAATGAGGTAGTCAATAAAGGTCTTTTTTATGAAGCAGCATAATAAAACATTAGCGATGAATTCACTTGAAAAAGCTCAAGAAGCGTTAAAAGCAGGCTATGCAAATCTTGATATAAGTTTAACAACAGCTCAAAATAGAGCTTATTATGCTGTTTTTTATACAGTATTAGCATTAGGCTATCTTGACGAATTTATCACAAGCAGTCACCATAAATTAATGGGATGGTTCAATAAAAAATATATTTATACTGATAAAATTTTTGATTCCTCACTTAGTAAAATTTACAGCACTCTAATTAGACATAGGGAAATATTTGACTACGATGTGAGTGAAACGCCAATAAGAGAAAATGTTGAAAAAGACTTAAACTCTTCAAAAATTTTTGTACAAGCATTAAATGATTATATTCTACAAAGGTTAAATAACTAATCACATTTAACTAATCACATTAATATTTCTTTATATTATTTAAAAAATTAGCAATCTTTATTAAAAATTTCACTTTATATACTTGGGTAAAGGAAACAAAAAAAAGAATTAAATCAAAAATTTGGTAATGTGCTAACGATGGTGGTTCTGGAAAGAACCTTTTTTATTTTGTTCAAATAACTGCTTAAGCTACATCATCTTTGTCCATAGCTTGCTTTAGTACACTTTTAATATAGGTTTGGTATTTCAATCCTTTTTTTTCAGCAATTCTTTTGCAACGTTCAATCTCTGCTTTTGACCATCTAAAGTGAACGCTGGCACTTTGAATTTTTTCAATTTCCTTTTCTGCTTGCTCTATATCATCATCAATGTTATGAACATTTCCAAATTCATCAATATACTCGGCTGAACCTTCTTCTATTCTCACTGATTGCATTTTTTTTATCTCTTCTGGAGTTATCTTTTTTTTCATAAGGTTTCCTCCTAAATTTTAAAGGCTGTTATTATCATTACTTTATCGTGTCTTTTATTTAAAAAAATATAATAAATATTTAAGTTGTCAACTTTTGAATAAGCTTCCCACCTTTTATATTCAAGATTATACTCTTGTTCTGATATATTAAGGAAAGCTGCGATAACTTGTTCTGGCTCTAATAAATGCCTAATCCATATATGAGGCTCATATTCATCGGTTTCGATATTTAAATCCAACTTAAATTTAAACTCTAACTTTAATCCTTCTAAATTATGAATCTCATATATTTTAAACATTTATTTCTCACTTTTTGTCAATAACTGATATTATAACATATTGTGTATACAATGTAAACACAATAAAACCCAAAACAACTGTTTTAATATTTCTTTATATTATTAAAAAAATTAGCAATTTTTGTTAAAAATTTCACTTTATATACTTGGGTAAAGGAAACAGAAAAAAGAATTATACTCCTCATCAATTAAATTTTAGATTACTCTTTTCAGAGAATAGTTTATTTTATTAACTCTAACTTGATTTAATAATCTGAAAAGTATTTTAGT
>JANQLL010000156.1 GCA_028280605.1 Candidatus Gastranaerophilales bacterium
CAAAAAGCTTTCTGTCATCAACAAAGTATTGATGAATCAATTTAATTTACTTAAGTAATTTTTGTTATTAATACTTTGTTGAATGGAAATTGGTATAAATAAAAAAAATCAAAAGCAATGCAGTAAAAAAGGAAACAGAAAAGGATAAAATTATAATGCACAATATAACCTTAATACCTGGCGATGGTATTGGTCCTGAGATAACCGAAGCAGCGCAAATTGCCATAGAAGCAACAAATGTAAAAATCAATTGGGAAGTTGTTAATGCAGGCGAAGGAGTTATAGAAAAAGAAGGATCTCCATTACCAGGGCATATACTGGAATCAATAAGAAAAAATAAAGTAGCATTAAAAGGCCCTATAACTACACCTATAGGAAGCGGATTTAGAAGCGTTAATGTAGCTTTAAGAAAAGAACTGGACTTATATGCTTGTGTAAGACCCAATAAAACTATGCCTGGCATTAACACAAAGTTTAATAATGTTGATTTAGTAATATTTAGAGAAAATACAGAAGATTTATATGCTGGTATTGAACGTAAAATCGACGACGATACAGCTGAATCTATTAAAAGAATAACCAGAAAAGCATCAGAAAGAATTGCAAAATCAGCATTTGAATATGCTCAAAAACAAAACAGACAAAAAGTTACAGTAGTAACAAAAGCCAATATTTGCAAGCTATCAGACGGATTATTTCTGGAATCAGCTAAAAATATTGCGAAAGATTACCCAGAAATTAAGTTTGAAGAGCTGTTAATTGACAATATGTGTATGCAATTGGTTCAATATCCTGAAGTTTATGATGTTTTGTTACTACCAAACCTTTATGGTGATATAGTATCAGACCTTGCAGCTGGATTAACAGGCGGACTTGGTATTGCACCTGGCGCAAATATAGGTGATGAATTAGCTGTATTTGAACCCGTACACGGAAGTTCTCCAGGACTTGCAGGACTAAGTAAGGCAAATCCAACAGCATTAATACTTTCTGCAGTGATGATGCTTAAACACATAGGTGAGCAAAAGGCAGCAAAAGTGCTTTATAATGCAATTGTTGAAGTTCTTAAAAAAGGCGAATGTATCACTTATGACCTAGGCGGACACGCTTCTACCTTTGAAATGGCTGAGGCTATTGCAAAAGAAATTAGAAAAATATTTGCCAGCAAATAAAAAGAATTTTTTTTAAAATTTAAAGGGCGAGCTAATCGGCATAACCGACAAAAGGCCAGCCCAAATAAAAGTGCCCCCTCGCAAGGGGGTAGGGGGTAGATATAAAAAACCTTTCAACCTTTTTAAAAACAATTACGATAATGCTACTTATAATAATGGGTATAGCTCCGGCTTTATCTGATGAAGTAAGTGGCATTAACTTTTATTCTCCGGCTAAAGGTGTATTTATAATAGATATAGATACTTTACTTTGCAACAAATGCATAGATATATATTTTTCTGACGCACTGGAAACTGTAGAAAATGTTGTAGAAAAAACAAATGCGCTTGCTGGCATAAATGGCGGATTTTTTGACCCTAACAATAAAAAAACTATTTCTTATATTTACAAAAATAATAGATATATTGGAAATCCCTGGCTAAATGAAAGTCTTATAAACAATAATGTTTTAAAAAAATATTTAGACAAAATTTTTAACAGAGCTGAATTCAGAATTTTAAACTGCTCAAATACCTATAAATATTCTATTAACTATCATTCTGAACAAACAAAACAAAGTTGCACATTAGTTAGTTCTATCCAAGCAGGACCTATTTTACTGGATAAAATGGATTTAGAAAAAGAATTTTTTGTATTAAAAAAAGGCAATAAAATTATACGCAGCTCGGCCGGAGTATTAAAACAGTATGCAAGATCAGCCATTGCCATAAAAGGGGACAATATTTTATTGATTGCTGTAAGCAATGAGAAACCCATGACAATAAAAGAGCTATCAGCCCTCTTAAAACAAATGGATGTAGACTCTGCAATGGCGCTAGATGGTGGCAGCTCTACATCTATGTATATAAAAAATATAAAATTCATTCTTAATTCAGCTAAAGACGCTGCTGCGAGAAAAGTTAAATCTATTATCCTGATTAGGAATGAATAAACCCCTTCTATTAATAATTTAGAAGAGGTTTATTGTTATTATAAGTAAGTAAGAAATTTCTTACTTACTTATAATTTTTCTTTTATATCTTCAGCTATTTCTTTAGCAATAGCCTTGAGCGTATCAATATCTTTATTATTTTCTATTACATAATCCCAGTCTTTAACTTCATCAAGAGCAACTTCGGTAAAATCATGTTCAGAAACAAGCTTGCCTCGCTTAGCGCGCTCTTCTCTTGATGATTTTACTCTTATTGTTATGGTATTAAATTCTTTAAAAGTTTTTAATTCTCGTTTAAGCCTTACATCAGGAACTATTAGATTTCCTTCATACTCAAGAACTTTTTTAATCCAATAATCAGGATCTTCATCTCTTCTTCTACTTCCTAAAAGGATTAAATCAGCTCTATAAATAGGCTTATTCATATCTACTTCTTTTATAGTAAGATTTTTTTCCTTACTAAATTCATCTTTTATTGCATAAGCAATAGGTGCAACTGTAAATCCTGATAATACATCTTTTAGAACAGCTGCTACAGTATCTTTACCCGAAAATTGTTTACCGGAAACTACAATAACTTTTTTTTCACTCATAATGACCACCTTTTATATAAACTATTATCGATGCCAAATAAATCTAAAATTTTTCCAACTATAAAGTTAATACAATCATCCAATGATTGCGGCTCAGAATAAAATCCTACAGTTGGAGGAACTATAATAACTCCATTATTAGAGAGTTTTAATAGATTTTCCAGATGAATACTGCTTAAGGGTGTTTCTCTAGGAACAACAAGTAGTTTTCTTTTTTCTTTTATACATACATCAGCGCTTCTGATGATTAAATTACTTGTATATCCGCTAGCTATCGCCGCAACAGTAGACATACTAGAAGGAACTATAAGCATACCTGCTGTTTTATAAGAGCCACTTGAAGGATTAGCGTGAAATTCACTATCAAGCCAAACCTTTAAGTTTTCACTTTTATTTTCTAAATTTAAAAATTTTAAAATATTATCTTTTATAAAGTCCCGATCATTATTCAATATCAGTCCAAGCTCAGATTCAGCTATATAATACGCATTTTGAGATATAATAAGCTCAATCTTATAATCATGCTCCAATAAATATTCAAGCGTTTTTATTCCTAAAATAAAACCACTTGCTGCAGATATTGCTAATATTATAGGCAAATTTCTATCCATTTATTTATATTACTCTTTTTAAATGCGCTTTAACACGATTGAATAGTCTAAAAGTATTTTTAAGTTTGTATACTATAAAAAAAATTTTTTTATAGTAAAAATGCTATTTTATTATAAAACTCCATGAAAAAATTTGCCACTATATTAAGTGTAATTTTTTATATAAATTTATAAAACTTTACCCAGATATATTTAATCTATTACCAAGACCTTTACAAGAGTCGCACCCTTGGCATTCACATTTTTTTTGCTGCAATATACCATTTGTAACACTCATTACACTTGATGCTCTTGATATAATAGCTTTATCTGCATCTGACAATTTTCCAGCATCACCACCAAGAGAAGAAGGAGCTGCGGCAGCTTCCCTTGCTATACCCGCATCTGTTTTAATTTGTTCTAACTTTTTCTTTGACATGCCTTTTGTTCCTGCCTGAGGAACGTTAATCATCACATGCCCACCGCTTACAACCCCATTAGAATCATAATCCAAATGTATACCACTGGCAGCAAGATGTTTTGCAGCAGATAAATGAGCTTGCTCATGAGACATCACATCATTATAGCGTTTGTCTTTCATGGCTTGAAAGCCTTCAAATGCCTTTTTCTTTGTGGTTACTTTTTTATCCTGAGGATTTAAATAACCACCTTCTTGGGGACCTTTTTTATTAGCCGGACCATTATTTACTTGTTTTGGTATAGATATCTTATTTATCATATTTTTCACAATCTTTAATTATTTTAATAAAACGGGGAGGTTAGAAGCTTATATAAATGTCCTTGTATATATATAAAAAAATTTTTTCAATCACAATTTCAATTTTTTTATTTTTTCTTTACAAATGTATTATAATTAGTTTTATACTGTAACAATATGGAGGTATAACAAATGGTATGGACAAGACTTAAATACTTTAACAAAAATGAAAACTGGGGCAATCCAGATGAGATGAATGGTTTACTGCTAATCACTCTGGATGAAATACGTGATCGTTGTAATAACCCTATTGTTGTACACTGTGCATATAAACAAACAGGCCATAGTGAAAAGTCAAAACATTACACGGGTGATGCTGTTGATTTTCATGTATGCAATATGAGCCTTAGAGACACATATAATATAATTATTGAAGTACTTGAAAATTTTCAAATTGTTGATAAAACAGGTCTTGGCATTTATTTAGACTGGAATTCTCAGGGATTTCATCTTGATTTAAGACCTCAAAGAGGCAGATGGGGGAGGATAGAAGGTGAATACGTTGGAATAGATCTTGTATTAAGTCAAATATGATACAATTTACTTAATTTTTTTATAATTTATGCACTTCACTGCACAAATTAATGTTAAATTGTGCAGTACATTTTTAATTTTATTATTTTTCAAGCATATCTATACATTTGAGCAAACATAAACAGAACTTGCCTTCTCGTCTGCTATACAGAGTAAAAAGCAAGTTCTATAATATTATTATTTTAACTATTTATAAGCAATCACAACAACCGTCACAAAATGCTTCTTCTAATTCCGGCATTATACTCTTATGAGTGATCTCAAAGGTTACAGGAGTTATTGAAATCTTGTTATTTCTGATAGCTGTAATATCAGTGCCTTCTTCTTCATCAGTTTGAATAATTTCACCTGCTAGCCAATAATAAACTTTTCCTCTCGGATCAATACGTTTTTCATATGTATCAGTATACATTCTTGTACCCAAGCGTGTTATTTGAATCCCAGCAATATCACTACCCGGTACAGCCGGTACATTTATATTTAATATTGTTTTTTTAGGAAACTTAATTGATTTTATCCTATTCATAAACTTTGCAATAAATTCAGCAGCATACTCAAAGTCTTCTGGTTCTATACAACCATTAGAAAGTGAAACGGCTATACTAGGATAACCTAATACAGCGCCTTCCATAGCAGCGCTTACAGTGCCGGAGTATAAAACATCCGCTCCAAGGTTAGGGCCATGATTAATCCCAGAAATAATAATATCCGGTTTTTTGTCTAAAATCACGCTTACTCCAATTTTTATACAGTCTCCCGGAGTTCCCGTTGTTTCCCACGCTTTTGCAACAGCATATTCCATTTCAATTTCACTTACCCTCAACGGCTTATGAAGCGTCAATGCATGCCCAGCAGCACTTCTTTCTCTATCAGGTGCAATTACATAAACCTCATGTTCTCTTACCAGTTTTGAGATAAGAGTCCTTATTCCCGTAGAATGAATGCCATCGTCATTGGATATTAATATTCGCATAATACTCCCTTATTAGAAATTAACTGTCAGTATTATTATAATACAAATTTTTTAAACCTTTTTGTTTAAAAAAACAGACTTTTTCATCTTAATATTTACAATATTCAACATTTGGTAAACAAATAATTTAAGTTTTTATGCATTTAAACAACAAATAAATTATCAAAACAAATATATATAATTATTGATAATTAATAAATACGAGTTTTCTTATTAGAATCTGTATTATAAATAATCATTTGCTATTTGTCATAGTTTGTTTGAATGATGTAAACAATGAATACTGTCCTAATGCTTCTCTATCATTTTACTACATTCTTCGATTACAATCTCGGGTGTTATATCACTTAAACAGGCCTCATCTATTTTACATTTTCTACTCAAGCCACAAGGAATACATTCCCTATCTGAATATAAAGCAACATGCCCTTCTCCCCAAGCTTTCCATTTAATTGGACTCATTGGACCATAAATACCAATTACAGGCTTATTTAAGGATGCACCAAGATGCAATGTACCTGAATCAACACCCAATACAAAATCCATTTCTTTAATTAATGCTAGACTATCTTGAATAGACATATCAGCACATAAATTTATAATATGTTCATCAGAGTTTAAGCCCATTTCCTTTAATATTTGATCATAAGCAGCTTTATCAGCTTCTGTACCCACGTGAAAAATATAAGCATCCTTATCATTTACCAGATAATCAATAACTCCGGCAAAATTTTTATTTCCCCACTCTTTTGATTTATTTCCGCTGGTGGCGTGTATTAATATTTTTATTTTATTATCTTTTATATTTTTTTCTTTAAAAATACCTTTTACTTTTTCAACAGAAGTTGTATCTGTCCAGTTTTCCAGATAATCATCTTGAACTTTTATATTATCAGCTTTTAATACATCTAAAAAGCATTCTACCTCGTGTTTTTCCTGATCATAATTTACTTTTTTCGTAAGAAAAAAGCCTCTACCTTCTGTATTAAAACCAATACGTTCTTTTATACCGGCTAAAAATATTAAAGCAGCGCTGGAAAAAGATCTTTTAAGAACATAAGCCTTATTATACCCTTGCTTACGTAAAAGCTTAATGTAACTAAAGAAGTTTTTCTTTTTCTCGCCGATATTTTCATATTCATGGTTTTTAGTGGTATCAAAAATAATAAAATTATCGATATAAGGACAATTTGATAAAACATCACCAGATATTGGCCCGACAAGCATATCAATCTGAGCATCAGGATATGCTCGCCTTAAATTTCTTAAAAAAGGTACTGTTAAAACAGTATCACCAATAAACCTATATCTTACAACCAGTATTTTCTCTTTCACTTCTCTATGCCACCTCATAAAAACCAGTTATTTATTCATAAAATCTTCTAACAAACCATCCATATCCAAGTCTAAGTCTAACTTTAATGCATAAAGACCTACTTGCGTACTCATTCTTTTTAAATGAGGCATAATTTTTACCATATCTTTTTCTGTTGTAATAATAGCACTAGCCCCTAATTCACTAGCCTCTTCAAGCATAATCCTTACTTCTTCTTTTTTATAATTATAATGATCAGTAAATACTAATTCTTTTAACAAATTAAAGCCTCTGGCTCTCAAGTAATCAAAAAAGTATTCAGGCTGGGCTATTCCCGAAAATGCATATAAATTTTCTACAGTACTGTCCATTTTTTCTTTTGTTTGAATATTATAAATATCAGAGTATTTAAAATTACAAAGATAAACTTTTTTATCAAACGACTTATTTATATAAGATGAATATTTATAATCATCTTTAGTAAAATCCTGATCATCTTTATTCACAAGAATAACTTTGTCAGCTCTGCGTATACTGCGCAAAGATTCTCTTAACGGTCCCATAGGTAAAAGCTTATTATTACCAAACTTTTTCTTTAAATCTATTAATAATAAATCCAAGTCTCTTTCTACTTTTAAATGCTGAAACCCGTCATCTAAAATAATTACTTCCGCATTATATTCATTAATAGCAAACTGTGCATTTTTAACCCTATTTTTACCGGTTAAAACTATAACATCTTTTGTTTTATGTGCTATTAAATAAGGTTCATCTCCTGCCTGATCTGCAGTAGAAAGAATTTGCTCTCCATTGGAAATTAAATTAATATTATCATTAGACAATTTTCCACCATAACCGCGACTAACCACTGCAACCTTTTTGCCATAGGTTTCAGATATATAATTAGCCAAAGAAATAGTTACAGGAGTCTTGCCGGTTCCTCCGGTTGTAAGATTACCTACGGAAATAACAAATGCAGGTAATTTATCCCTTCTGATGATATTTAACTTATACAAAAAATTTCTAATATTCATTATCAAACTATAAAATTTTGAGAATATGACAAATAAAAATTTACCACCCCGAGTCAACTTGGCTTCGTTGTAATGAATTTTATTAATATAATCTTTCATTCTTCCATTAATACCATCTAAAACATCAACCTAAGCAGTAAAAACCTTTTATTTAGCTTATCAGAAAATTTCTTAAGGTTTTTAGAAATATCAGTAGAATCTTCTATGATACCTTTTAATTTTTCTTCTTCTTCACCGGTTATCTGCTCAACATCGCCCAATACATTGTCTATTTTACCAAGAGTAGTATTAAGATTAGTCAAAGTAGTACCTAAATTTGTTTTAAATTCTTCATCTTTAGATATTTCATTCAAAGATGCCATAATATCACTTAAATCTTTTGTAGTGTTATTAACATAAAGCAAAGTATCCTTTAATTGGGCATCATTTAGCAATGTTGTTATCACTTCAGAAGATTGTTGAACAGACTTGGTCATTTCAATCAAATTATCTTTTAACTCAGGGTCTCCAACCAGGTTATTAACATTATCTGTTAAGCTTGCAACTTTTTTAGAAAGAGAAGAAGATAAAACTATCAACTTTCTAAAGTCATCCCTGGACGCACTAACCAAAGCAGTTACTTCTTCAAGCGCCTTTGTGGCCTCAGCTGTTAAGTTCTTGGTATTATCAAGTGTTATTTTTAAAGATTCAATTGTTTCCTCTGATAAAAGCTCATTAATTTTATCATTAGTCTCTTTTAAAGAAATAGCTGATTCTAACTGTAAGTCTAAAAATTTCTTTAATCTCATAGGCTCTTTTACAGTAAACCTGCTGTTTGGCTCAGGCATTTCTATATTAATGCCGTTAGGGGGAGTAACTTTTAGATATTGTTCATTATTTTCTCTTACAACATCATAAAAAGAACTCGCAGGAATACTCACACCTGGTAAATCTATAAGATAATCTATTTTATATGCATAATCACTGGTTATTCTTTGGCGAATATTCAGGCTTAATTTTGCTGTATCTATTTTTTCAAGGCTTTTTACTTTTCCTACCTCTATATATTTACCTTCTGCAAGTAGCCTTACACACATCTTAGAATTTAAATCTATATTATCTGCCTTTTTAACAGGTAAAAACTTAGTCTCAACCTTAGGTGGAGTTATTTCTAAAAACTTTTCTCCAATAAGCCCGGATTGTTGAATTGATATTGTAGATGCGGTTGGAATATCCATATTAGGCTCAGTAAAAACAAATTTAACTTTTACAAAGCTTTGCTTATCTTTTATCACAGGTAATATTTCTTCAACCTGGCCAACTCTAATGCCCATAATTTGGACAGCAGAACCCGGCCTCATTCCATCTACATCATGAAATTTTACTTCTATCCTTTCGGCAGTTGAAATTGATCTGCCTTTTAACCAGGTTAAACCATATATTAATATAACTAACGAAGTTATTGTAAGTAAACCAACTTTTGCAGCCGCTGATATTTTCATAATATCCCTTATTTTTTACTACTCCATAATATGATTATAAAATAAAACAAAAAAATTATATAAATATATTAGTATGAGATTTACCCTGCAGCAGTGAGCATAGGTCCTTCTCTTGTCGCATTTACAAATTGTCTTGCATAAGGATCATCTGTTTCAATCATTTCACGTGGTGTCCCCTGCCATACAATACCACCGTCATAAAGCATTATTACTCTATCTGCTGTTCGCTGAATCGTGGACATTTGATGAGTAACAACTATTGACGCAGCTTGCAGTTCATTTTTTAACTCCACAATATCATCCTCAACAACAGTAGATGATATCGGATCTAAACCGGCAGTAGGCTCATCATATAAAATTATTTTTGGATTTGTCACAATGGCTCTGGCAAAACTTACCCGTTTTTGCATACCGCCTGACAGCTCATTTGGATAATTGTCTTCTATGCCGGATAAACCAACCATTTTCAATTTTTCTTTTACTATTTCTTTTACCTTTTCCTCATCTTTATATTCTTTTTTAAATTCTTTTCTTTCTCTAAGAGGAAAAGCAACGTTTTCTAAAATACTTAAAGAATCAAAAAGGGCTGAATACTGAAAAACCATACCGATTTCTTTATCTTTAATAGAAACAGTTCCAGATTCCTGCTTTATCAAACCGCTTATTATTTTTAAAACAGTACTTTTTCCTGATCCGCTAAAACCGACTATTGCAATAGTCTCACCATAATCAACAGTAAAGCTTACATCATTTAAAACTTTTTTATCATCAAAAGATTTATGTATATTTTCTAACTTAATTGCTTCCATTTAGTCTTTACCTATAATTCATAAGGGCTTTAAGTAAAATAATGATTAATCCCACAACACATAAGACATTGCATAATCAACTATCACAACAGTAATAAAAGACCATACAACAGCTTTAGTTGTAGCTTTTCCTACCTCTCTTGCACCACCTTTTCTTTTTACACGATAACCTAAAGTGGTACAGATCAATGATATTATAATACCAAAAACACTTCCCTTTAATAAGCTTATGTAAACATCCCTAACGCTTAGCCCCCTCCATACCGAGTCAATATAACTAAGAGGGCTTAGCTCCGCAACCATATTACTAACAACCATACCGCCGATGATACCTGTAACATTTGCTAATATTATAACAAACGGCATAATTATAAAACCTGCAATTACCCTGGGCGCAACCATATAACAAATAGGATCAACTTTTAGAACCTTCATTGCATCCACTTGTTCGGTTACTTTCATTGTGCCGACTTCCGCAGCCATGGAAGAACCAGCCATTGCAATAACTGCAAAGCTTCCCATTATTGGCCCCAGTTCTCTGACTATAGAAACAGCCACCAATGCACCAACGTAATTACCAGCTCCTTGCTTCATCATTTCCAATGCAAGCTGCAGGGCTATTATCATGCCTGAGACAGTCACCATTGACAAAGAAAGAGGTAAAGAATCAATGCCAAATTTTGCCAACTGCTCAAGCGTAATCCTTAAATTAAGATTACACTTTACAATATATTTAAGAGCATAGAAAAAGTTAATAGCCATTTCCCCATAAATTCCTATAACTTCCAGGGATTGGTAAACTATTTTTCTTATAGCTCTATACGTATACGATTCTTTCAGGATATCTATCATTCTTTAT
This sequence comes from Candidatus Gastranaerophilales bacterium, assembly GCA_028280605.1. Lineage (GTDB taxonomy): Bacteria > Cyanobacteriota > Vampirovibrionia > Gastranaerophilales > JANQFW01 > JANQFW01. Next base: position 11,071 of record JANQLL010000156.1, read on the forward strand.
ACTACTTCCAAAATAAATTCAAGATTAATCTTTTCAGAGAGTGATTACTGTTATTGAAGATTCTATTATTTTATTATAAAAAAATTATGATTCACCTACATTAGATTATTTATATTACTCATAAATTATTTTAAACAAAATTAAATAATATGAAAAGTATCAGAATTTAAGCACATATATTTTATCAACAAATATACATAAAAACATGCCAATACTAACAATCCCGTTAACCATAAAAAAAGCTTGATTAACCTTAGACAAATCATTATGCTTTATCAACGATTGCTCATATATCAGCATTGCAGACACAAAAAATACTCCAACCCAATAAAATACATTTACTTTTATAATAAACCCAATCACTGCTAAAAACAAAAAAGTAAGCAAATGAAAAACTCGAGAGATTAATAAGCTTTTTTTTATGCCAAGCAAAGCAGGGATACTAAATAGCTTATGCTCCTTATCAAAGTCAATGTCCTGAAGTGCATAAATAATATCAAAGCCCGCCACCCAAAACATAATAGCCAGTCCCCAAAATATAACAGGTAGTGTGATTTGTCCGCTGACTGCCAGCCAACCACCCGAAGCAGCAGCACCAAGCGCAGCACCCAACACCAAATGAGATAATTCTGTAAACCTTTTGGTGTAAGAATAAATAATCAAAATAAAAATAGCCAATGGCAACAATTGCTTACAAATAAGAGGCAGTTGCCGGGTTGCAAAAGTCATAAGCCCAAAAGATAACAATGCCAGCACTATTGCTGAGAGTTTCTTTATCTTTCCTGCGGGGATTGCCCTTTGGGCTGTGCGTGGATTTAGTTTATCTATATCTGCATCTATGATTCTATTTAAGCACATGGCTGCGGTGCGCCCGCCTACCATCGCCAGAACTACCCACATAACTGTCAAATAATTCGGCAGTACATCACTGGCCAGCAACATGCCCGACAATGCAAACGGCAATGCAAATATAGTATGCTCAAACTTTACCAGCTCTAAATATTCTTTAAGTTTTTCTTTTATTTTAATAATTTTCTTTCTTCCTTAAAATAACCTTTTCTATTACTTAGATTTTAAATTAAAAAAGAGAAAAAATAAAAACACAGAAGATATCCGGCCATTTTGCGGATACCCTCTGTTTATATAGCTATTTATACAATAACTTAATTATACTGCTCATCAATTAAATTTCAGATTGCTCTTTTCAGAGAATAGTTTATTTTATTAACTTTAACTCGATTTAATAATCTGAAAAGTA
>JANQLL010000164.1 GCA_028280605.1 Candidatus Gastranaerophilales bacterium
AATTTCCATTCAACAAAGTATTAATAACAAAAATTACTTAAGTAAATTAAATTGATTCATCAATACTTTGTTGATGACAGAAAGCTTTTTGGTATTATACGTAATTTACCGCAGCATTTAAAAAAATGACGGTATTTTTACTAGAAACATATTATAGAAATTTTTGAACTTAATAACCTTTTAAGTAATAAGACAGTGGGATTTTGTCTTATCGCAATAAAATAAGGTGTTACGGATTGAAAAGTATTTCTAAGTAGATGTTAAACTTCCCGTGCAACTGCTCCCGTTACCTGCACAACAAGCATAACAATGCTCATAAAAAATAACGGGTAAATCTTTAATATCAGTAAGTTTAACTTTATCTATATAAGGGTTATCAGTTGGCACAGCAAGCCCCAGCGCCTGGTTAAAATCACAGTCGTATAATTTACCTTGCCAGTCAACGCTTAATTGTGATAAGCACATTAAATTACCTAAATTATTAGGGTTAAAACTTGATTTTAAGAGATTTTCATACTCCTCTATACTGTTTTGTAGAGTTAATTCGTCTTTAAAACGTCCTATTGGCAAATTTGTAATTGTATATAAATTATTAAAAATTATATTATATTCAGATTTTAAGTATTTCTTATAGGCTTTTTCTAGATCCTGTTGGTCAGGTGGAAGTTTGGCTCCTCTGGGATTGTATACCATGTTTAATTGCAAGCTTGTATTTTCCTGGCCGTATCCTAGAGAGTTAAGCTTTTTTATTGCTTTGACAGAGTTTTTAAAAACTTCATTTCCTCTTTGTTTATCAACATTTTCTTCTAAATAACAAGGCAAGGATGCAGTAAGCTCTATGCTATTTTTTGCAAAAAACTCTGGAAATTCACTATACTCAGGTGCGTTTAAAATAACTAAATTAGTTCTTAAGTTTATATTTTTTATTGAATTTATTAATTTTAATTCTTTAATAAAATCCTTAATAAAAGGATTAAGCTCAGGTGCACCGCCTGTTATATCAATATTAGAAATATTATTTTCCTGTGTAAACTTTAAAATATCTTGCATTACTGCCCAGCTCATTTGCTCTGTTCTTAGAGGTCCGGCTTGAAAATGGCAATGCTCACAGGTTAAGTTGCATTTGTAGCCGATGTTTATCTGTAATGTATTTATTGATTTTCTTTTTAAATTTTTAGTTTTATCAAAGCAGGTAGGCATAGGTATTTATCTTTCTTTTAATTTTTGCAAATATTCCATCCAATCATTTTCCGTATCAATATCATTTTTTTTATCCAGAATAATTAGTGGCAAGTTGATATTATCACAAATTTTTTTAATTTGTTCAAGAACAAATTCTGTTGACCATTTAATTTCAGGATTAAATATTGATTCAACTTTGTCAATGTGCTTGGTGTTAATTCCAAATAGATAAAATCCCCCGTCTTTTGTGGGACCAATAACCGCAGGTGATGTGTCAAGAACGTAAAAAGCTTTTTCAATCTCACTATTAGTTAATTCAGGACAATCAGATCCTATAACTATTATTTTTTGAGGATTTAATAAGTTTGTCTCATTAAAAGAGTTAATTAACTTAGATCCCAAGTCATTGCCTTGTTGAATTTTAATTTCACAATTATATTGTGCAAAATATTCCTGACTGGAATCTGAAGTTATATATATTATATTTTTCCAGGGAGATTTATTATTTATTTCCAGAAAAGTTTTTTCCAATAGTTCTGAATAAATTGTTGCCGCATTATCCATACCCATAGTTTTACCTATCCTGGTTTTTACTTTCCCAGGCTTTGGTGACTTTGCAAAAACCAGTAGTATATTACTCATATATTTTTATTGGCAGTGTTGTTGCTGCTCTTCAATAGGTTGCTGCTGTTGTTGTTGTAGCTGAGCTGTTTGTGCAAGTATATTTTTTTGCTCATTAATCTGCATAGCAGATTCTGCTTTCATTTGAGCCAGGTGTTGCTGTCCATTTCTTACAATATTGTGTAAATTTGTAAGATCTTCGTTTAAATTGCATAAAACAGTTTCAGCATAACGGTCAGCACCTTCTCTAATTGAGATAGATTGTTTCATCGCTGCAGCTTTGATTAATTCTGCATTTTCTTTTGCTTGATAATGCATAGCTTCACACTCTGCAACAACCTGATGCCTGATTTTATCAGCTTCAGATTGTACGGCTTTTAAAAGCTCTGATTCGCTTAGCATAGTTTCAGCTTGATGTTTTGCATCTATTAATAATTGATTAGCTCTTTCTTGAGCGCTCATATATAGATCATCACGCTTATTGATAATATTATGAGCTTCTTTTACTTCTGCCGGGATTAATACATATATTTTTTCGATAATACTGGAAAGCTTATCCTCATGAATCATTACAAATGGAGTTAAAGGCATTTTAAATGATTTTGCAATAAGTTCGTGTATTTTTTCCAGACATTTATAGATATTATTGGTGCTCATAAAGCTAAACCTCCGTATTCAAATTATAAAAGTAATTATTTACTGGTTCCGGTACTAGTTTAGAAATATCTCCTCCCAGCATCGCTACTTCTTTTACTATGCTCGAAGAAAGAAATGTATTTTCTGTATTAGATACTAAAAATAATGTTTCCATTTCTGGACTCAAATTTTTATTCATTTGCGCCATTTGCATTTCATACTCAAAATCTGTCACTGCTCGCATACCCCTGATAAGTACTTTTGCGTTCTTTTTTTTGGCATATTCAACGATTAATCCGTTAAAGCTGTCCACTTCAACATTAGGAATATTTTTTACTGAATCTTTTATTAAATCTAATTTAGTTTCGTCGTCTAAAAATCCTTTTTTGGACGGGTTAGTTAATACCGCAATAATAACTTTATCAAAAAGTCTTGCTGCTCTGTTTAAAACATCTATATGTCCGTTTGTTATAGGATCAAAGCTTCCAGGGTAAATTGCTGTGGTCAATTTTTTTCCAATCTTGATTGTCTAGTCACCATTTTATATTATATAGAATATTATCCATCATAAATGAAATTTTTGTTATTATTTCCTTATATTTCTTTGTATAGTTTACAATTTTTAATTATTATATCTTATAATGTAGAAATAGTAAAAATTTACTTAATAAATTTAGTGGTGAGCAAGCCCAAAAACAATCTCCCCCTTGCTAACAGGAATAACCTTAATATGCCATCAGGAAAAGTCCACGACAATATAGCTTTTTTATCAGTAATGCCGATATTTATGGCAGGACATTTTTTTTGCGGCTTTAGCCTGATTGATAATTTGCTTTTAACTCTTTCCTGTGTAATTTGCCAGCTAATGTTCGGTCCTGATTTAGACACCAATAGTAAGCAATATAAAAGATGGGGACTATTTAGATTGATTTGGTTGCCTTACAGAAAATTATTAGGCCACCGCTCCAGATATACCCATGGATTACTATGGGGACCGATAATCAGGTGTATTTATTTTACAATAACCAGCTTTATTCTATTCATTGGGATTATCTATGCTATTAATTATTTTTTAGAAATAAATTTATTTCCCTTGTTGCTACAAATTTTTTTATTTGTTATAAATAACTTTAGTTTACAAAATTTTTTAAATATTTTTCTGCCTATATTATGTGGTTTGTTTCTTGGTACTGCAATTCATACACTAACAGACAAAATAGCATCATTTTTTAAGAATTTGATTTAAGGTAATGACTATCACCTAATCTATTTTTATTTTAAAAACTTCAAGTTCATCATTGTTAATATTACAAATACCTTTAGAATCAAATAAATATGTGCCGCTTGGCGCAAACTTAACACCTTCTTCCAGTTCCTCAGCCTCATATTTTTTCTTAAAAATATCACTTACAGTAACTTCGTTATCTCCGCTTAAAGCCAAAATTTTTGAGGTTACATCCAGATCTACTTCCTGATTATTTCTATTATAGTTGCAATGGCAACCTACAGAATAATTTACTCTCAAGCTCTGGTCAAGTACTTCTTTATTGATCTCAGCCACTCTGCTTTTTATAAACTTTGCATATCCAATAGCTTTTCTTGTATCTGTAAATAAAAATCTGAATGTATTGTCTTCACCTTGAAAGTCAGGATATCTTTCTGCATTGTATTCTTTTGCCGCAGTTTCTGCCGTTCCATTTATTAGACCGTTAACTATACTCTGAGTAAAGAAATCTTCTTCTGAGTTATATAAATAAGAGTCAGGACTATCGCTTTTTTTCAATTTTAAAATAAAATATATTACCTTGTGGTCTTTCAAGTCCTGTATTTCGCGTTGTTGTTTTTCTTCCATTGCTTGCTGCTGTATTACTTGCTGTTTTTTTAATTTAATTGCATCATATTTTAATTCTAGTTTTTTTATTCCTTTTCTTATATAACACAGGGATACAGAAGCTCCCATAAACACAAATCCTAATATAACAGGAGAAAAATCTATAACTAAGCCTTTATCTTCTATTTGTATGTCAATAATACTTCTGATTATCGCCAAAGGTTGATTTAAAACAGTTTCAAACAAAGTTAACACAGACCTTAATGCATCAAGGTTTATCAATGAAATAAACCAATAGAAAAATATCAATGGAACTACTAACATCAATAGTGCTTCAATTATTTTGATGAAATTTTTAAGAAGTTTAAGCATGTATCTCTCCTGACAGGATTTTACTATAAAGAACTTTAGGAGTTAAGTAAGAATTTTGACCTTATTATATAATATAGTGTCAATAAAGTATATTATATTTATATTTCATGTAAATTTATTGCAAAGTAATTATAAAAAATAAAAACAAAATACTTTAAATTATTATATTATCGATTAGCCTAACATTGTCAACAGTTGCAGCTACAGCAATTAATGTATTTTTTTCCAATAAATCTATTTTTTTAAATGAATTCAAGTTTAAAAACTCTAAATACTCAAGCTTTATATCTTCATTTAATTCTTTTAATGCAATTTCTAAAATTTTTTCTTTGCTTTTTAATCCGGTATTATATAATTCTTGAATTTTAAATAAAAGTTTATTAATTGTTATAGATTTTGCTCTTCCTGCTCTTGTTAGATATGCATTACGAGAACTTAACGCAAGTCCGTCATTGCTTCTGATAATAGGACAGGCTACTATTTTTACCGGTATATCTAAATCTTTGCACATTTTTTTTATGATAATCAATTGTTGAGCATCTTTTAGTCCAAAAAATGCCTGATCAGGACAAATTATATTGAATAATTTTAGTACAACAGTAGCAACTCCATTAAAGTGGCCTTTTCGGCTTAACCCGCATAGCTTGTTTTGATAGTATTCAGGAGGGACCACATACGTTAAATGCTCATCACTAGGATAGATTTCATTGACGGACGGGGCAAATATTATGCTTGCACCGTTTGACTTGCATACTTCCATATCTTGATTTAGTTGCCTGGGATATTTGTCTAAATCTTCATTTGGCCCAAATTGTGTTGGGTTAACAAATATACTGACAATAACTTCGTCGCATTCTTGCGCAGCTTTTTTTATTAAGCTGGCATGCCCATCATGTAGAGCTCCCATTGTTGGGACTAAGCCAATTATTTTATTTTGTAATTTTAAATTTTTTACCTGTTTTCTAACTTGCTCGATAGTATTTAATACGATTATATTTTTACTTGTTTGTGATGAGTCCATTATCTTTTAACCTGTTTTTCTCACCTTCTGATAATTTAAAAATTTCGCTTTCTGTCGGAAAACTCATAGACTCTACATCATTTTTATAGTTTTCAAAGGCTTCAACCATAATATCAGATAAATTAGTGTATTTTCTGGCAAATTTAGGCGTAAAATCAGAATATTTACCTAATATATCGTCTGTTACTAATATCTGACCTGAACAATAGCGACCGGCTCCAATACCTATTGTTGGTATATTTATTTTTTCTGTTATGTACTTGGAGACTTCTTCAGGTACCATCTCTAGTACAATCGCAAATGCACCCGCTTGCTCCAAAGCTTTAGCCTGCTCAAAAAGCTCCTGAGTGGCTTCCAGTGTTTTGCCCTGAATATTATACCCGCCAAGAGTATGCAAATATTGAGGAGTAAAACCTAAATGCCCTAATACAGGTATTCCTATAGATGTACAATGACTTATAATATCTACTATAAATTTTGATCCGCCCTCTATTTTAATAGCAGAAACACCTGCTTCTTTTATAAATCTTCCTGCATTTTCTATAGCGGTTTTTTTATCAATTTGATAACTCATAAAAGGCATATCTGCAACAACTAGAGCATTTTGCGTGCCTCGTACAACAGCTTTAGAATGATGTAGCATCTCGTCTACAGTTACGGCATGTGTGGTTTCATAACCTAAAGCAACCATTGCCAGTGAATCACCTACCAGGATAATATCTACTCCAGCTTGATCTGCATATTTTGCTGTTGAATAGTCATAAGCTGTTAAAGCTGTTATTTTTTTATTTTCATTTCTATATTTTATTATTGTATTTATAGTTATTTTTTTCATAATAACTGTTTTTCACCTTTTGACTTTTCTATAGTATTTTCTTTTTGGAGTGATTTATACCAATGACTTACAGCCTTGGCTAACATTTTAGGCGAATGTCTTACAAGGCCTTCTTTATTTTCTTCAATTAAACGTTTAAATACAACATCTATGCCATGCTTTCTTACTCTTTCATGGTCAAGTTTTACAGGTAAAGAATCAGCAGCTTTATATTTTAGTGCCAAGTTTTTAGGGAGATTATCATTAACAAATACAGTGTCAATAACATTACTGTCTGAATGCTCTAAAATAGCTTCAACGTGATCGGCTACTGTATAGTTATCTGTTTCTCCAGGTTGTGACATTATATTACATATATAAACTTTTTTTGCTTTTGCGCTGGATATGGCACTTGTGATTTCTTTAATAAGAAGATTAGGAATAATACTTGTGTATAAGCTTCCCGGTCCCATTATAATTAAGTCCGCATCGTTTATAGCTTGCACGGCATCGTCTAAAGGTACTAGGTTGGCAGGGTGGGCTTTTAGTTTTTTAATTTTCCCTTTAGCTTCAGGAATATTAGATTCACCCATTATAACTCTACCGTCTTCCATTTCTGCAATGAGTCGCATATCATCAAGAGTTGCAGGTAACACCTTACCTCTTATTGCTAATACTTTTGAGGATTCTTTAACAGCTCTTACCATATCACCTGTTATTGCACATAAAGCAGATAAAAATAAATTGCCAAAGCTATGCCCTTCAAGACCGTTTCCTGATTTAAATCTGTATTGGAATAATTCGGTTACTAAATCTTCTTCATCAGCTAAAGCTGCAATACAGTTTCTTATATCTCCCGGCGGGAGAACGCCCATTTCTTCTCTTAGTCTTCCTGAGCTTCCGCCGTCATCTCCAACTGTTACAATCGCAGTTAAATTATTAGTGATATGTTTAAGCCCTTTTAATATAGTAGAAAGACCAGTTCCTCCACCAATAGCAACAATTTTAGGTCCCTTGTCCAGCTTTCGTCTTCTGTATAACGTCTCTAGAAGATGAGCTCTTTCTCCTGGGTCAATTGCCTCCATTAAAGAGCTATTTACCTTTTTTAATCCAACTATTATAATAGTAAAGCCAAATATAAATATAATACTACCGGAAACAACTGATGGAGAGTGTTCAGCTAAAGCTCGTATTAGTTGAATTGATTGGTCAATAGGGTGTAAGTTAAATAATATCCCCAGACCTAAAATTACTAATAAAGCTCCAAATAATGCAAGAGAAAACCATCTTTTTACCTTCATTCCCGGTAACAACCAGGCTTTTAATTTCAAAAGTTTTTTGTGCCCCAATAAATTCACTAGTTTAAACCCCTTAACTGTCTTTATTAATTAAAAATTTTTAAACTTAATTTTAATTATACGGACTAAAACCACACATATGTATAATTCATTAAGATAAAATTAACATATTTATACAATTTTTTGTGTAATATTTTTAAGTTTTTATTCTAAGTTAAATAACAAAAGAATAAATAAATAATTGCTTAGTAGTGAAATTTTTTTTTATTTTAAGAAAGCCAACCACTTTCCATCACAAAAGTAGCTGGTATGGGGACAGTTTTATCAATGGCAGCTTGAATCTTTTTGGCTAATTCTATAGATTTTTCTGATCTTAAATCCAGATGAATTGTGTTAAAATTAACAGTTATATTTTTTTTGTCTACGGTTTTTATTGTAGAATCCTTTACTAAAGAATTTACTTGGTTCATACAAAAGTTAATATCTTCAATATCATCTCTTTCAAAATCAATATCACCAGTGGCAGTATAGTTTTTGATTGGTTGAAATTCTGTTGCTATACGTACACCTGTTATATCACTGGCTTCTTTTAAATTTTGACTTGGTGCGCCTACTAAAATTAACCACTTGTCAAAATTAGCAATTCCATTAGCAACAGCCACTGCCGTATCTACATTGGTTAATATATCTTTATGTAGTGCACCATGAGGTCGAACGTACTCAACAACAAGATTAAAGTATTTAGCCATTGAGTTTAAAGCGCCAATTTGAAATACAACCATTGCTTGTATTTCTTCAGGTGTAAGCTTTAATGAACGATAACCAAATCCTTGAATATCAGGATATCCAATATGAGCACCTATTGATAAATTATGATTCTTAGCTAATTTTAGAGCTTTCATTATTGTGATAGGGTCGCCGGAGTGAGCTCCGCAGGCTATATTAACAGAACTGACATAAGGTATTAAACTTTCCTCCGACTCATTTTTGTATACGCCAAAACTTTGGCCTAAGTCGCAATTTATGTCTATAACAAATTCTTTAGGAGGAGCTTGTTCTTTTTTAATATTTGATAAAGGTAGCATTCCAGACAATTTTTGTTCCTTTATTATAATTATCTAACACCTAAATTATATTATAAATCTGCTTGATTTTAGAAGGTAGAAATTTATTTTTTTAAGTTCTCATTTTGTTTTTGTAATTCTATCAATAGCAGTCTTTTGTATAAGATTTTCTTGCTGTGTTTCTTATTATAAGCTGTTTAGTCATCGATTTTACAATCAAATAATAATATTTGAGATTATATTCTTGTTATAATACAATTATTTTGATATGGGTAGTACAAAAATAAGGAAATAAGATAAAAGTGAGCGTAACATTTCAGCAATTAATTCATAGATTAAACGAATATTGGTCAGATTACGGCTGTATAATCCAGCAACCATATGACATAGAAAAAGGCGCAAGCACCATGAATCCAGCAACTTTTTTAAGAGTGCTTGGTCCTGAACCATGGAATACTGCAATGGTTGAACCCTGCCGTAGGCCTACAGATGGCAGATACGGCGAAAATCCTAATAGATTGCAGCATTATTTTCAATATCAGGTTATATTAAAACCATCACCTGAAGATGCTCAAGATGTTTATTTAAAAAGTCTTGAAGCTATAGGTATTGATTTAAGTGCACATGATATTAGATTTGTAGAGGATAATTGGGAGTCTCCTACATTAGGAGCCTGGGGTGTAGGCTGGGAATTTTGGCTTGATGGTATGGAAGTTACGCAGTTTACTTATTTTCAACAAGCGGGCGGTATTGATGTAAAACCTGTTGCTCTTGAGTTGACCTATGGATTAGAGCGTATAGCCATGTATCTTCAAAATTTAGACAGTGTTTACGATGTCCAGTGGAATGAAAACTTAAAATACGGCGATATTTATCTGCAAAACGAAATCCAGCAATCTAAATATAACTTTGAGGTTTCTACAGCTGAAAGCTTATCTAAAGCATTTGACTTGTACAGTAAAGAAGTTGATACTGCGATTGATGCAGAATTACCACTTCCGGCTTATGACTGTGTTCTAAAATGTTCACATACCTTCAACCTTCTTGATGCAAGAGGTGTTATAAGCAAAGATGAACGTACAAATTTTATCAACAGAATAAGACGAATGGCAGAAAAAGTAGCTAAAATGTATGTTCAGCAAAGAGAAGAAATGGGGTACCCGCTTCTTAAGAAAAACAATAAAGTTGGAGTTTAAGTTAATCCCCATGATTAGGATAGTTTTTTTAAGGGTTATAGGTTTAAATAAAAATAATAAATAATAGGCTGAAAATTTTTTTTAGAGTTAAACAAGGATTAAAATTGTGCTTTTCAATAAAAAAATATTATTAAATCATTTAAATAAATTTGAATATCCTGAACAATTTGAATTCAAAAGAATAAATAAGATTATTTTTAATTGGCAGACGGCTATAAAAGATGGTAAATATGAAAAAACAAAAGAAATTCGAGTTCAAGCAACATTTTTAACACGTTTTTTTAATGATATTTTAGGCTATGCAGAGATGCATGATTGTCCTGATGAGTGGTATTTGATAAACGAAGCTAAAACTGAAGTTGATTCAACAAAGGCCGATGGGGCTTTAGGATTTTTTTCTGAAGATGAAAAAGGTAATGTTATAAGAGCAGTTATAGAGCTAAAAGACGCTAAAACTCCTTTGGATAAAAAACAGTCTTCAAGAAAAGATTATGATTCGCCTGTAAGTCAGGCTTTTAGCTATTCATCAAAATTTGACCGTTGCGATTGGATAGTAGTTTCAAACTTCAGGGAAATAAGACTTTATCATAAAGATAGAGGTCAAGGTTATTATGAAAAATTCTTGATAGAAGAATTTAATGTAAAAGAAGATATTAATGAATCTGATTTATTTAAAGATGAAAAGTTTAAAAGATTTTACTTTCTTTTATGTAAACAAAATTTGCTGGATAAAGACAGAAACTCTTTGCTGGATAAGCTTGTTAAAGATACTTCAAAGCAAGAAGACGAAATATCCAAGAGCTTTTATAAAGAGTTTAAAGCTGTTAGACAAAGCCTGTTTAATCATCTGGCTGAAAACAATCCTGAAGTAGAAAAAAAATGCTTGCTGGAAAAAACTCAAAAGCTGTTGGACAGAATGATATTTGTATTTTTCTGTGAGGATTCATATGGTTTATTACCTTCTAAAATAACAAATGAAGTTTACCGGCTCGGCATAAAATCAAGAGAAAGAAGTGACCAAAGAGTATGGAGGGAGTTTAAAAATCTTTTTCAGGATATAAATGAGGGAAGATATGATATAGATCCGCCAATAAACGCTTATAATGGAGGTTTATTTGCTGAAGATAAAGTATTAAATAATTTGATTATTAAAGATGATATTTGGGAAGAAATAGTTAAGCTTGCCAATTATGATTTTGAGAGTGATTTGAATGTTAATATTTTAGGTCATATTTTTGAACAATCTTTAAGTGATTTAGAAAAATTAAAAAATGAACTTGATGGAATAGAGAGTAATAATAAAAAATCCAAACGTAAAAAAGACGGGATTTATTATACTCCTGAGTATATCACTCGTTATATAGTAGAACAAACTTTAGGTAAATACCTTGAGGAAAATCCGAATAGGCTGGAGTCTGTAAAAATACTTGACCCTGCTTGTGGTAGCGGCGCATTTTTAAATCAGGCTCATAGTTTTTTGCAGGAACAGCATAGAGTAAGATGGGAAGAAAAACTTGCTGAAAATTATAAAGATTCAAGAAATTTAAATATTTTTGAACATCAAAACCTTGCAGAGGTTGATAAGTCAATATTATTAAATAATATTTTTGGTGTTGATTTAAATGAAGAATCAACAGAAATTACAAAACTTGCTTTATGGTTAAAGACTGCAAAAAAAACAGAGCCATTGCAAAACCTCGATAATAATATCAAATGCGGAAATTCTCTTATTGATGATCCTGATGTGGCCGGAGAAAAAGCTTTTAACTGGCAAAATGAATTTGAAGGTATATTTGAAAAGCAAAAACTAAAAGCTTTTCATTTAACATGGGCAACTCATAATTCAAGGTATTCTGAAAAATTAGGCAAATTAAATATAAAGACAGATGAAGCTATTTGGCTTGATGAAAAATCTGAAAGTATAATCACGAATACTATTGATAGAATTGTTAGAGAAGATAGCTTAAAAGTGTTGGCTTACAATATTTGTGGAGATCATATTCATCTTATAATTGTTTGTTGTGAAAATGAACTAGAGTCCATTGTAAGAAAATTCAAATCAATATCATCAAGAGAGCACAATATAAAAATGGGTTGGACAGTACCTGATGAAGAAAATAAAAAAAGAAGAGCTGAAAATAAAAAGGGAATTACTCAAAACAAGCTTTGGGCCAAAAGTTATAATGCCTCTATTCTTGAATCTAGTGAGTATATTGTAAATGCAATAAATTATGTAGAAAAAAACAGAAAAAAGCATGGTCTTACGGATTTGGAGTATTGTAAAAATCCTTGTGAATATAATAAAGAAAATCCTTATAAGCAGAGGGTCATGACCCTCTGCTCTATTGAAAAAGCATTTGAGGATAAGTATGAAGGCGGTTTTGATGTTATTATAGGTAACCCGCCTTATGTAAGACAGGAGTTTTTCTCTGAAATAAAGCCTTTTCTTGAAAAAAATTATGAAGTTTATACCGGTGTATCTGACTTATATGTTTATTTCTTTGAAAAAGGGTTAAACTTATTAAAAGAAGGCGGTTACTTTGCTTTTATAGTTTCAAATAAATTCTTAAAAGCCGGTTATGGCAAAAAATTAACCCAATATTTACAAAAAAATTATAAAATAGTTGAAATGATTGACTTTGGAGATTTACAAATTTTTGAAGGGGCTATAACATATCCTTGTATAATAACCATTAAAAAAGAAAAGCCTGAAGAAAAACAAAGTTGTACTTGTTTAAAGCTAAAAAATCTTGATAATGTGACTGATTTGAAAATTGAAGTTAACAGTAAAGGCTTTGAGTTAATTATTGCTAATGATGATGAAACTTGGGCTTCTAGTAGCAAACAAAATTTTGATATTTTAGAAAAATTAAAGAAAAATAATATTCCTTTGGGAAAATATATAAACGATTCTATTTATTATGGAATTAAAACAGGATTTAATGAAGCATTTATTATTAATACGGAAACTAAAGAAAAACTTTGCAAGAAAGGTTTTGAAGGGGTAGAGATTATTAAACCTCTTATAAAAGGTTGTAATATTTTGCCTTATAATTTTGATTATCAAAATCTATGGATTATATTTACCCGTAGAGGAATAAATATTGATAAATATCCTGCAATTAAAGAATACTTAAGTTTATTTAAAGAAAAATTAGAGCCTAAACCTAAAGACTTTAAAGGTGAATGGAAAGGTCGAAAAACAGGTTCTTATGAATGGTATGAAATTCAAGATAATATTGCATACTATGAAAATTTTGCCAAACCGAAAATCATTTGGGGGAATTTAGCTAAAAAAGCATCTTTTGCATATGATGATAAAAATTTATATATTAATGCTCCAGCTTGCATAATTCCTACAAATGAAAAATGGCTTTTATCATTATTAAATTCTAAAATTTCAACATACTTTCTTAAAAATACGGCTATAGAACGACAAGGAGGCTTTATTGAACAAAAACCTGTTTATGTAAAACAGATACCTATTCCTAATGCAAATAAAGAACAACAAAAAAGCCTTGCCCAAAAAGCCAACCAAATGATGGAGCTAAATAAAAATCTAAATGAATCATCAAAACATGCTCTTAACTTTATTGAAACCAAGTATCAGCCTAAAAAAATACCTCAAAAACTCCAAAAATTTTGGCAAATAGGGGCAAATCCATTTATTGATGAGTTAAAAAAGCAAAAAGTAAATCTGACTCTTAAGGAGGAAGAAGAGCTTATCCAATGGTATAAAGAAAAACAAATGCTTTTAAATGACCTGGAAAATCAAATAAATCAATTAGATAAAAATATAGACCTAGAAGTTTACAAACTCTATGACCTAAGCGATGAAGAAGTAAAAATTATTGAGGAAGCGTAACAATGAACTATAAAATAGAGCAAAATGAATAAAAATCTTGTTAATAAAGCTATTCTGCTTGCCTGGATAACAATTATTTATAATATAGTGGAAGGCTCAGCTTCTCTATTTTGGGGTATCTCGGAAGGCTCGATTGCGCTTGCCGGTTTTGGGGCTGACAGCATAATTGAAGTTACGTCAAGTTCACTTGTCTTATGGCGCTTTGAAGAAGAAGCAATTAATAATAAACACCTTAATTTAAAGCGAGAAAGACAAGCAACATACGGAATAGCAATTCTTTTTATTTTACTTTCCTTTATAATGTTTATAACTTCAGCATATCAACTTATTCAGCAAAATCATCCACAAAGTACTATTCCGGGTTTAATCATTTCATTTATTAGCTTATTTACTATGTTTTTCTTACTGTATGAAAAGAAAGAAGTAGGTTTAAAGCTTAAAAGTTCAACAGTAATAAAAGATGCAAGCTGTACATTTGCTTGCATAAAGTTATCAGTAGTTTTATTTATAGGTAGCTTGCTTTTTTGGGTTCATCCGTCTTTGTGGTGGGTTGACGGCATAGCTTCGATTTTTTTGGCGTATTTGATTTATAAAGAGGGTCTTTTTACTTTAAATCAATTAAATAAATTGCATAAAGTTGTTTAACAGACCGGATGGGTTTTATTTTTGTTTAAAGTAAAAGATTCTCGACTTTGAAGATTGTTAACAGCAGTCTTTAAATCATTTATAAAATGCTCGGCTAAATCAATATTAAAGTTCTCTTTAACTACAACTCTTAAAACAGTTATATTATTTGCATTAGGCGGAAGCTCATAAGCCGGAACAACCCAGCCGAATTCTCTAAGCTTTTGAGATAGCTCGTATACATTGAAATTTAAGCTTTTATTAGCACTCCATACTACAACAGGAAGAGCGTCAAGCTTGCTTTGTATTTCAAATATTTTAATTTGTTCTTTTGTGTTTTTATCTGGTATATACAAATTATCAATCTCACCGTAAATAAATCCAGTAACGCTCTTTAAATTATCAAATATCCTTTTATAGCCTTCGTTCCCTAATCTTAAAAAGTTATAATACTGAGACACTACGCCATAAGAAGCGCGCGAAAAATTTAATGTAAAGGTTTCAATTTGCCCGCCAAGATAATCAAGAGGAAAAATTAATTCTTCGGGTAAATAATCTTTGTTACGCCATAAAACCCAGCCAATACCAGGGTAAGCTAATCCGTATTTATGCCCGGAAACATTTATTGAAACAACCCGTTGTAGCCTAAAATCCCACTTGATATCAGGATAAAGAAACGGTGCAATAAATCCTCCACTGGCTGCATCAACGTGGATAGGAACATCAAGGCCGTTGTTTTTGTATAAATCATCAAGAGCATTGCTTATTTCCTCAACTGGCTCAAATTCTCCGGTAAACGTTGTGCCAAGTGTTAAGCACACCCCTATTGTATTAGAGTCAACATTTTCTATTACTTTATCTTTAGAAACTACAAAGCTATTGCTATCAATATCTATAATTTTGGGTTCTACATCAAAATAACGTATAAATTTCTTCCATACTACATGGGTGTTAGATCCTATTATAATATTGGGATTAGAAGAGTCTTTTGTTCTGTTTTTCCACTTCCATTTTAAAGCCAGTCCTGCCAGCATAACTGCCTCTGAGGAACCAATGGTATTAGTTCCGGCAATACAAACATTTTTAGGCGCATTAAATAAGTTAGCCAGGATATTTAAACATCTTTTTTGTATTTCAATTATGTGTGGATACTCAACTTCATCCGCTAAGTTATATTTTATTGAATCAGAAACAAGCTTTTGAGCTTTTTCTTCCACCCAGGTGGTTACAAAACTCGCTAAATTCTGCGAAGGATTAGCATCAAGGTCTAGTTCCTCTTTTATCAAATTATAGACAATATCTTCCGGGATTGATTTTTCATTTAATTTATTTTTTGCAATAGGTTCAATTATTGCCCTTGAGGCAAAAATAGGAGTAATATAGTCATCTTTATCAAAGTTTTTTATGTCTTTAACCATAGATTCTCCTAAATTGGCAAAGTAAAATAAAATGTAGTTCCTTCTCCTTCTTTTGTTTCAAACCATATCTTGCCATTATGGGCTTCTATTATTTGTTTTGAAAGATAAAGACCCAGCCCTGTGCCAATTTTTCTTTTTTTAGTCGGATATCGTTGAAAAATCATAGGTACTTGATCGCTAGGAATACCTTCGCCGTTATCTTTTATTGAAACCTGAATAGTATTATCCAATCTAATTGAATTAATTGCTATTTGAGTTCCGGCTTTTGTGTGCCTTATTGCATTACCGATCAGGTTAACTAAAACCCTTTGTATTTCTCCTTTATCAAGATATACTAAAGGCAAATTCTCTTCTATACTTACAGAAAATTCTGAATTTTTTTCCTGGGCAAGGTATTTAAGAGACCTTAATGATTCATCTATTAATTCTGAAATATTAGCCTCAATTTTAAAGAGTTGCCATTCTCCAGACTCATAATGATAAGTAGAAAGTAAATTATTTACGATTTTAAGCAAATCCTCATTGGTTTTATAAATATCCTCAAGGTATTCTTTATAAACATCAGGTATTGCAACGGGCTTTCCTGCAATCATTACCTCTAAAGCTTTTTGCTCTGCTATAATTGGGCTTTTCAAGTCATGAGTAAGAGTTGCTATAAAAGACATTCTTGTTTCTTCCAACTCTTGCCTTTGCATAACTTCTAGAGATACAAGCACTAAATTATCAATAATAAGCTTAATAATATTTTTTTCATAATCTGTCCAATATTTAGGCTCTTCCATTGCAAGTATAGTAATTTCTATAATTTCTTTAGACTCTTTGCTTAGCTTTCTGGATGTAGGGTAAACTGTGCAAGCTCTTATGCCTTCACCCTTTAAACACATTTTCAATTCTTCATTTTTTATTTCTTTCTCAACATCATTTATGCAAATAAGTTGCCTTTCTTCAGGTATAATTTCTTTAGCAATTCCACGTGTTAATAAACAATCTCCAACAACCTTATTATTATATTTTTTATTTTTTATTTTTTCATTCATTACAATAAGATTTTCTTCTTTAAAGTGAAAATGCAGGGTTTTATCTACTTCTAAAAGATCTAATAATTGCTCTAAAAGATAATTATCCACTTCTTCGTGAGTTGTCAGGTTAGAAGCTTCTGTTATTATTTTTCTTAGTGTTTTTTCATTAGCCAATGATTGTTTAAGTTCATCATTCAACTTGAATAAATTAATACCTATTGAAATTTGTTGGCTTATAAGGGTTAAATAATCCAAGTTTTCTTTTTTCCATACTTTTGGTTTGTCTACCATTGCAATTACAATCATAGCCAAGGGTTCATCTTTATAAAAGACCGGAGCAATTATAAATGCTTTTACGCAGCATGTAAATTGTTTTATTTTTTGTATTTCTTTTGCAGGGACTTCGTTTATATTATTTATTACTATTAATTCTTTATTTTTAAAGATTCTGTTAGATATATATTCAGAAGCCTCTTTAGAGTATGAGTTTGCGCTTAAGCATGCTAAAACATCTTCAGAGCGTTTATATTTTGCAAAAGTTTTATAAAATTCACTTTTTTCTTGATTATAATAATGTAAATATACTCTATCAGCATCAAATAGCTCTCCAATATCTTTACATATTGAATATAGAGCATCTTTTCTATTTTCAGCTTCCAAAATATTATTAGTTACTCGTCTTAAAAGGCTTTCTCTAAATATTTTTTCTTGAATTTGGTCAGTCAGTTTTGCCTGATTTATTATTACTGTTGCCTGGTTAACTATAGATTCAAATAAAGCTTTGTCTTCATCTGTATAAACCTTGAATTCTCTGGTTGAATCAATTATTAACAAGCCTATTGGTTTTGAAGCATAATATAAAGGTGCCATCATAAATGATTTAACATTATACTCTTCCATTAACTTTTGTGTTGAATCAGGGATATCAAGTTTAGTTACATCGTTAACTACAAGCAATTGCTTTTGACTAAATACAACTTGGGCAAAAACTTCTATTTCTTCATTTGAAATTTCTCTTCTTGCAAGAGACTTAACTTCAAGGGATGATAAATATACATTGCTTTTTTCTATAGGTAAATAAATGTTATTTTTATAATCATATTCTAGAAAAAAGCACCTATCTGCATTAAAAAGCTGTCCTGTTTCAATTACTATTGTTTCTATTGTATCTTTAGCGCCGGGAGAATTTATAGCTGATATAATAAATTCTCTTAATACTTTTTCGCGCTGTATAAAGTTTTTTAGGTTTTTGATCATTTTATTCAAATAAATTGATAGACTACCCAATTCATCATCAGATTCAAGTTTTATTTTTACGTCAAAGTTGCCATCCGCAACTTGCTCGGATGCCTCTTGTAAAAGACTTACCGAATTTAAAACAGATAATGAAAAACAATAAAAAATATACACAAGTATTAAAAGAGTAATTATTGCTGGAAAAATAATTATAAATCTTCTGAATTCTAATTCTTTTATTCTTTCCAAAAGGAGTTCTTCTAAAACATGTATTGAAACTTCGTATAGTGCAAAATTTGATCTGCTCACAATTCTTCCAATACCTAAATAGGTTTTAGGCTTCGTTGTAAAGATTTTATCTATGATAAACCTTTTATTATTCATATCTATAAAACTATTTGTTGTGTAATTAACTTCTACAACAAAACTTTTTAACCTTTCAGCAGAAGGTTCATTATTTTCAAATACTTTTTTATAATCTATATTTATATCTTCTAGAATATATTTTATCTTTGCATTTACAGATAACAATTCAATGATTTCTTCTCTGGTGATCTTTTTATTTACAGATATATTTGTACCAAGTATAGAAGCTTGACCTAGTAATTCCATTAAAGTTGGAAGATTTTTGGTTACAGGATACATCAAATAAAAAGTATCCACCTCTGTATCTAATATTAAGTTTGACTTATCACCAATATACGAAATTAAATATATTAATTCTTTGATTATTTTTGTATAGTTTGCATAAGCTTCTGTTGGGGAGTAATTTATTGTTTCTTTTTTAATATCAATCCAATTTTTATTTGCATTTTTCCATAGTTCATTTATTTTAAAAATATCATTATATTTTTTATTAACTTCATCTACTGACTTAAATTCTAAATCTATTTGTTTAATCTTTGCTTGCAATTCATCTTTTACTTCTTGACTTCCTCTTAAATAGAGATTCAGAAGAGACCTTTGTTCTTCTAGCTCCTTTATTAAATTTTTAACGGGATCAATATATTCTAAACCTATTTTTTCTTTTGCACTAAACTCTATTCTGATATTTATTTCTGTAATCAACAAAATAATCAATATACCAACAAATAAAATTAGTAAAATGCTTACAAAAGCAAATTTTTTAGGATATTTAAAGCGATTAATTAATTTTATACCCGGTACAAATATGCTTTTCAATGTATTTCTCCAGGAGCCAAATTAGCTCTTTGTTCTGTTCAAGTTTAAGAGAATCATATTAATTAAATTACTTTATTCAAAAAAATTAAAACCTCAATAAGGTAATATAAAAGTTTAATTAAAGAGTAAATTTTTTTAAATATTAATAGTTGCAACTGATAACTCTGAATCTAGTTGAATCTTTGCTTCTCTGTAGTCTTTCTGCAGATTTAAAAATTTTTCCATTTGTTAATTACGGCTATATAAAATATTAGTAATTAGTTTATAAAAAAAATAAAAAATTCTTGAACAAAAAAATAACTAAATTATTCGTCTATAACAGACAATAGGGGCATAGAAATTTTATTAGTTTTTTCTAAAATCGATTTAATATACTCCCTCTAAAATACTTTTCAGATTATTAAATCGAGTTAAAGTTAATAAAATAAACTATTCTCTGAAAAGAGTAATCTGAAATTCAATTGATGAGCAGTATAAACAAAAGGAAAAACTATGCAAAAAGCTGAAGCCAATATAAATAAGATAATTGAAAAATATCACCACTCACATACAGATCTTTTGCCTATCTTGGAAGAAATTGTCGAATTAAACGGCTATCTTACTGAGGAAATGATGAGAGATACTGCTAAAAAATTATCAATGAGCCCTAATGAAGTTTATGCAGTGGCTACGTTTTATTCATTTATTAATATCAAACCTACAGGCAGGTATGTTATTAGAGTTTGCAAAACTATAAGCTGTCAACTTTCTGACAAAAATGAAATAATTAAAGCTATTAAGGATGAATTAAACATAAAAGTAGGTTTAACCACAAAAGATAAGTTATTTACCCTAAACACAACTGATTGCATTGGCATGTGTGATAAAGGACCTTCTATGCTTATTAATGATGAGGTTTATCATAGTTTAAATCCTGAAAAAGTCGTTTCTATAATTAGGGAATATAAAAACTTATGATGGGATAAACTAAAATGCAAAGAAAATTTATACTGTCAAATGATTATATATTTGGGGAAGCTTTAAACAAGGTTTTATCGGAGCAACCACAGGATTTGATAAACTTAATAAAAAAATCAGGTCTTAGAGGTAGAGGTGGCGCCGGATTTCCAACGGGACTAAAGCTGGAGTTGGTTTCTAAAAATGATGTAGGAGCCAAATATGTTGTTTGCAATGCTGACGAGGGTGAGCCGGGGTCTTTTAAAGACAGAGAACTCTTATTTAATCATACAGAGAAATTTATAGAAGGAATGATCGCATCAGGCTACGCAGTAGGCTCGTCTAAGGGTTTTATATACTTAAGAGCAGAATATAAATGGATGTTAAAAAAACTGTTAAAAAAAATTGAGCAACTAAGGGAAAAAAACTATTTAGGTAAAAATATTCTGAATAAAAATTTTGATTTTGATATAGAAATCAGGTGTAATGCAGGGGCATATATCTGCGGAGAAGAAAGCTCTTTAATTGAATCTATGGAAGGAAAAAGAGGTGAGCCTAGAAATAGGCCTCCTTTTCCTGTTGAGCATGGCTATATTAATTCTCCTACACTCGTTGATAATGTAGAAACGTTTGCGAATCTTCCATATATTGTTAAATACGGTGATGAGGAATTTAAAAAATACGGTACGGAAAAATCACCGGGGACTAAATTGTTTAGTATTTCCGGTGATTGTCCAAAGCCGGGCATTTATGAATTTGAACTAGGCTGTACCTTGTCTGATTTATTGGAGACATGTGATGCTACGGATGTTAAAGCAGTTCAAGTGGGGGGTGCTGCAGGTATTACTGTTGCGCCAAAAGATTTTAATACCTCTATTTGTTACTCAGAATTACCGCCGGAGGGATCGATTATTATATTTAACAAGTCTCGCAATATGTTTGAGGTCCTTAAAAATTTTACTGATTTCTTTAAAGAAGAAAGCTGCGGGCTTTGCACTCCTTGTAGAGAAGGGGTTCCAAAAATTGCTGATGCCGTAGATAAGATTCTTAACAAAGAAAGTATCCCTGATAGTCAAATAGATCTATTAATGGAGTTGGCAGATGTTATGAAAGTTGCTTCAAAGTGCGGTTTAGGTCAGACTGCATCTAATCCTTTTGTTTATATCTATAAAAACCGGGGGATTTTAGATGAATGACAAACACAAAGCTATATTAAAAGTAAGCATTAATGGCAAAGAATATGAGGCAAAAAAAAATGAAACTATATTAGAATTGGCTAAAAGGAATGATATATATATTCCAACCTTATGCTATCATCCTGATCTTTGCTTATCTGGAGTTTGCAGGCTCTGTGTGGTAGAGGTTGGAGGTTGTAGATCATTGCAAGCTTCCTGTAGTACGCCTGTTCTCAACGGCATGAATATTCAAACAGAATCTGAAATAGTTAATAAGTCAAGAAAAATGGTACTTGAGCTTATATTGGCAAATCATTATACAGGAAATAGCAAATGTGAAAAGGGTTTAAGCTGTGAGTTGCAAGAATTGTTTATCAAATATGGCGTAGGCAAAAGTAGGTTTGGCAGGCCAAAAGAAAAAAGATACAAAACATTGGATAATACAGTAGTAATTAGAGATAATGACAAATGTATAAAATGTCGCAGGTGTGTAGATGCTTGTGAATATATGCAATGTGTAGAGGCTATTAAGCCTATGTATAGAAGTAATGAACTTTCTATAGGTTCTGTGTTTGATGTTGACCTTGATAAGACCGGTTGTGTTTTATGCGGTCAATGTATAAATTATTGTCCTACTACCGCATTAGTTGAAAAAGAATATATTAAAGAAGTTTATGAGGCGTTAAATGACTCAACTAAACATGTGGTTGTGCAAACAGCACCGTCTATGCGTGCTACACTAGCTGAAGAATTTAACATTCCTGCGGGTAGAAGTTCTACTAAAAAAATGACCACAGCTCTTAGGAAAATGGGGTTTGATGCTGTTTTTGACACTAATTTTTCTGCGGATTTAACGATAATTGAAGAATCTGCCGAGCTTTTAGACAGAATGAAAAAGAAGTTTTTAAACAAGGAAGAAACTTCTTTGCCTTTGTTTACATCCTGTTCACCGGGCTGGATTAATTATATTGAGTATTTTTATCCTGAATTGCTTTCTAATGTTTCTACCTGTAAATCACCTCAGCAAATGTTCGGGGCTATAGCTAAAACGTATTATGCCAGTAAAATTAATATTCATCCTGAGGATATAGTTTGTGTTGCTGTTATGCCTTGTACTGCAAAGAAATTTGAGGCTGACAGGCCTGAAATGAGAGATAGTGGATATAAAGATGTTGATTATGTCTTGACTGTCAGAGAATTTGCCAAGATGATACGGCAATCTGATATAAACTTATTTGAGTTGCCTGATAGTGATTATGATGCGCCTATGGGGATTTCAACCGGAGCGGGCTTAATATTCGGGGTTACGGGCGGAGTTATGGAAGCTGCGATGCGAACAGCTTATGAAGTTATTACCCAAAGAGAAGTGCCTTATAAAAATTTAAATATATGTCCTGTGCGAGGTATGGAAGGAGTAAGAGAGGCTTTTTTACAGATAGAAGACCCTATAGATGAATGGAAGTTTCTTGATGGCTTTGAATTAAAAGTTGCTGTGGCTCATGAATTAAGAAATGCCAAGAAGTTACTTGATAGTATTAAAGCAAATGAGTCTGATTATCATTTTGTGGAGGTTATGGCATGTCCCGGCGGATGCCTTGGCGGTGGTGGGCAGCCTAAGCCTACTAATATGGAAATCCGTAAGAAGCGCGCACGGGTTATTTATGATGAGGACAGGGCTTTACCTTATAGAAAATCTCATGAAAATCCGGCTATTATAGAACTTTATAGGGATTTTATCGGTGAGCCGTTAGGGGAGAAGGCGCATAAGCTTTTGCATACTTATTATACAGCCAGGGTGGATTAGTTAATTAAAAAAAATAGCAACGATAAACTCCCCTTTGGTGGCAGTCGCCACCTCTTATAACTCACCTTGAGCCAATGACCGGCTTAAGCTGTACACTTTAATTATAGCTTTCTTTCAGGGTTACTGATGGACTTTGATTAACGCTTTTTTTGCGAAAAATTGACATGTAAAAAAGACAATGACAACCCCCCTTTTGTTATACAAAAAGCTTGCCATTGTAAGTAAAAATCTTTAATTTTTTCATCAAATTCCGCTAATAATGAGGCTTTTTCTTGTTTAATTCTTCTTTTTTGCTGTTATTTATATCTATTATATTATTATTTATCTGATTATTTTCATCATTATAAGTTTCTTCTATTTTATTTTCTTTTTTATTATCTTTTAAAATATCAATATTGCCTGCTGAAGCAGCATCGGCCACCTTCGCAACTTCGGATACTTCTTTAAAAATGCTTAAATTCTCCAGCTTAGAACTGACTTTTACTAATTTGAATTCTCCCCGTTTAATTTTTTTGTGCTTGCAAGAAGCAATATTTTCCAGTTTCCACTGTTTAGCTTCCTTCCTTGCCTCTTCGCAGCATTGTGCGACAAACTTGTTACGCTCTACGGCATGTAATTTAGCAGTTTTACGGCGTTTAGCTTTAATAACCCTTTGCTCATAATCGCGATTTTTGCAATCCCTGTAATACTCAAAGTGTTCATTATACCTTTGTTCCTCCTGCTCAGGAGTTACCTGTTCATCTTCCCAGGTTTCATAACTGAAATATTTAATTTCATCTTCTTGATAGGGATCATAATATTTGTCCCTAGCTAAAGCAAGATAATCATCTTTATAACAAATATTATGCTTGACTTTATCGAGTCTAAACTGGGACCGGCGCACGCAGCGAATTTTATATAGCAGTTCTTTGTGTGCGTCTATTATTCTAATCAGAGGGTGATCAGAGAAACCCTCTTTGTAACCAGGGTAGGATACATCACCGGGTTCTGAATTTGAGCAATCTTTAGGAATTGGCAAGTGTAGGATTTCTTTTACATTGCTGTAGCTTATCTGATCCGGGACTATATCCATAAATAAATCTTGATTGCAATGAATTTGCTTGAGTTCGCTCAATATTTTTCTGCTGATATTTGTCAGTTTTTTAAATAAATGAATATCTTCCGGGTTTCCTTCAGATAATTCGTAGTCATTGATTGACCATGGCCTTAGTACTACAAATTCTGTTGGAAGTTCTATATTATGGCGGGCCATTTTCTCCATCATCAGTGGTAATAATCTTGAAAATTTATGGCAATCATCGAATTTATCTCTTATTATATCGATTTCTTCGAGTATTTTTTTATTTAATTCATTTAGTGCTTTTACTGCAAGAATCTGATGTGTGGAGAATTTAGCCCTTATTTCATCCGGTATTTTTGTGCTTACCAATGAATATGTTTTTTGGGCAATGTTTATTAAGCCTTCTGCTGTTGTTTTAAAGCTTGGGCTATCGGACTTGGGCTTTCTGGCATGCCATTTCTTGGCTGCTCTTCTTTCTTCAACGCTTTCTATTATGTTCATTGCAAAGGATTGAAGACCCATATTAATAAATTCCATCTTTTGAATAAGGAATTTACTCCAGTTGCCTGTGCGCATTATATGCATGTATTCTTTGCCTACTGTATCAAACTGCATTTCTGTAGTTTTTATTGCTTCAAGAAAACGCTCTTTATAGCCCATTAGGTTACAGTTCTTGGCAAAGCGCCGCAGAAGGACAATTTTGTTACGCAGTCTGTAATACAGGATGGATGCATATTTATCGTTGTCCTTTTGGCATGTGTCTTCAGTTTTTGCAGCTTGTTTAGTCAAGAGAATATAACCTTTAATCTTAATTCCGTGTAACATGCTTTTTGTTTGTTTAATTAATATTATATCAATTTTTGAATTTTAATGCATGCCGGATTTTGTGTTTTCCGAAAAAAGGACTATTTTGTTAAATTATTGTTACATATTTTGTTCAAACCATTTATATGTGGGGTTATAAGTTTTAACAGTATTGCTCACTTGTAAATTATTTAATTAAAAAATATTTATTAATCTTGACACCTGATACGTAGCGGGTTATAATGAACTGTATTATGATAAAATCATTTAAACATAAAGGGCTGAAAAAATTCTTTTATAAAGGTGATACAAGCGGTTTAAATCCAAAACATATTAAAAAATTAAGGTTTATTCTCAGGCGATTAAACAATGCTTGTATTATTCAAGATATGGATGCGGCAGGTTATCGACTTCATCCGTACAAAAATATACCTGATCTTTGGTCTGTTGATGTAAGCGGAAATTACAGAATATTATTCGAGTTTAGAAATGGTGATGCCTATGTTGTCGACTATTTAGATCCGCATTAGTAAAGGAGAATTATCTATGGTAGATTGTGAAAAATATGGAATAATGTTTGACCCTCCTCACGTAGGGGAAATAATCAAAGAAGAATATCTGGAGCCGTTAGGGCTTTCTGTAACAGAGGCAGCTTTAAACCTTGGCGTCTCAAGAAAAGCTTTCTCTGAGCTTTTAAATGGTAAAGCCGGAATGAGTATTAAGATGGCAATAAAATTAAGCAAAGGCTTTAACACCTCTGTGCAGTTTTGGCTAAACTTGCAGCAGGAGTATGACTTATATCATACACTCTTAAATTATACGGGTGATGATGTTAAAGCCATGCGTGCATAAATTTAAATCTGTATTTCAGTAATAATAGCAAAGTAATAGGTATTTTTTTACTATTACCACATTTTTATGTTAAACGCCCTTTAGGCTTATAAGTATTGACAGTATTGCTCATTTGTTTACAGCGACCGCTTATAGGTTTAGTCTTGCTAGCATGATTATTATAAACATCGTCTTTGGAAACACCAAGCTCTCGTAAATATAAAGCAGAAACTACACCAGTTCGGTCTTTTCCTGATTTACAGTGCACGTAAGCTCTTTTTTCATTATTTCTTACATCTTTCATTACATTAAAGAATTTATCAATCTGCTCTTCTTCAGCTGTGCCTACAGGGCTAATAGGTATATGAACAAATTTAATCTTTAATTCATCAGCTATTTCTTTCTCTATATTGATATCTTCCTGAAATTCTGTGAGTGGGACCAGAAAATCTTTAAATTTTTCTCCTTCAATTCTACCGCCTGGGCATTGTAAACTTATTACTGTATCTATTCCTAAGTTTTCCTTTAAGTACGTCATTCTATTGCGTGTTTCATTTTTCATATCACCTATAACTTCTTCAATTGAATTTTTCCCGTCAGGAATCTTACCCTTATGGAATACCTGATAACTTCTGTTTCCGTCCTCATTATTTCTATCTGGAAGTTGCTTGGACGGGTCAAGGAAGAATGGACCTCTTACAAGATAGACATTTTTTTCATTTTTTGGAGCTACTGTATCTAAATTTATAAAATTTTTACCTAAATCTTCTCTTGCTTTTGTAAGAATTTCATCTGTGATTTGCTTTTCTATACCTTTAAAAGCCAAAGGCTTGTAAAAAGGAGGATTAAAGCGTATATTATTTTGACTATTTGATTTTTGCCCTATAGATTCTTTATTTTTTGATGATAAAGCAGCATTGGTATTGTTAATCTTTTTTGGTGTAAGACCTTGAAAGGTAATTGAACTTAGCATTGAATTTTGACTCCCTATTTTTTTGTTTTATATATTACTCTCTACTTTTATTTATACTTATTATACAGGTTCTCAATTAAATTTTAGATTACTCTTTTCAGAGTATAGGCTATTTCATTAGATTTAACACGATTGAATAATCTGAAAAGTATTTTTGAGTTAGTATAAAAAAATAATATAAAGATAAGTACAATAAAATTAAGTTTGAATAAAATAAAAATAAATATCAAATTTGTAAAAGTTAACAAAAAGTAAATATTTAAAAAGTTTTTTAGAGATAATATGCCATAAGTTTTTGACGTTATGGGGAATAAAATATGCATAAAAAAAACGCTATAAATATAATAGCCAAAACCTGTAAGGATAAAATTAATAAATGAAAAGTAGAATTTTATTTATAATAACAGCTTTTGTATTAATAATTGGGCTTTTAATTATTCGAAGTACTATAACAGAGGAAAAAGAATATAAAGTCCTATTTATAGCGTCATATCATTCTACAATGGGATGGGTTGTAAATGCGCAAAAAGGGCTCAAAAAAGCCTTTAAAGAAAAAGGAGTAAAAATAAACTACAGAGCCTTTTATATGGATTCTAAAAGAAAATCCGGATCAGAACAAATATTGCAAAGCGCCAAACAGGCAACAGCGCTTATTAAAGAATGGGAGCCTGATATCATTATTGTTTCTGATGAAAATGCCCTGATATACGTAGCTTTACCTTTAAGAGACACAAAATATAAATTTGTCTTTTGCGGCATAAATGGTGATCCTAAAGATTATAAATTGCCTTCTGAAAATATAACAGGAGTGCTTGAAAGACATCATTTTGTTGATTCAATAAAAGTTTTGCAATTGATGGACCCAATGGTAAAAAAAGTAGCCGTTATAAGTGAGGCTTCAAAGTCATCTACATTAATTGTTAATCAGTTAATAAAAGAAATACCTTTATTACCGGTAAAAGTTACTGGAGTTCATAAAACATCATCTTTTAAAGAATGGAAAAAACTTGTAAAAGAATACCAGGATAAAGTTGATGCGCTTATGGTTATTCTTTTTTTTACATTAAAAGATGAAGATGGAAAACCTGTACAGAGTAAAGAGTTGTTAGACTGGACAATAGCAAATTCCAGGTTGCCGGACGTAGGTATATTCAAATTTTTTGTTGATGAAGGAGGCTTAACTGCTGTTGCAGTAAATGGATATTCTCAGGGGTATCATGCAGGCAAAGTTGCTATAAAAGTTCTAAAAGGTGCAAGTCCGCAAAAAATCACTCCTAAAAGAACAAAAGACGGCGTTATTTACATTAACGCCAAGAGAGCACGTGCTTTTAAATTAAATATTCCATCTGAACTCCTTGATAGTGTAAACATTATTTGGTAAAGATTCTCAAGGTTTAATTTATGAAACAACAAGAGGCTAAAACATTAGTTCTTTTATATATATTTTTTTTTCTGGTAATTGTTATTTCTTTCTTTACCTATACAAAATCACCGGAATATACTTTATTTTATTTTCCTTATGGGATTTTTTATAAAAGAATATTATATATTTTATTAATTTTGGTCTCTCTTTTAATATTGTTTAAGGCGAGGAAGTTATATTCAAAAACCAATAATATTGCAATGGAAATAATTAGCGCCGGATTTTTGGCAGGAATTATATTATATGCGGAAAAGGTTTTAACATTTGCCGGCCTTTTTTATAATGCCGGAACATCTCATATTTTTCATATTTTTGATTTGCTACTTGGCGATTTGATATGGACAATAGCTCTTTTTGCTGCAATATTTTATATTCCAAGGCAATCTGAAAAAAATGAATATATGGGAAAATTTATTTACTATTCAACAATCTTATATGCGTTATTGATAATTAGCCTGGATATTTTTGTCAGCCCTTATTTGCTGGATTATGTTTATAAAATTCTACCTAATATATTTCTTGTAAAAACTATTGAACAATCTTTTTATTTGCTATCAGCATTTATTTATATAGATATGAGAATAGTAAATAATCAAAAAATATTTTCATTTT
The DNA here is from genome assembly GCA_028280605.1 of Candidatus Gastranaerophilales bacterium. Classification (GTDB taxonomy): domain Bacteria; phylum Cyanobacteriota; class Vampirovibrionia; order Gastranaerophilales; family JANQFW01; genus JANQFW01. The sequence goes on from JANQLL010000164.1 coordinate 28,998, forward strand.
TTACCCTTGGACTTATTATTCTTGGGTCAGGTCCTTTATTCTTTGTGCCTGAATATGCGACGACCGTATATGCGTTTATTTCTCCAATGATTAAGATAATAGGCTTTATTTTTATTTATATAGGATTGCAAGATTTACAAACAAAACCAAAATTTTTGAACTTTAGACAGAAGTTATCTTCTTATATGTCGCTGTTATTAATTTTGTCTTATATAACTATTATTCCTATAGGCTCATTATTATTTGATATGAAATTGCCAAGTTATTTATCTTATTTGTTTCTTGGGTATTTTATAGCGTTAACTATTGCACAGTATATTTTATCAGCTAATTTTTCGATTCCTGTAATGGATGTAATTAGAGGAATCGAGCAGATAAAACCCGGTCAAAAGCCTGAGCTTATTCCGGTAACAAGCCATGATGAAATTGGGCTGTTAGCAGAGGAATTTAATAAAAATGCTGAATTAATTTGGGAATATTTTGAAAAGGAAAAATTGTTAAAAAGTAGTATTGCTGCAATTAGAAAGACTCTTGATATTGATGAAGTTAAACATCAAATAGTGAGCAGCATTGGTTATACATTTAAAGCTGACAGGTGTTTTGTAATTGAATATGACCAACTTAACAACAAGTATTTACCTATAAAATACGAACATCTGGCATCTTCTGAAGTAAAAAGCTTAAAAAATATGGATATAGAAAAAGATTTGCCAGAGTTTACCAAAGAACTTAAAGAACGTAGAGAGATAATAATTTTAGATGCTGATGAATATATTGAAAAAAATAACTTAAAAGAAAGTGATCTTGAAAAATACGCAAAAAAATATGATATTAAATCAGGCTTTAGCCTGCCCATTGTATACTACAATGAATATCTGGGAAATTTGGCTGTACATTTTACCCGGAAAAAAGCAGCTTTTAGAGAGCCGGAAGTGCAGTTTTCCAGAGACCTTATTGAACAAAGCAGTATAGCTTTTTATCAGGCTAAACAGTATGAACAAATAAAAAACCTGGCAGCAAGAGAAAGCGTATTAAGAAGCACTATTGAAACAATCCAAACTGTCCTTGATATCAATATAATTAAAAAAATATTAGTGACAGAAATTGGAAAAGTTTTAGATGGTGATATGAGTGTATTTTATATCTTTGATGCTGAAAAAAAACGATTTTTACCTGTTGATGAAAATTCATTATATTTATCTTCTTCAGATATAAAAAGCATTGTAGGGATTAATATTGAAGATTACGGATGGGGAGGCTTTTTTAGAAAACATGTCGTAGAAGTTATTTATTCAGATTTAGAGAAGTTTATTGATGATTATAATTTAAAAGGCACTTTGGGAGAACAATTTATAAGAGATTTTGGGCTAAAATCAACTATTGGAATACCAATGCAATATGCAGGCGAACTGTTGGGAATATTTGCTGTAGGCTATGTGAGGGAAAAACGAGAAATAAGCAGGGAAGACATAGAATTGGCAAGAACTGCCGCCAATCAGGGGGCAATCGCATTTCATCAAGCAAAATTGTACGACTCCCTAAAAACTCAAGTTAGAAAAGAATATTTACAAAGAAAGTTTACTGAGGCCATAAGAAGCACACTAGATATTGATGAGTTCATAAAAATTGCTGTCAATGAAGTTGGTAAAACTTTTGAAGCAGATCGTTGCTTATTTGTAGTATTTGATAAAAAAAATCAATTATTTATGCCGTTGGGTGCAAATTATTTATCGTCTATTGAAGTTAAAGAGATAATTGATTTCAATTCATATCAAGATCTTATTGCAGAGTTTGTAAGAATTCTTAATGAAAAAGGTGAAAATTTTATATCAAGTACATCTTTTGTACTTGATAAAACACCAAAAATAAAAGATACTACTATAAGATTTTATAGGGAATATGATATCAGGTCAGGTTATTCGGTTCCGGTTTGGGGTATTGAGGGAGAAAATGCTTATTTTGTTATTCATTTTACAAAAAAGTATGTTGAACTGGCCAAAGATGATCTAGACCTCTTAAAGTCCTTAGCTAACCAAGCATCTATTGCATTTTATCAGGCAAGATTGTATGAAAAACAAAAGAACACAGCGCAAAGGGAAACTTTACTAAGAGAAATAATCACTGCATTTAGAAGTACTCTGGATATGAATGAACTTAAAAAAATTGTCGTTACTACTGTAGGAAAAGCCTTGGAGGCTGATAGGGCTTTTATTACTGAGTATAATCAAGATGCAGGATATTTTTTAGACATTGACAAAAACTCTGAATACTTGAAATCGCCTGATATAAAAAGCATAACTGAAATTGATGAATCTGCACCGGGATATAAAGTATTTGAGGATATTGATATGGCAAAATCCGTAATGTACTTTTCTGATTTTGATGAGTATTTTAAAGATAAGGAAATAGATAAAAAAAATGATTATCTAAAACAACACCTTAAATCTTTTAATGTAAAATCAAATTTAGGTGTTCCTATTATTTATAGAGATGTAATCCTGGGAAGATTGGTCCTTCACTATACTAAAAAAAATAAGGACATTTCGCCTGAGTTAATTAATCTTGTTCAAACAGTGGCCGATCAAGCGGGAATTGCTATTTATCAAACTAAACAATATATTTATGAAAAATTATCAAGAGATATTATAAGCACAGTCAGAAGCTCTCTTAATATTGATGAAATAGAGGAAAATGTTGTAAATAGTATTGGCAAAGCTCTTAATGCGTCAAGATGCTTAATATCTCTGTATGATAATAAGAAAGAAGAGTTTTTACCCATAAAATATGAATATTTGGACGGTCCTGACTCGTTTAGCAATATAGGGGTTAGCGTAGAAAAAAATGTTCCTGAACTTTTTAAACATTTAGCAAATGCTAAAAATTTAATTGTAAGCAACCGGGAAGAATTTATCAAAGAAAGTCATTTAGAAGGGACTTTGACTGCAGAATATTTAAGAAATGCTAATATTTTATCAGGCTATTCTGTTCCTATAAAATATGCAGATGAACTGGTAGGGATACTGGTAATTCATTACACAAAAAGAAAAGGAGGATTTAGTGAAGAACAAGTTGAATTTGCCAGGTCTCTTGCTAATCAAATAGGTATAGGTATTCAACAGGCAAGTTTATACGAAAAAGAAAGACAGACAGCTGAAAGAGAGACTGTATTAAAAAATATTATTATGACAGTAAGAAGCACATATGAACTAAACAAGGTAAAAAAAGACCTGGTAAATGCAATTGGTAAAGCCCTGGATGCGGATAGATGTTACATTTTTGAAGTTGATCTGAAAACTAAAACTTTTTTACCTCTTGATGAAGACTCCGAATATTTAAGCCACCCGGAAGAAATTAGCCTCAGGACCCTGGATCCATACAGTGAAGGTGCAAAATATTTCTTTAAAATTTTTGAAATAAAAAAAGAAACTAATTATCAGGATACTACACAGTTTCTTGAAGAATATGGTCTTGAAGATACTCCGGTTAAACAGCTTTTAGAAAATTTAAACGTAAAATCGAGTATTAATATACCAATTTTTTATGGGGATGATGTTTTAGGGTTGCTTGGGGTTACATACACCAGAAAAAAATTTGAGTACACAGAAGAAGACCTTAAATTTATTAGAGTACTAGCCAGTCAAACAGGTATAGCCCTTCATCAATCTAAATTATTTAATGAGACCAGGCTAATAGCAGAAAGAGAAAAACTATTAAGAAGTATTATAGCAACAATAAGAAGTACCTTGGATATAAATGAAATTCTTAGGGATGTATGTGAAAAAGTAGCAAAAGTTTTTCATGTAGAAAGAGCCAGTATAGTAGAATATCCTGATCCGGATAATTATCAAAAATATATAGTACATGAAGAATATAAAATTAGAAAAGAAATAAATGGTATAAAAAATATTAAAGGATCTTATAAAGTAGCTGAATTTTGGGGTGAAAACTTATTTAAGAATGCTGGAATATGGGCTATTGATGATATTCATACATCTGATACACCGGATTATTTTAAAGAATTTTATAAAAAATTGGAAGTTAAATCTATAATTGCTGCTGCAGTAAAGAGTGGCGAAGAAAATTGGGGAATTTTTGCCTTATCAGAAATTAAAGAATTTAGAACCTGGACAGAAGAAGAGAAAACATTATTGAAATCTATAACAGATCAATTATTTATTGCAATTAAACAAGGTAAATTGTATAAAGCAACCAGAATGCATGCAGATAGGGAACAATTAACAAGAAAAGTATTGGAAGTAACACGCAGTACATTGGATATGAAGGAGTTTATAACTCTTACAATTAAGGAAGTAGGCAAAACCTTTAATGCAGATAGATGCTTTTTTAGGATTTTAGATAAAAAAATAAATGAATATTTGACTCCGGAAGAAGAATATTTATCATCAGATCAAATTAAAAGTTTAAAAGAAATAAATTTAGAGCAAGGCTCTTTGGATTATTTAGGTGACATTGTTTTTAAACAAGGAAAATTAAGAATAGAAAATACTGATGAATTTATTAAAAAAAATAATCTGCAAGGAAGTAAAGTAGAAGATTATTTTATACAATCACAGATTAAGTCGGACTATGCAGTAACTATATGGGATACAGAAAATAAAAAAATCCATCTTGTTCTTCATTATTGTAAAAAGCCTGTAATTTTTTCTGATGATAATTTTAATATGATGCAAATCATTGCCCAACAATCTCAAATTGGTTTTCAACAAGCAATGTTTTATAACGAAATCAAGCAAAAAGAAGAAAAAGAAAGAATATTAAGGGAAATACTCACCGGTATAAAATTTACAAGGGATATTGATGAAATTTATAATTATCTGATGAGCCGAATAGTTCAAATATTCAACCTGGATATTGCTTGTGTCTTTGAACCTCCTGAATTTATTTATACAAAGATTAAGCATAAATGTTTGATTGACAATAAATTTACAGAATTGTCCGAAGAAGCATTACCTGAAGAGTTTATTAAACAACTTATAGACATTAAAGATTCTCAAGAATTTTTAGTTGTTAATAATGTTGATGAATACTATGAAAATACAGAAATTAAACCATTTTTCAGCAATCATAATATCAAGTCTTTTATTGCTGCACCACTCGTAAAATATGATACTAAAACAGTTGTTTTGGATATTTTATTTATGTTCTCTTCCAGAATAAGAAATTGGAGTACGCGAGAAAGAGATTTATTAAAATCAATTTTTGATATAGCAATAACTATTATATGGGAAGCCAGCAAGCTAAAAGAAATAGACGATTTAAGAAATACTTTTATTTTGACTTTAACGCACGATTTTCAAGTTCCGCTGGTGGGGGAAAGAAAAGCCCTTGAGTTTTTGATTGAAAGGCCTGACCAGCAGCCAATCGGCAAATTTAAAGATTTTATTAGTGAAACAATTAAAAGTAATAAAGAATTATCAAGATTGTTGATAATTCTACTGGAAAGTTATAATTACGATTCCGGTAAACAAACTTTAGAACTTAAAAAAACTCACCTAAAGCCTATTTTGTTAAAAGTAATAGATTCGTTAAGAGAACTAGCTGAATCTAAGTCAATGACTATTGACGTAAGAGTACCTGATGATCTGCCTGAACTGTTGATAGATTCACAAGAAATATTTAAGCCTTTTTATACAATTCTCGAAAATGCGATTGTGTATACAGAACCAAACGGTTATATAGTTATAAATTCACTTGTTCAAGAAAATACCATAGCAACATATATTAGTGATAATGGTTCGGGTATACCTCAAGATATAAAAAATATCCTTTTTAAACGGTACGAAACAGCCTTGGCAATAGAGCGTAAAATAGGATCGGGGTTGGCATTATATTTGTCGAAGCAAATAGTTGAAGCTCATAAGGGCATTATATCCTATACAAGCCAAGTGGGCGAAGGCTCAACATTTTGTGTAATTTTACCTATTGAATAATGTCTCCATTATTGCATCATTTAAGAAGCATTAATCCTATTATAATTATTATTAACAGATTAAGCAACAAGAAGTATATCAAGGATTTTCCGATACCAGATTTTGAATCTATAAGTATACTTACTATTTGAGTAGCATCGAATCTATAGTTTTTGCCATCTGCTGACTTAGCGGCAAGAAGTTGATCAAGTATATTTTTGTGTTCAGGCTTAAAGTTTGCAAATATATCGCTTATTTGATCACTGCTAAACCTATAATTTCGCCCGTCAAAGGATTTAGTCCAAAGTAGCTTATCCAGCATTTCTTTATTTTCAGGTCTGAAATTTGTAAGTATATCACTTATTTGGTCGCTATTAAACCTGTAAGCTCGACTGTTTAATGTTTTAGCAAGAAGAAGCTTATTTAATACATCTTTATTTTCCGGTCTAAGGTTGACCAGGATATTGTTTATTTGATCATTATTAAATCTAAAATTTTTGTAGTCAATGGTTTTAAGAGCAATAAGCTTATAAAAAATATCTTTTTTAAATTGTGCCGTGGTAAAGTGTTTATGAGCTTCATCACTTACAAAGTCATAATTTTTGCCCCTTGAATTAAGAGGTTGCTTAAGTGCATTTTTTTTATTTTGACTTAATTTTAATGCTATTTCGTATCTGTAAAGTCTCGGTGTTGTGTTTATTACAACTTTTTCGCTGATATTATTATTCATTTTCCTTCAGTCCATAGTTTAGACTATAGTATAAAAGTGCAAAAATAATAATAATTGCCTTTAATTTTGCATAATATCCAGCTTCAAACTATTAAGTTTTATTAAGCAAAAAAGATAAATTATTTAGCTTTTTTATTTAATAAAGCTTTAACCATATATAGTAGTTAGTATTTGGTTAAGCATACAGATTAAATAACAGCTTTTTACGCATTATTTTTTTTTAATAATAATATTTTAAAGAGTTTTGTAGTTTTTATTTTTTTAAAATCAATAAGCAAAAGAAAAAAAGAATTTTAAGATTGAATTTATCTATCAATTTATGAAATCTTATAAGCACTATATATGGTGGTGTTGATTTTGTTGAACTTCGCGAGATTAATGTTTATATTTACTTATTTTGATTTAATTTAGCTAAAGGGCTATTGCGAAAACTTAGAAAATCATTATAATCTAAATAGATTAGCAAAGGAGGTTTTTGATGAATAAAGAGGAATTAGTAAAAGAGATTTCAAAAAAAGCTAGAGTGTCTCAAAAGCAAGCTTCTGAGATTTTAACAATTACGTTAGAAACCATCGAAAAGACAGTTTCTAAAGGTAAAAAAGTTACATTGGTAGGTTTTGGCACATTTGAATCTCGTAAGCGTGCAGCAAGAACAGGGAGAAATCCTCAAACTGGCGTAGAAATTAAAATTCCTGAAAAAACCGTACCTGTATTTTCAGCAGGTAAAAAGTTCAAAGAGATTGTTAACAAAAAATAGTTAGAGTCTTTATCAAATCAAAAAATGAAGATTGAAATGAAAAGAAATGGATTGCTTAATGTAATCTTTTTCTTTTTTTAATATAACTTAACTATTTTTCGCTTTGTAAAGAAATAAATAATCATATAGATAAACGCAGACTTTTATTTTTTCTTAAGTATAATAATATATATAATAATAAATTTATCTCAAAATAGGTTTACTAAAGGGGAGCAGTCTTTAATATGAAAAGATCTCTTATATTTATAATGATTATCATGGCGCAGTTCTTTCTTATATCAAATGCTAATAATGTTAATGTGCTAGATGCAAGAAATCCAATCGGTATAATGTCAAAAGTAAGTAAATATGCTGTAATCAAAGGCAAAGTTGCAGACGTTGACGTTTCAGAACGATCAAAAGTAATATTTTTAAACTTTGGCAACAACTACAACACCTCATTTAGTGCGGTTATTTACGAAAATAAACTTCCCGCATTCGTAATGGCAGGTGTAGATAGCCCCGCAGACTATTACAAAAACAAAACTGTTAAACTCGAAGGCTTTGTTAGAATGATTAACGGAAAACCGGAAATGGTTATTGAATCCCCAAGCCAAATAAAAATAATTGACAAGAAAATTAAGTTAAGTCGTTTAAATGAGTATTCTAAATAAAATTATTGATTATAAAAAACAAGAAGTTGAAAAACAAAAAGCAGGGTTAGACTTAGATAAACTAAAAGAAAACTGTTTATTGTGTGAACCGATTATCAGCTTTGAAAAAAAATTCGAAAGATTTAAAAATAATAACTCTGTAGCCCTAATTGCAGAGGTGAAAAAAGCATCACCTTCTAAAGGATTGATACGCAAAGATTTTAATCCTGTTCAAATAGCTAAAGAATATGAAAATAACGGTGCATGTGCTATTTCTGTATTAACTGACGAAAAATTTTTTCAAGGCAGTATCGAATACTTAAAACAAGTCCGCGAAGTGGTAAAAATACCAGTGCTTCGTAAAGATTTTATTATTGATCCTTTCCAGATATATCAAACAAGACTAATGAAGGCTGATATTATCTTATTAATAGTTTCTGCGCTTGGAGAAGCAACAACAACCGAATTTTATAATATCTCAAAACAAATTGGTCTTGATGTACTGGTAGAAGTCCATGATCAGCAAGAGTTTGATTTTGCTATGGAGCTTGGAGCTCCTATTATAGGCATTAATAATAGAAATCTAAACACTTTCGAGGTTTCTTTAGATAACACAATTAACCTGATAAAAAATAGAGACATCAGCAACCGATATATTATCAGTGAATCAGGCATTTTTACTAATAGCGATGTTAATTATTTGCAAAGCAATAAAGTATCAGGCGTTCTTGTCGCTGAAAGCCTTATGTGCCAAGAAAATATCGGCAAAGCTGTGAAAAATTTAATGGTCTACTAAGTGTTTATCTATACTTAACTTACGGGCCAGCGAGTTTCTTTTTCTTATTTACACGGTATTATATGCTTTAGCCAATATTTAACAGGATCTATCGGTGTACCGTTTATATATAGCCCAAAATGCAAATGCGGTCCAGTTGAAAAGCCGGTAGTGCCTACTTCACCAATTTTTTGATTAGCAGTGACTACATCACCTTGCTTTACATGTGTGTTTTTCATATGTATATAAAGAGAAATCAAGCCTTGTCCGTGGTCAATTACAACGGTATTACCATGCAAGCGAAATCTTTCTGCCAGTAGAACCGTACCTTTAGCCACAGTATTAATTACTTGCCCTGAAGGAGCTTTTATATCTATTCCTTTATGATAATTACCCGTAGGTTTGCCGTTATGATATCTTAGTAATCCGTATTTTGATATTAGGCAACCTTTTGTCGGAGAATCAAAAGGTACATCATTCCAATATGCCTTACTGCTTAATGTTTTTTTAGCATTTGCAATAAGTCCCAGCTCTCTATTATCCGCAGACAGTGAACTTTTTTTACCTGATATTCTTATGTTTTGTATTGGGAACTTCGACTTTGCCACTGTCAGGTTAAATTGTTTCTCCAATTTGCTCTCTTTGTCTCTTATTAATAGGTAATGTATACCTGTTTTTTCAATTGCGCTTATACCTAATAGCGCTTTATAGCTATTTTCACCTTTTTTGTAAATTTTATATTTTTTACCTTTAAAAAAATATACGGGATTTTTTAAAGGTTTCTCTGTTTCTATATCTATAACTACAGTTTCACCTTGTTTAACTTTTAATGAAGGTGATATTTCTATATTTATATTTTTATTTATATTTGCGCTATAGCCGCTTATACATAGTAATGCTATTGAAAAGCCTGAAATAGCCGCTAAAATTTTAAATATTCTCAAAAATTTTCCTCCCATGGGATATATATCTTTCATTTATTATCATAGCATATGCTTTTATTTCTCTTAGGACTGTTTATAAGGAGTTTTCAGTTATTTTACGGTATTTTTTTGTTTTTCTTTTTTTATTTTTAACTTAAAATTAAAAATAAAATATATTAAATGGGGAATCAAGGTTAAGTAGGAAGCATTATAAGTTGAATAAGCGGGCAGGTAAGAGATAGGATGAATATCACTAAAAATTTTAACGATAACCTTCTTTTGTGATAATATACGAGTATTATGTTTATTGATAGAGTAAAAATTAAAGTAACCTCAGGAGCAGGTGGCAATGGAATGGTTGCCTGGAGAAGAGAAAAATTTGTTGCAAAAGGCGGTCCTGCCGGCGGTGATGGTGGCAAAGGCGGAGATGTGTACCTTATTGCAGATAAAAGCCTGGCTACATTATTAGATTTTAAATATAAATCTATATTTTCTGCCGATAATGGTGAAAACGGCCGGATAAAAAATCAACACGGCAAAAGCGGCGATGATGTATTTGTTAAAGTTCCTTGTGGAACTATAGTAAAAGATTTTCATTCAGGAAAAATAATTGGTGACCTTGTTAACGATGGTCAAAAACTCTTGGTTGCATCAGGAGGAAGAGGTGGTAGAGGAAATGCAAGATTTGTTTCTTCTATAAAAAAAGCTCCTCAATTTTGTGAACCTGGTGAACCTGGTATAGAAAGAGAATTGGAGTTTGAACTTAAGTTAATAGCAGATATTGGCTTGTTAGGATTTCCAAATGTGGGTAAGTCCACTTTAATAAGTGTTATAAGCGCTGCCAAGCCCAAAATTGCTGATTACCCTTTTACGACATTAACTCCTAACTTAGGAGTAATTAAAAAGCCGGACGGTGGCGGTATAGTTATTGCTGATATTCCCGGATTAATTGAAGGCGCTAGCGAAGGTGTTGGCTTGGGGCATGAATTTTTAAGGCATGTTGAAAGAAATCGCCTTTTATTGCATTTATTAGACCTTACAGAAGATGATCCTGAAAACAATTTTGAAATAATTAACGATGAGCTTAAAAAATATGGCGGAAGGCTTGTTGATATCCCGCAAATCGTTGTATTAAATAAGATTGATTCTGTACTACCGGAAAGAGTTAATGATATAAAAGCAATATTTGAACAAAAAGGATTTGAAGTATTTGCAATTTCAGCGGTTACAGGGCAGGGGACAAAAGAACTTGCCGGATATATGCTGGAAAAAATAGATAAAATACCTGTGCCTGAGCTGGATATTAAAATAGAAGAAGATTATGATGCATATGATCACGATGATAGCGGATTTGTAGCTTATAAAGATAAAAAAATCTTTGTGGTCGAAGGTGGCAAAGTTGAACGTCTTGTAGGGGTTACAGACTTAAGAAATACTGATGCAGTATTTAGGTTACAAAATATACTAAAAGCAATGGGTGTCTTTAACGCATTAAAAGAGACAGGACTAAAAGATGGAGATATCATAAGAATAGGAAAATTAGAATTTACTTATTATGACGACGAAGTAGGAGAGACAGACGATGAAGGATAAGCAATTTTTAATGATTCCAGGACCAACGCCAGTACCGGAAACCGCACTACAAGCAATGGCTAAGCATCCTTTAGGGCATAGAAGTAAAGAATTTTCTGCTATTTTAAAACAAGTTTTTCAAGATTTAAAATGGCTCTTTCAAACCCAAGAGGATGTTTTTATTTATACATCAAGCGGTACCGGCGCTATGGAAGCTGCTATTTATAATTTAGTTAACACTGGCGATAAGGTGCTTTCGCTTGTTATTGGCAATTTTGGTGAAAGATGGGCAAAAATTGCTGAATCCAGAGGCGCAAACGTAGAAAAATTAACAGTAGACTGGGGATGTGCAATTAATCCTCAGGATTTAAAAGAAAAATTAGCTGTTGATAAAAATAAAGAGATAAAATTTGTTACCCTGACGCATAATGAAACTTCAACAGGCGTAACAAATGATCTAAAAGCTTTAAATGATATAATTCAAGAACATGGCGCACTATCTATTGTTGATGGTATAACCAGTATAGGTGCTTTACCATTTAAAATGGATGAATGGGGCATAGATGTTATTGTATCTGGTAGCCAAAAAGGTTTTATGATACCTCCGGGCTTGGCATTCTTGGCATGTAGCCAAAAAGCATGGAAGATGTACGAACAGTGCAAGTATCCGAGTTTTTACTTTGATTTTGCTGCTTATAAAAAGAATGCACAAAAAGATACAACTCCTTATACTCCTGCTGTTTCACTAATTACAGCACTTGGCGAAACCTTGAAAATGATGAAGGAAGAGGGCTTAGATAATATCCACGCAAGACATGCCAAAATAGCAAATGGGCTTAGAGCTGCGGTTGAGGCAATGGGCCTTGATTTATTTGTAAAGGATGAAAGTGTAAGAAGTGATGTAATTGTTGCGATACAACCTCCTGAAGGAATAAGCGTAGCAGATATAAGAAAAGGCCTTAAAGACGATTTTGATATTGTTGTTGCGGACGGTCAAGGTCAATTAAAAGGTAAAATTTTTAGAATAGGCAATTTAGGCTTTGTCTGCGAGAGAGATATGATAGCAACAATTGGCGCACTGGAAATTGTTCTTGCAAGGTTAGGGCATAAGCTTGATAAAGGTAAAGCTACAGCTGCTTTTATAGAGGCTGTTATGAATGAATATACTACCTCAAAAGTTTAATCGATTAGTAAGTAGATAATAAAAAATTATTATAATTAGTTTCCTTAGAAGGATTTTAAGGAGAAAGGCATGCAATTTAAAGTATTAATAACAGATAAAATTGATCAAGTTGCCGGCGATATTTTAAAAAATATTGCTCAAGTTGATTATCTGGAAACACTACCAGAGGATAAACTTGCTGAAACTATTGGAGAGTACGACGCTTTAATGGTAAGAAGCCAGACAAAAGTTACTCCTAAAATATTAGAAGCCGGTAATAAACTAAAAATTGTAGGCAGAGCCGGTGTAGGAGTTGATAATATTAATATAGATGAAGCCACTAAAAAAGGGGTTATTGTTGTTAATTCTCCTGATGGTAACACTACAGCTGCTGCAGAACACACAGTAGCTATGCTTCTTTCTATGACAAGACATATACCGGAAGCTGATAAATCAACTAAGCAAGGTAAGTGGGAAAGATCTAAATTTACTGGAACCGAAGTTTTTAATAAAAAGCTTGGTGTTATTGGTCTTGGTAAAATAGGCTCAAGGGTTACCAAGGCAGCTATTGCACTTGGTATGAAAGTTATGGTTTGTGATCCTTATGCTTCTCAAGAAAAAATTGAGGAACTTGGCGCAACTTGCATAAAAAGTTTAGATGACTTATGGCCTGTATGTGATTTTCTTACTATACATGCCCCAAAAACAAGAGAAACAGCTCATTTAATTAATAAAAACACCTTAAACAGAATGAAGCGTGGTGTTAGAATTGTAAACTGTGCCAGAGGCGGTATTATTGATGAGCAAGCTCTTAAAGATGCTGTTGAGTCAGGGCATGTTGCAGCTGCAGCGATAGATGTTTTTGATGGTGAGCCTATATCTCATGAAAACCCTTTGTTAGGATGTAAAGGTAATTTAATCTTAACTCCTCACTTAGGAGCAAGCACTAAAGAAGCCCAAATTAATGTTGCTGTTGATGTTGCTGAGCAAATCAGAGATGTATTATCAGGCAAATCAGCAAGAAGCGCTGTAAATATACCTGCACTTAAAGCTGATTTATTAGAGCCGGTTAAACCTTATATGAACTTAGCTGAAAATATTGGCGCATTAGTAAGCCAAATTACAGATGGGGCAGTCAAGTCCATAAAAATCACAGCTAAAGGCAAATTAGCCGAGCAAGATACTTCTCCTTTAAAGATAGCTGTTTTAAAAGGAATTTTATCTACTGCTATTGAAGGTGTTAACTATGTTAATGCGCCAATTATCGCAAAATCCAGAGGTATTGAAGTAATCGATTCTCGTTGTGAGCAATGCGAAAACTATGTTGGATTAATAACTGTTGAAGTTGTTACTGATAAAGGCACAAGACAGGTTAGCGGTGCTTTAATCGCCCACGGCTTACCACGAATAGTTAAAATTAACGAATACAATACCAGCATTGCACCTGTTGATCATATTTTAATAGTTCCTCACGTTGATAAGCCGGGTATGGTTGCTAAAGTTGCTACTATATTAGGGACTAACAATGTAAACATAAGTATGATGCAGGTGTCAAGAAAGCCCAATTCTCAAAACAAAGAATCAATCATGGTTATAAATACAGATGAAGCTGTTGCTGATAACTTATTAGAAGAAATCAAAACAATAGATGGCGTTACAAACGCCCGCTATGTAAGTTTAAATCCTGAGAAAAATTCTGGTAATAATATAGACTAAATATTAAGGCCGAATGAATCAGCCTTATAAGTATTTTAATATTTAGCTTTTAAAGAGGAGAGATAGTTATTTATTATCTCTCTTTCTTTTTTATCTTTAGTTATTTTTAGATAATTATTCAGAATTTTTAATGTATTTTGCTTGTTATTAGTTTCTGCATAAGCAATACCTAAGTATAAATGAGCAGGTTGAAACCCAGGATTGACTTGCAAGGTTTTATTATAGTTAAAAATAGCTTTTTTGTAGTTTTTATTATCATGATAAGCTCTTGCTAGACTATAATAAGAGATATCAGGTTTAACATTATTTTGGGTTAAGTGAGCTATTATTTTTTCGTCTGGATTAGAGCACTTTTTATTTTTTAATGAATAAATCTTAGTATTTGCTTTATAAATAGTATTATTTAATTTTTTTATTTTGCTTGAGTTTGCGATATTGATTGTTTGAATTTGGCTTGAAAGCATCGAATTGTCATCTTTAAGTGTTTTTATTTTTTTATTAGCAGAAGTTAAGGCATTTTTCAGTTCTAGTTCTTTCATTAATAATTTTTGTTGCATTGAGTTTGATTGTTTTATTAATTTATTAATTTCCATTTCTTTTTTTGTTATTAAACTCAATAATTCTGTTGAAGATTTGTTATTTGACGATGCAAGTTCGCTAGACAGCTTTTCAATCTTTTTTTCTTTCACCAATAATTTTTGTTGCATTAAGTTTGATTGTTTTGTTAATTTATTAATTTCTATTTCTTTTTGGGTTATTAAACTCAATAATTCTGTTGAAGATTTGTTATTTGACGATGCAAGTTCGTTAGATAATTTTTTAATCTCTTTTTCTTTAGAAATTATAGTTTCTTGCAAAGAATTTTCTTGCTCTTTTAATTTTTTACATTTTTTTTCTAATTCTTTAATTTTTTTAATATAAGTAAAATTTTTGTCATATAATTCAGAAATTTCTTTTTGTGCGCTAATTAACTGATATTGAATGCTTGAAGCCTTATTATTGCTAAAAGTTGCTTTTGGCTCTACAGACTGAGCATTCAAGCCAGTTGTTGATAATATTAAAAAAGATAAAAACATCATAATAGCATAAGGTTTTATGGTATATTTTTTTCTCATATCATTTTATCCTTTAAATTTTTTTAATATTTCTTGAAAAGTAGCTTTTTAAATATTGTTTATTTACAAATAAAATATTATAATAGTTTTAATAGTTTAAAATTATCTTAAATTTAAGTGAACTTTGAATAATTTTAAATAACCCTTTTGATTAATATATAGATTTAAGAATTATCTTATTTTTATAATTCCAATTTGCCCTAGTGAGCTAGTACATTAAATCTAAAGTACTTTTTCAGATTATTATATCTAATAATAAAAACTATACTCTGAAAAGACAAATACCAAAATAAATTAAATGAGTAGTCTAAAAACAGTTAATCATATAAATTCTGTATTTCTACTTAATTTTTACAGTTATCCTTTGAATATGTTCAACAGTTGTAGTAAAATTATTTATAAAATATATTAATAGCGCACCTCAGGAATAGAAAATATCAGGAGATTTTTTGATGAGACGAGTGATGCCCCTTGAGTTAGTAGGTTTAAAAAAATTAGATTATGATTTATATGATGAAAGCGGCGAATTGATCTATACAAAAGGTGAAAGTATTACTCCTGAGTTCTTAATGGCACTAAATTTTAAAAAGATTTATAAACTTGACGAAGGTTTTTCTTTAGATTTTACTGAAATAAAATCTCTTGATAAATATTATCACCAAAATCAAATAACTATAATTTCTGAAAAAATAGCCGTGGATTCTTTAAACCTTACCAGATCAGCATTGAAACAGGCTTATGACGGAAAAGTTGTTAGCAGAATAAACTGTGTAAAGGCCAGTCAGCTAATATACAATGAAGTAGTAAAAAAAATTAATAAAATCAGTTGTATTTCAGAGTTAAGAATACACGATGATTACTTATTTTCTCATTCAGTTAATGTTGCATCATTGAGTATTGCACTTGGCATAGCATTAGATCTTAATGAGAGTGAACTGAAAGAATTAGCAATTGCGGCATTTTTGCACGACATAGGTAAGATGAAAATTCCACTGGAAATTTTAAATAAACCTGGCATTCTTGCTCCTGATGAATTTAACATCATAAAAGATCATTCATTGTATGGATATGAAATGGTTTTAGAAATGGGCGAATCTGAAAAAGTTGCAAAAGTAGCCTTAGAGCACCAAGAAAGAAATAATGGCGAAGGTTATCCATTTAAACTAAAAGGTGATGATATTTCTTTATATGGTCAAATTGTTGCTGTAACTGATGTATATGATGCTCTTGTTTCTGATAGAGTTTATAAAAAAGCGGTTGATTCTTCTGATGCTCTTCGAATAATGATGTTGGAAGGAGATAAATCGTTTAATCCTAAAATATTAAATTCTTTTGTGTACTTTGTAGTGGTACAAAATTCAAAACAAAACGTTGGTAATATAGATTAGCATTTTAATTTATTAAAATTAATGTTATAATAGAAATAACATTTTATCTGGAGTAGGAGATTATCATGAGAAGAGTTATAGCTCTTGAATTAGTAGGTCAAAGTCAATTAGAATATGACTTGTACGATGAAAATGGTGAAATTATATATAATAAAGGTGATATCTTATCTCCAGACTTCATAATGATGTTAAATTTTAAAAAGGTCTACAAGTCAGATGTACCGGCATGTACTAAAACTCAAGAAGTTCTAAAAGCTCAAGAAGAAACTACTGATAAAAAAGCAGAATTGCCTAAAGTAAATATTATAAAATCTAAAGAAAAGCCTTCTCTTATATCGCCTACTGCAAAAAAATATACAATGGGTACCTCAAGAAGTATGGTATCGGCTATTTATGATGGCAAACTACCAAATGAAAAAGAGTGTGATAAAGCTGCTGATGTAATTATAGAAGAAGTCGTCACTAAATTAGATAATTTTGAATGTATTTCCCAATTAAGAGTTTATGATGAATATATTTACTCGCATTCTGTTAACGTTGCATCATTAAGTGCTGCATTAGGAAAAACATTAAACCTGGAACCGGAAAAAATAAAAGAACTAACACTAGGTGCTTTTTTACATGATATTGGTAAAATGAAAATTCCACGTGAAATTTTAAATAAACCTGGGGCTTTGACTAAAGACGAGTATCAGTATATTAAAAATCATGCAGTTTATGGTTATGAAATTGTAAAGGATATGGGGCAGCCTGAAGTCATAGCAAAAGTAGCATTAGAACATCAAGAACGATTTAATGGCGAAGGTTATCCAAATAACTTAAAAGGTAATGAGATATCATTGTACGGTCAAATATCTGCAATTTCTGATGTGTATGATGCACTTGTGTCTGAGCGTGTTTATAAAAATTCTGTAATTTCTCCTGATGCATTAAGAGTTATGCTATCAGAAGGAAAAGATTCTTTTAATCCCGATATTTTAAATAAATTTGTATATCTTGCTGTTGTCCAGGCAACAAAGTCAAGTGGAGGATATACTTGTTAGGGTAATTACCATTAAACTATTAACTTTCAAACTTTAAATTTCAATCTATTCAAATCTATAGAGCATTCCAAGATAAACAAAATGCCCTTAGCTACTTTACGCATTATTTTTTTTTCAAAATATTATAAGCTTAAAGTGTATAAGCTGAGGGCATTATGAAAAATATCAATATAGAAATAAGTCCCAAAAGTATTGTTTTAGTAGGAGTGTTTTTATTACTATGCTGGATTTCTTGGAAATCTATTAACGTACTATTATTATTATTTGCATCTTTTACTATTTCCAGCTCGTTGTACCCAATTGTTGATTGGATGAGCAAAAAAATGCCAAGAGGCTTGGCTATACTTATTGTTTATATAGTTGGATTTTTAGCTTTAAGTACTATTTTTATTCCGTTTATATCTGTTGTAGTAGAGCAAACTAATGAGTTTTTAAAGCAAATACCCGTATATTTTAAAGAAATTGATGAGTTAATATTAAGCGTACAGCAGTCATCTAACCAAAAACTTATCTTTCTATCTAAAATATATGATTTTTCTGACATAGCAACTGATCTGACCAAACTGGGACAGGATCTTTTAAGCCGTTCTATAAATATAACCCTTAATGTATTTGCAGGCTTTATAACGGCATTCACGTTAGCCACAATGGTCTTATTTATGCTTTTGGATAAGGAAGATTTAAAAAATGATTTTTTAAGCTTCTTCCCTCAAAGTAAAAGAAAACAAGCTGAGGAAATATCTAAAACAATAGCTAATAAAGTGGGTGGTTATTTTAGAGGTCAATTAATGGTTATGTTTGCAGTAGGCTTGATTACAGCTTTATGCCTAAAGCTTATAGGTTTGGAATTTGCGCTTTTGTTAGGAATAGTGGCTGGAGTACTTGAAATAATACCAATTGTAGGACCTATTTTGGCAGCTGTACCGGCAATAATAATTGCATTGGTTACTGACCCTTGGCTTGCTTTAGCCACTCTTGTTGTTTATTTGGTAGTTCAAAGGCTTGAGAATACGTTTTTAAGCCCCATGATTCTGGGTAAATTTCTTGACATGAATCCGTTGTTAATTATCTTAGCAATTTTAATAGCCGCTAATACAATGGGCGTAGCCGGGGTGATTTTATCCCCTGCCATATTGGCTTCTCTTTATGTATTAGTACAAGAGTTGTATCTTAAAAAAATTGATAAACCCCGGAAAGTTAGCCAATAGTCTTTATTTATAAAAATTAATATTAAAATTGTAAATAATCTGAATTCTAAAACGTACTCCTATGAGAGGGTAAATTATAAAAAAATACATTTTTAGTTTATTGTTTTCATGACTTAAAGTGTTATTATTCATGTCAAAAGGAAGGGAGTGATGGCAAGAGGCATTCATCGGTAATGCTGTATATAAAAATAAAAGAATGGTTAGAGTTACTAAATAACAAATAAGATAATAAAAACAAATGAATTTTGCATTATTATCTCTATAAATCCTAAAACCAGGAATGTTTAGACTATTAACATATGTAAAATTGAATAAAAGAAAGACTAATTTTTATTCGACTGGCTATTTAAATAATATGGTTTTTAGCTCATAAGGTTTAAATGACAGTCCACAGTTCATGGCAAATTCTGTTGAGAAGAATTCTTCATAAGAATTAACTTTCAAGTACTTGGTTAAATGATCACAGGCTTCAAAACAAACTGTTTGTGTCTGGTTTGATAAATTAAAAAGTCTAATTATTATTCCATTAACATCATCAACCTGAGACGGTTTCATGCAATATGTGTAAATATTAGGATTATCATAGTTTACTAAATTTACACTAGTTGCTTTATCATTGGATTTATTTAAAATTCCATATCCGGCAGTAGGCATTGCATAAAAAGCATCTGCCTGAGCAAATAATTCTCTTGGATTATCTGTAGGATATAAGGAATATTCATTTGTTTGTTCATTTAAACATTGTGCTTGGCTTACAGATAATGGCGGACCAGCACATAAATTTCTGCTGCGTAATTTTTCTTTAGAAAGCATACCCACTGATCTTAATAAGGTTATATAAAGATTATTATTTTCAACGTTATACTCTTGAAGTCCTTTTGTTATAATCCCCAATCCATTACACCACACAAATCTTTGCATTGGTACTGTGTTAGTTCTAACTTCCTCTAATTGTTTTGCAGGCAAACTATCTTCTAATTTATAGTCAGGATAAAAGTTTCTTTCTATTAAGCCTAAGGTATTTTCTGATATAGTTTTATTTATAGGATTTTCAAAATTAAATCTTAACTGAAGCAAGTGATCCTTAGACTTGTTTTCCCACACTGTTTTAAAATCAATTCTTTTTGAGTTAGCATAAACGGTTATAAATATATCAACTTCGTGTTCTATGAGTTTTGAACTTCGTTTATTATCTTCTGTTAACCCTTCCGGGATTTTTATCAAGTATTGTAGGTTCAGTACTGCTCTTATATCATTACTTTCTATTATTTCAGTTGCTACAAGTTCAGCGTTAATTTCAGTATCACCCTCTATAGGATCAAAATTATAACTGTCGCCATTATCTGCATAATCGCAAAAAACAAGTAAATTATCGAAAATAGCATTAGTTTCCTTATCAAACAGAGTTAAAGATTCTGTTATGTCATCGATTTGTATTTTAATTTTTGAATTTTCAATATGATTTAATGATATTTTTGGCTTATCTTGTGGTAAATATAAACTATTAAGGTCTATATAGCTTAAAGACATTGGGCTTAAGTTTTTACCCCACAGCAGATATTCGTAAAAAGTGTGTATATCTTCCTTTAATGGTGCTCTTTGCGTATCAAAAATTATATCTTGAGGGAATTCATTAGCTGTACTTAATAATATAGCTTTGTCTTTTGATAGACGGTACGGAACTTTTACTTTAACAGGACCGGTATATTGTTTATTCAAATGATTAAAAACAATTAATTTACTGCTATCAGTTAATTGTGCGGCTGTGAGCATTGATTTATCCATTAAATAATTAAAAATCTGATCAATACGCTCAAATCTTGTTTCCATTTCTTTGTGCACTGGGTCAATGCTGCATCCGCAAATGCTATCGTGCGGCTGATTTTTCAGCAGGAGTTTCCATAGATATTCCAGTTCATTATTATAGTTGGGTGTTAGTCCATGTGTATTTAGCAAAGAAATTAATGGCTCTAAGAGTTTTGTTATATTAAAAGTATTTATTATATTTAGTTTTTTAAGATATGTTCTTGTAGAATAAGTACCCGGCAAAATTGGAGCATTAGTATTATCTCTTAATTCACCCGTATGTTCAGTTAATTTTGGATTTTCTATTTTTATTTTATTTATATAACTGAATAAAGAGCCTGTTGTTATATTATAATCATTTATTTTATTATTTATTTTTATTATTAGATCTTCAAAATTATCGGGTAAATTAATATGATCGCCCCCGCTTGGCAGTAAAATATTATCAGTTAAAGAGTTTTGTTTAATGTTGTCGAGTATTTGTTTTAGTTTTTGTATTTTTTCTTCTAGAGATATGTCTTGATTTAAAATATCTTGAAAATATCCCTGCATAAGATGAACAGTAAACAGTTGCGAGTCATCACTTGACTTCCATATAAATTCAGAAGGTTTCTCGCCTGCACCGCGCCATAAAGCACAGTCTTTTATCCCAAAAGAATTTAAAATCTGTGGTATTTGAGAATTATGACCAAATGAGTCGGGCAAATATCCAATGAATTCGTCAGCACTTAGCGAGCGGGCATATTTTAGACCATAGAATAAATTTCTTATCAAGCACTCACCACTTACAAGAAACTCATCAGCTAACACGTACCATGGACCTATAAAGAGTTTATTCTCCATGATGAGTTTCTTGATTTTTTCTTTATTTTGCGGATATAGCACAAAATAGTCTTCCAGAAGAATAGTTTGCCCGTCGAGCAAAAAGCTGCTAGCTTTATTGTTTTCCAACTGAAAAATAATATTATCAATAACTTCTATTAACCTTAGCCTGAATTCTTCAAAACTTCTGTACCACTCTCTATCCCAATGTGTATGAGAATAAACTGTTACCTGCATAATTGTTTCCTTATTTAAATTTATATATCCTCCAGCTAAGGAAGATTTTTTAACTCTCTATTCGTCGCTTTTGCTGACTCTTTCAATCATTCAATCATTAGATATTATTTTATTAAAAAATTATTCATTTTTATTCATTTTTTTTTCTAAGCCAGAAGAATGGTAAAAATAACCCGCCAATGAATATTGGTAATCCTGCTACTCCAAAAAACATCGACACTAGCAGTGTTATGACTACAGAAATTAGTATCCATTTAAGTAGTAATTGCGTATCAAAAACATCCTGAACATTAGAGTCTATTTGTGTATCAAAGCTGACTTTACCACCGCATTTATCGCAAAAATCGCTGTCTTGCCTTAGTTGTCTGGAGCAGTAAGGGCATGTGTACATATAATATTTTTTCCTAATGCAATACACTATATGATCTATTATACCAGAAATTTAAGAATAGCTTATTAAAGAAATTTAAAAGCAAATAGTGCATAATATTAGTGATAAAAAATTGGTATAGTACTTATGTACATTACAGAAGCAGGAAATAAATATCTAAAACCTTTAGTTTCATTAATAGAAGGTGAACATAATAAACAAACTTTTGAAAAATATTTATATGGTTTAATGTTAGAAAATAGGATTTTTCTGTGAAAAACGAGTATTTTTAAAAAAGACGGAAACCTAAACTTTATAACTATGATAAGTAGATTCTGGTCAGGGAATGCCAAAAAGCCCTCAGAGATAAAGTTGAACCTTTTATTGTGTGAGATGCCTCGATTTTAGAGATTGGAAGCGTACTTATAGCTGATGGTCACGGGCTGAACTTTCAAGTGATAAATCCGTTTAGCGTTAAGCCCGCAAGAGCAAGCCTTGTTGGCTTTTTAGACTGGAAGTCAACTAGAAAAATTTTACGTCTATAAACGTTACTGCAGAGCAAAGTTTTAAGTAGTAATAAATAGAGGTAAAATTAAGACAATGATTGATCCAATTGAGTACAATATTTACTTGCAAGGGCAGAATGGGATCCGGATAAAGTGCGAGATGATTTGCAGTCATATGTGGTTGAATCTATAACTGGTTGGGATTGGATTATAGACTCAATGGATAAAGCTCAAAAGGTTATAGATTTATTGCATTTTGGTATTACCTATTTTTAAACTTAATCACTTAAAATTATAAGCTTTATACCCTAGAAAAAAGTAATTATCATACATTAAATTGATAAAACTCTTCTTTTTTTAAATTTCTGTTCATTAATTTATTTATAACTTTTTTAGCTGAAATATCAGTATAAACAGCCTCATAAATAGCACTTGCCAACGGAGCCTGAATATTTAATTTATTTGCCAGCTCGCATACAGCTTTAGATGTCTTTACACCCTCAGCGACAGAGACTAATTCTTCCAAAATAGCATCTAACTTTTTACCCTGACCAAGTTTAAAACCAACCTGATAATTACGGCTTAAAGGACTACTGCAAGTAGCTATCAAATCACCCACACCGGATAATCCATATAAAGTACTAGGATTTGCGCCTAATTCAATGCTCAATCTCACTATCTCTGCCATACCTCTGGTCAAAATAGCACCACGAGCATTATCTCCAAGCTCCATAGCATCAACAAACCCTGAAGCTATAGCAATAACGTTTTTTAAACTGCCACCCAGCTCTACACCAACCAGATCAGGATTAGTATAAAGCCTAAATTTGCCCGGCACATTTAAACTTTTTTGTACATACTCAGCAGCTTCAGTATTTTTTGAGGCAACAGAAGCAGCCGTAGGCAATCCTTTTAATACTTCTTTTGCCAAAGTTGGCCCGGATAAAACCACTATGTCATTTTCTGGTAATTCTTCTTCGACAACTTCGCTCATTCTTTGCAAGCCCGGTAGTTCAAGACCTTTTGATGTGTTAACTACTATTTGATTATCTTTGATACCTGCTTCTTTTAATTTTTTTGATACATCTCTAATACCGGAAGTGGATACAACCAAAAGTATTATGTCTGCACCTTCTATAGCTTCTTTTAAGTCTGAAGTTATTTGAACTTTTGAGTTCAGTTCAACTTTTACGGGAAATTCGATTGATTTTATTTTTAGAAACTCATCAGTTAGATCTTCTCTTCTTGACCAAACAGTTACATCATCAAAATTATTTGTTAAAAGCCATGTAAGAGTTAATCCCCAGCTTCCGGCACCCAGTACTGTTAATTTCATTATTTAAAACTCCCCGTTTATTCTCTTATTTTATTTTCTTTCCCCTGTATCAGACGTTGTATGTTACTTCTATGAAGATATACAATATAAAGGGCACCTATTGTACTGTATATAACATAACTTATAGGCTGTTTTAAAAGGAACATTAAAAGAGGTGTAACCAATATAGTTATAATAGAAGAGATTGAAACTATCTTAGTAAACCAGGTTAAATTACACCAAAGAATAATTGCAACTAAACCTACCGGCCAAGATAATCCAACTACAGAACCAACACCAGTAGCCACTGACTTTCCACCTTTAAAGCCTATATAAACAGGTTTGCTATGACCAATGATCAAAGCAGTTGCTACTAAAACCGGCAAAATTGAATATTCAGGGAATATTCCCAGTTTAACTTCAAGATATTTTGCAAAAGCTACAGGAAAAATACCTTTAAGGGCATCAAAAACCATGACTGCAATATACTCTTTTTTTCCGAGTACTCTTTTTACATTAGTTGCACCGGTACTTCCACTTCCTACTGTTCTTATATCTATACCCTTTTTGAGTTTTACTAATAAATATCCTGTAGGAAAAGCCCCTATCAAGTACGCTAAAATTACTATTAGACCTGTATTTAAATATAAGTTATCAAACAACATATTTTAACCCTCACACACTCTTATTTATTGTTTTATTTTTCTTTTTTATTTTTAAACACTATTTTTATGGGAGTACCCTCAAAACCAAAGGCTTCTCTTAATTTATTTTCCAAGTATCTTTGATAGCTATCTATTACAAGGCTTTTATCGTTTACAAAAAACGCAAAAGTAGGCGGCTGTACACCAACCTGTGTTGCATAATATGCTTTTAATCTTTTATTCTTCACCGATGGTGGAGGATTTAAGGAAAAAGCTTCTAAAACAACTCTATTTAAAAGACTTGTCGCTACTTTCTTTGTAGATTCTTTATGGACCTCTTGGACCAAGGCGAATATCTTATGTATTCTCTTTTTTGTCATAGCACTTATATATAAGATAGGAGCAAAACTCAAATGAGGAGCTTCTCTTCTTATTACTTTGGTGTAACCGTTGACTGTATATGTATTTTTATTTTCTACCAAATCCCATTTGTTTACTACAACAACTATTGCCCTACCTGCTTCGTTGCTTATCTGTGCAATTTTTTTATCTTGATCAGTGATGTTTTCTATAGCATCAACAAGCAAAACAGTCACATCTGACTCTCTTATTGCTTTTAATGACCTTATGACAGAAAATTTTTCTATACCGTATTCAACTTTTGATTTTCTTCTAATACCTGCAGTATCAACTAATATATATTCTTCACCTTCATAATCAACGCTTGTATTGATAGAATCTCGTGTTGTGCCAGCAACATCACTTACAATAACTCTTTCTTGCCCTAAAAGCGAATTAACCAAAGAGGATTTACCTACATTAGGCCTGCCGACTATTGCAAGGCGAAGGGATTTTGATTCTTCTTCGCTGATATCTTGAGGAAATAAAGCGGTTAATTCATCTAATATATCACCTATCCCACCTAAACCATGCATTGCTGACACAGGAGACGGGGTTCCTACAGCCAGAGAATAAAAATCATTTATTAAATCCTTTTTTTCAGTACCATCAATTTTATTGACCGCTAATAAAATCGGCTTTTTGGTCTTTCTTAATAAATTAGCAATATCTTCATCCACAGGGGTAACGCCTTCTGCGCCATCAGTTAAAAATATAATCACATCCGCTTCTCTGGTAGCAACTTCTACCTGAGAATATATTGATGTCATTATTTCATCTTTTAAATCCGGTATAATACCGCCGGTATCTATTATTGTAAATGGTTTGCCAGTCCACTCCACGTCAAAATACAATCTGTCCCTTGTTACGCCTGGCATATCATCTACAATGGATTCTCTTGCCCCAACAAGTCTGTTAACAAAGGTTGATTTACCCACATTGGGTCTTCCTACTATTGCTACTATTGGTTTTTTACTCATTTTATTTTATGTTCTATTCCACTTATTTTATTTATTATTATTTTTTTAATATATATTAAAAATTAAAAATCTAAAAAAGAAATTAAAATATTTTAGATTCAGTATAAAGTATAACCCAAAAACAAAATAAAGTTGGTTATAGTCATTACCTTTCTTAATATCAAGATAACTTAGAGTTATTATTTAATAATTCTATCCAGCACTGCAAAGGCTTTGTAATGTTTTTCTACGTCGTGAACCCTGATAATATTGGCCCCATTCGCAGCAGCATAAGAGTTAAGCGCAATGTTTGCATCTTCTCTGTCTGTAATGGGTAAATCTATTATATTTGATATTATTGATTTTCTTGAAATACCTGCCAGCAATGGAAAACCTAATGATGCAAACTCTTGAATTCTTTTAATAATTTCAATATTATGCTCCAAAGTTTTACCAAAACCCACACCTGGATCAACTATGATATTTTCTTTTTTTATACCGGCATTAATCAATTTTTGAGTTTTATCGTGTAAATAAGTACAAATGCAGTCTACAACATTTTGAGAGTATTCTGGATTTATCTGCATTGTTTCAGGGCTGGATAAACTATGCATAATAACTACAGGCACTTGCAACTCGAGCGCTACATAGAGCATTTTATCATCCCAATCAAAGCCGGACACGTCATTTATTATATCAGCACCGTTTAATACAGCTTCTTTCGCCACAATAGAGTGTCTTGTATCAATACTAATAGGAATATTTTCATTAAGTTTTCTTATTTCTTTAATAACCGGAATAACTCTGTGCAACTCTTCATCAGGTGATACTTCTTTTGAATAGGGTCTTGTTGACTCGCCACCTATGTCGATAATATCAACATTAAATTCCAGCATTTTATTTACTTGATCTAAAGCTGTATCAATATTATCAAACTGTCTCCCATCAGAAAAAGAATCTGGGGTTACATTTAAGATACCCATTATATATGTTTTTTTTGCCCAGTCAAGTTCAGTATTTCTTATTTTTAAGGGTTTAAGGCCCAAAAGTAAATACTCATGCAATTCTTGCGAAAGCTTTTTCAAGCCAAAAGGTTGTAAATTTAGCTTATCTACAAGCTTGATTAACTGTGCATAAGTTGCACCTATAATTAAATCTGTTGTTTCCACTTCTGAAGAGATAACGCCCATATGAACAGCAGCATCAGCGCCTAAAGATAAAGCCAATTGTTTTATAGTATTAGCCTGAGCACAGTTTAAACCGTGGATTTTTACTAATAAAAAATTATATTTATTTTTTGCTTTTTTTATATAACCTTTAAAAAAGCCTATATCTTCTAATGCCTTATCAACAGAATCAGGAAATATTTTGCGAATAAAAAACTGCTTTTGCATTATTAACTCTTAGACTTATATTTAAATTAAGCCTCTGCGCCTCATGTCAATTTGTTTTTTATGTACAATTTTATGAATTTTATTTATTTCAGAGTTTTCCAGACCAATAAACTTAAAGCCTGTTAAGAATGTTTTGTGTTCAGCATCATATTGAACATGTATATGCTTTACTTCTGATTCAACCTTAAGTCCTGCTGCACTGAAAAGAACTCTTAATTTTTTACTTGCAACAATTTTATTTTTAGTTGTTACAGCAATGCCACCACCACCTAAATTTGCACATTTAACAGTTGATTCAGAAGCTACTTCCAGCCCGTTTAATTGCATTACTCTGAGTTTAACCTCAAAGCTAAAATCCATTCTTAAAAATTCTCTGCGTTGTAACCTGTCCAAATATTCAGGAAGTGTTACCCATAAACCTGATATAGAACCTTTTGCTATACTCTGAACAGAACATTCTCCAGTCCAAAGACCTTCTTTTGTTACACTGCCTATATGTAAAACAGAGCGTGGGGGCAGGCTCATTTGAATACCATTTGACACTAGTGAATCAATTAAAAGCACACCGCTATTAATATCTTTAACATAAGAGGGATAATATTCTGAGCTATTACCTCTTCTTACAGAAAGTTTCCTTCCCATTGGGAAATAGGAATCGATATCTGTCCTAATTATTTCTTTATTATTGTTATTATTGTCATTAAAAAACATCTTTGACTCTATCCCAAATAATATTTTCTTCTTTATCAGTATATATTATATATTAAAAATTAAAATATTTTTATACGTAAAAACGTTGAATTTTTATGACTTTGGTCTTATAGAATTTATGTTTTTAAACAAAATAAAGACAAAATAAAAATCATAGATGTCCCATTTTGCCACGACAAGTCGTTTTAAATAAGATCCAATTACATAAAATAACAACTTAAAGTCATTAGAATAATATTCTAACACTACAAAAATATATTTTAAAAATAAATCCCTATAAGCTTTATTTTTTACATTGCTAAATATATTTAAATTATCTTTTTCAAAAAAATCATCATACACTTGCAAATATTGTTTTAAATGTCTTACAACAAAAGACTTTTTTTTATAATTTTTCAAATCAATACTTCCATTATTTAAATATAACGGTTCTTTTAGTTGTATGATTTTATTTTCATATTTTTTTAATAAATTAATAAAAAAGTCTAAAGCATAACTTACATCAAGCTCTTCATTAAATTTAATATAATTAAAAACTTCTTTTTTTACCATAATGGAAGCCAAATCAGGTCTAATATCCATTAAAAGAAACGATTTAAGATTATTTTCAGGTAATTTTTCATACATTTTATTATAAAATATATTATTATGCTCTGTTTGTTTAGCCTTAAAGTCTTTATCAACATCTAATCCAAAACCATAACACGCCATATGTTCAGGATTTTTACTTAAAGCTTCTAAATGCCCAGTCAGAGAATTAAATAATAACAAACTATTAATATCTAAAAAACAAATATAATTATCGGAAGAGAGAGCTACTGCATCATTTAGTATTTGTGGCATTGCGTTTTTATTAGTTTGCATGTATTTAATGCAGGGTTCTTGATACTTATACTGTAGTTCATTTAAATCATTCCCTAGAATTATTATTTCAATATCTTTTGTTTTTTGATTTAGCGCAGAATAAAGCATTCTTTCTATTTCAAAATGCTTATTTATATCTTCTTTAAGTAAAGGAATAATAACTGAAATCTTCATTTTTACTCCTCTTCAAATAAACGCTTTGCATTATAAGAGCTTCTCGCCAATGGAGAAGAAATAATTTGTTTAATACCTAACTCTTTTGCAAACCGCTCATATTGTTTAAATTTTTGAATACTAATATACTCTTTTACTTTTATTTGTTTACTACTTGGCTGTAAATATTGACCAATGACTACCATATCAATATCTACAAGTTTTATATCTTTTAAAGTTTTAAATATATCATCATCTGATTCCCCCAAGCCGACTAAAATAGATGTTTTTGTTTTTATTTTATAATCTATTTTTTTTATTAATCTTAAAAAATCAAGAGATTTATCATAAGTTGCTCTTTTATCCCTTACATAAAGAGATAAACTGCGTACTGTTTCCAAGTTATGAGCTATCACATCAGGCTTTGATTCTAATAAAAATTTTATATATTCTTCTTTTAAAGAAAAATCTGGTACTAACACCTCTACTTTTATATTATTATTAATATTTTTTATCTCGTTTACGGTTTTATAAAAATGCATTGCCCCAAAATCTAACAAATCATCTCTGTCAACACAAGTTAATACAACATATTCAAGCCCAAGCTCCTCTACTGCTCGTGCAATATTCAACGGCTCATCATTATCAAGCTTAAAGGGTACACCTTTTTTTACAGCACAAAACCTGCAATTTCTTGTACAAATATCACCCATAAGCAAGAACGTAGCAGATTTTTCTTGCCAACACTTATTTATATTCGGACATAATGCAGACTGGCAAACTGTTTTTAGGTTATATTTATCCAATATATTTTTCACATCTTGATACACGCATTCTTTTAAGGCGCTTACTTTTAGCCAGTCAGGTTTTTTGATATTATCCATAATTTATATAATAGATTTAATTTATATATAAATAATTACTCTATTCGGTAGTTTTAATAATCTGATTTTGCCAGGTACAATGTAACTAGATCTAAAAATATAAGGACATTACCGATGAAATTCATCAAATTTATTTTTTCTGTTTTTTTGATAGCAATACTTTGCCCAAAAATATTTGCAAAAAATTTTCTACCTAATTACTCATACAATATTAAATATCCAGGAGTAGGCGTCTGCTTGATAAAACATAATAAAGATGTATATATAGAGCCTGACATATATAGCCATAAAGTCTATAAAATAAATGCTAATATGGATCCTGAATCAATTTTGGCCATAACTCCTGATGCTAATATTATTTTTGCAGCTGAAGATACTGATCGAAAATGGGTACAAATAATAACAGAACAAAATAAAGGCACTAAAGGTTGGATACCCCTTGCCAATAATGAAAGATTCTTGCCCTGGCATAAGTTTATTCAAAAGTATGGCAACAAATACGGACTTTATACTTTTAATGACATACCTGATCAATATAAAAAAATATATTTATCTCCCGATGAATCTGCACAATTTCATAAGCTTGACTATTATAATCCCAAAATGATTAAGCCTAAAATTGTTAGAGGTAACTGGGTGATGGTTAGCGTTATGAATATTGACAGAAAAATCTATATTGGATGGATAAGATGGCGTAGTAGTGAAGGTAAGCTTTATGCCTTTCCAAACTTCTTATCGGGAAATTAATATCTTAATACTGCATAAACTTTTATATCTTCTAGCTTAAACTCAAGCAATATCTTATCTTGAGATATTATTTCAGCTTGAGATTTTGGAATCTTAACTTTTTTATCTAATTTTATAATTTTACTAACCTTAATCCGCCCAACAATATGAGACCCCTCAACCAGGTTAAGTTCTTTTTTTTCTTTTATGTATCTTACCTGATAAAAACCGGGACGAATAGGCTTATTATAGTTATCAAAAGCATTAATGGTTAAAATAACATTAGGAAATATGCTAGGCGACCATGGGTCAAGCTTGTGAGCATCCCTAACACCAGAATGATAAACGGGATGCCCGCTAAATTCTTCGGGGTCAACAAAAGAAATACACAATCCAGCTATTATCAACAAATCTAACATTAATAAACCTATATATTAATTATCGTCATCTTTATCTTTTATTTTATCTTTTTTGTCATCATTGTCATAGTCTTTATTTTTCTTTATCTCTTTTGGTTTATTATAATCATCATATTTATCACGTTTGCCTTTTTCCTCTGGGTCATCTTCGACCATACATCTATCACCTTTACATTTTGCTTCAACAGGCAGTACTTGAGAATTCAGTGGAGCCACAGTTTGTTCTCTTTTTTTATGATGTTTATGGTCGTTTCTTTTATACATTTTATAATGCATTCTATGTTTTTTAATACAATGCGGACAGTAAATATCATCACCTTTTATAAATAAAGCGCCGGCTATTAGACCAAACAAAACAGATAATACTAAAATGACATAGCCACAAACCAAGCCTATACTTTTTACAAAGCCTTCTTGCTTATTAGAATTGATTAAAATTAAAGATCCTATTCCAATTGCAATAGCAAAACATAAAAATCCAAAAAGTAGAATAGCAGCTTGATGCATAGTTTTCTCCTTTTATTTACACTGCCATCCTAATTTATCAGATCTAAAATAAAAGTTATGCTCTTTTTGTCTAATTTTTCAATTTTGCTATGGTTTGTATTAAAGCAGCTGCTTTACTTTGACATTCTTTGTATTCAAAATCAGCATTAGAATCTGCTACAATACCTGCCCCAGCCTGAACAAAAAGCTTATTATCTTTTATCAGGACTGTTCTTATGGTTATAGCCATATTAACTTCATTATTAAAGCCAATAATACCTATACAACCTCCATAAGGACCTCTTGCTTCTTTTTCAAGCTCATATATTATCTCCATAGCCCTTACCTTTGGCGCACCAGATAAAGTACCAGCCGGAAAAGTTGCAGTTATAAGATCAACAGCATCAAGATTTTCTTTTAATTCACCTGTTACATTGCTTACAATATGTTGAACATGCGAAAATTTTTCTATGATCATCAAGTCATCCACATGCACAGTGCCATATTTACACACCCGCCCCAGATCATTTCTGCCTAAATCCACAAGCATAATATGCTCAGCTCTTTCTTTAGGGTCTTGCAGCAGTTCATCTGCTAATAGTTTGTCATCCTGAGGAGTTTTTCCTCTTTTTCTTGTTCCTGCAATTGGTCTAACCTGAGCTGTTCCATCTTGAGAGCCTTTTATCATGATTTCTGGAGAAGAACCAACAATTTTGAAATCTTCAAAATTTAAATAATACAAATAAGGAGAAGGATTAATACTTCTTAAAGCTCTATAAATTGTAAAGCCATCGAGTTCTTCCTGCTCTACAGCAAAACGTTGCGATAACACAACTTGAAAAATATCACCGTTTCTAATATATTCCTTAGCCTTTTCAACCATAGATGCCCATTCTTCCTTTGTTTTATTGGAAAAAATTGATATATCCACAGCATCATCAGCTATTTCTATTGGCTTTAAAGAATGTGGTGATCCTATCTTTGAATATATTTTAGATATTTTTTCTTGTGCTTCAACATAGGATTTTTCTACATCACAATCCTCATCAGCTAAAACATTGCAGATAATATATATTTTATGCTTAAAATGATCAAAAACCAGTACTAATTCTGGAACAATAAGCCTTGATTCAGGAAAAGTAGTACATTTATCAACACTCTTATAAAAGTCATCTAAAACCGGCTCAATAAATCTTACACTATCATAGCCAAGGTAGCCCACAAGTCCGGGAGTGTACGGTATATCTAAATCTTTGACATCAAAATTCTTTAAAAAATCCTTTAATAAAGAATAAGGATTACTGTTTTCCATAATAACTTTATTATTTATGCACTCATAAGCCTTTGCTCCATTATTATCCGCATCAATAGTATACAATGCATCAATGCCAATAAAAGAATACCTGCCAAAATATTCTCCTTTTTCTGCGGCTTCTAACAAAAAACTGCAATCAGCTTGACTTGCTAACTTGTTATACAAAGAGACCGGGGTTTCAAGATCCCCTATCAACTCACACCATACTGGAATAAAAACTTTTTTAGATGACCCTAAAGCTATTTTTTCAAAATCCTTTTTGTTCGAGCAAGTTTTAAACATATCTACTACTCCTTAAAAGTAAAGTTATGATATCATTCTAGGATAAAATCTAAATAATACTTATTTTTTTCTTTTAAATTTGGAAGATAAAACCTTATCCAGTTTATTTTATTATAAAAATAAGTGGTTTACAAACAACTATAACAATTCTGAAAATAAATTAAACTTAATTTTTAACTTTTTTTTAGTTATACTTAATAATAAAGGTTATGGCTATCATCAAAATTTAATGAAATAGGTAAAAATACACTATTATGAACATACTAAAGCAAGAGGTCACAATAATAGGCAGTGGTATAGCCGGATTGTATGCAGCTATAAAACTGGCAGAACAAAATAAAAAAGTACTTATAATAACAAAATCAGCACTAAGCGAAAGTAATACACGATATGCCCAGGGGGGAATCGCAGGAGTATTGCCAGAAAACAAGCTGGATTCAATAGAGCTGCATGTAAAAGATACATTAAAAGCAGGTGCCGGGCTTTCTAATAAAGAAATGGCAGAATTTATTTCAGAAAAGAGTGCAAGCGTAATAAATGACTTAATCAACTATGGACTGTCTTTTGACCGTGATAATAATAATAACCTATGTTTTGGGCTTGAAGGTGCACATAGCGTAAAAAGAATTTTACATTCAGGTGGGGATGTTACCGGAAGAAATATGGAAACAACCCTGCATAATCTTGTTCAAAACAATACAAATATTTCAATTAAAAGATACACTAACGCTGTTGAACTTCTTGTTAGCTCTGATAATACTTGTAACGGGCTTATTATATACGATGAAAAATCTGACAATTACGAAGCAATTATTTCCAACGCAGTTATAATTGCCACTGGCGGAGCAGGGCAAGTATATAGCAACACAACTAACCCATCAATTGCAACCGGTGATGGACTAGCCATAGCATACAAAGCAGGTGCCATCATACAAGATATGGAATTCATTCAATTTCATCCTACAGCTTTATGCCAAAATCAGGATGGCAGCAGATTTTTAATTTCAGAAGCTGTTAGGGGTGAAGGTGCTGTGCTTAAAAATAAAAATAATGAAACTTTTACCAATAAATATGATAAAAGGGGAGATTTAGCCCCCAGAGATGTTGTTACAAGAGCTATTTTTTGGGAGTTACAAAAGACTGATTCAGAGCGAATATATTTAGACACTTCTCCTATTCCAGAAGATAAAATAAAACAAAGATTTCCAGGTATAATAAAAACGTGTAAAGAGAATGATATTGACTTTATTCATAGTTTAGTTCCTGTATCTCCTGCTGCCCATTACTTAATGGGTGGAATTAAAGTTAATAAAGAAGGGCTTACAAATATTAATAATTTGTTTGCAATAGGAGAAACAAGCTGTTCATCTTTACACGGAGCAAACAGACTGGCCAGCAATTCTTTGCTGGAATGCATAGTAATAGCTAATGAAGCGGCATCTTTTATAAATAATACTAATTTTAAGCCTATCGAAATTAATAATATAATTGATAATTATCCAGAGATAAATAATATAATTCAAGAATATTCCACCAATAAAACAAAGAAGACCTTAAATTTATCAGAATTAACACTAAAATTAAAAGATACAATGTGGCATAATGCTGGTATCGTAAGAAATCAAGAAAAACTTACAACTGCATTAAATGATATAAAAGAATTAAAAACAAAATTTAATAAAACTTTTAAATGCGCTAACGAAGAAGAATATGAATTCAGAAACTTGCTGATTGTAGCAGAATTGATTGTGAAAAGTGCTCTATTGAGAAAAGAAAGTCGTGGCGCTCATTTTAGAGATGATTATCCTGAACCGGATTCAATTGCAAAACATAGTTATATACAAAAAGGAGAGTAGACTGGGATGTCTTATTTATTACCGGACTTTATAGTAAGAAAACATATTGAAAATGCTTTACAAGAAGATATAGGACATGGTGACCTGACAGCAGATGCAATAGTAAAGCCAGGTGACAAATTAACCGCACGCATGAATTCACGTGCAGACGGTATTGTTGCAGGTGTTGATATTGTTAAAATGGTATTTAAAATTCTTGATCCTGATATTGAAATACAAACCTTTGTTAATGACGGCGATCAAATTAAAAAAAGTCAGGATTTAATTATTATAAAAGGCTGTGCAAAAGCCATTCTATCTGCAGAAAGACTTGCGCTGAATTTTATTCAAAGATTAAGCGGTATTGCCACAGTATCAAGAAAATATCAGGAAGCAACAGCACCTTATCACGCAAAAGTTGTAGATACAAGAAAAACAACTCCTAACTTCAGAATATTTGAAAAATATGCTGTTAAAGTGGGCGTAGGCACAACTCATAGATTTGGCTTGTTCGATTGTATTATGATTAAAGACAATCATATTCAATTAGCTGGCAGCGTGACAGAGGCTATAAAAAGAGTAAAAGCAACTATTCCTCATACTGTAAAAATAGAAGTTGAAATAGATTATTTAGATCAGCTAAAAGAAGCTCTTGATCAAAAAGTTGATATTATTATGCTTGACAATATGAGTACTGAAAAAATAAAAGAAGCTGTTGAAATTATAAACGGTCAAGCAATAATAGAAGTTAGCGGCAATATTAAGTATGAAAATATTAATGAAGTTGCATCAACAGGAATTGATTATATTTCTACAAGTGCAATTATAACTAAAGCCGGAACTCTTGATATCGGTCTGGATATATAAGGAGGGTTTAAGATGGCTGGACATTCAAAATGGACTAATATTAAGCACAGAAAAGCAAAAGTTGATGCTCAAAAAGGTGTTGCATTTGCAAAGTTTTCTAAAGAAATTATGGTTGCAGTAAAAGCCGGCGGACCTGATATAAACGCTAACTTTAGACTTAGAGCAGCCATAGAAAAAGCACAAGCTTCGGGTTTACCAAATGATAATATCAAAAAAGCTATAGAAAAGGCTTCAGGTGTCGGTGCTTCTGATAATATTGAGGAAATAATTTATGAAGGATATGGTCCAGGCGGTGTAGCAGTATTAATTCAAGCATTAACAGATAACAGAAACAGAACTGCCGGTGACATCAGAAGCTATTTCAACAAAAATAACGGTAATTTAGGAGAAACCGGCTGTGTTGGCTGGATGTTTAATGAAGAAGGTCATATTTCAATAAATAAAAACAATATTAATCAAGAAGACCTTTTTGATGCTGCCATAAATGCAGGTGCTAAAGACTTTATAGATGAAGAAGATTCATTTAAAATTATTACAACTCCAAATACTCTGCAAGAAGTAACAGAAGGCATTGAAAAAGCAGGTTATACATTTAATAATGCAGAAATTACACGTACTCCACAAAATATCGTGCCAGTACAAGACAAAGACACTGCAAAATACTTGTTGCGATTATTGGATAGTCTGGAAAATCATGATGACGTTAAAAATGTATATGCTAACTTTGAAATGGATGATAGTCTTTTGGAAGAATTTTCATAATAGCGGTTTATTATTTTTTTATTTATTGCGTACAGAGATATTAAAGTCAGGCTAGCGATAAAACAGCCTGACTTTAAATTATTCTATATATTTTTTTTACATAGCTTTTTCTTTATTATTTAAGTTACTTTTGAGATGATTTACCATTGCCCCAGGAATACTATCCAGGCTTAATACCTTTTTAGCTGCACCTATTTGGATAGCTTCTTTAGGCATTCCAAATACAACACAACTTGCTTCGTCCTGTGCTATTGTATAAGCACCGGCTTCTTTCATATGTAGCAAGCCCTTGGCACCATCTTTACCCATACCGGTTAAAATAATACCCATAGCATTAGGGCAGGCACACTCAGCAACAGAATCAAATAAAATCTCCACGGCTGGACGCTGATGAAAAACTAAAGGACCGTCAAAAATTTCCACATAAAAATTACCGCCTCGCTTCTTTAGAGCCATGTGCTTGTTCCCAGGAGCTATTAAGACTTTGCCCGGTGTAACAGATTCATTATTCTCTGCTTCTTTTACGTACAATTGCGAAAGGTTATTCACGCTATCCGCAAAAGACTTGGTAAAATATTGTGGCATATGCTGAACTATAACAATAGGAGGCATTGTAGGCGGTAAATTTGTTAAAACATGTTTTATTGCCTCAGTTCCCCCAGTTGAAGCTCCTATTGCAATAATCTGATTATTAGAATTTACATATGTATTCTTTAATATAGCTTGATTATATGCTTTTACCTCATTTGACTTGTTGAATAACTTATTAGTATTAATGGATTTAATACCTTTAATCCTGTCTATAAGCTGTTCGGACATATCGCCTACAGAGTAAGATCCGCCTGGCTTAGGCACTACATCAGCAGCCCCTAATTCTAAGCATTTAATAGCAAGATCACAATTATTTTTAGCTAAAGAACTAATAATAATTACCGGCATTGGATAATATTTCATTAACTTTTCAAGAAAAGTTAAGCCGTCCATCCTAGGCATTTCAATATCCAATAAAACCACATCCGGCTTTAAAGTAACAATTTTGTCCCTTCCTATATACGGATCAGGCGCAGACCCTACTACATCAATCTGTGGATCTTTTGATAATTCTTGTGTCAAGATTTTTCTAACCAATGCGGAATCATCGATTATTAATACACTAATTGTCCTCATACCAGTCACTCTTTCTTATATTTTGAACTTTATTTACCATTACATCACCAGAATAATTGTCAAATATTACTTTTCTCCCTATTTGTCCACCCGTGTCAGAGCTAAGAATATCTATAAATTGTTCTTTTAAAATTGTTGTTGCAACTTTTATATTTCCATCACCAATTAAATAACTTTGCATATCAGGATTTTGAGCGCCACCAATTATGTGAGCTCTTAAGTCATTTTTTTTCGACCCAATGTCCAATAATAATTTTACTAGATGAGGCGTCGCATAGCAGCCGTACTGGCAAGTTTTTTCATTTTTATCAAAAGGTGAAGAATGAATATAATGGTTCATACCACCAATTTTAAGCTTAGAATCCCATAAACATACAGCAACACAAGAACCCAACACAGTCTGGATTAAATATGGTTCCTGGCTAACAAATATATAGCCAGGTTGCAAAAAATACTGTTTTTTAGTAATATCGTCAAAATCTTTATTTTGTCGTTCTCTACTTTTAAACATAAAAAGATCACTTCATATAAACTGTTGGTTGTAAATACTTTAACTTATATTGTCTTTGCGTCAAACTTTCGGAGTGTCCAATAAATAATATTCCGTTCTCTATCAATGAATTATAATATTTATGAATTAACTCCCCTTGAGTTTTTATATTAAAATAAATCATTACATTTCTGCTAAATATAATGTCAAATTTATTTAAAAATGGAAACTCACTCATTAAGTTAAAAGTTCTAAAGGTAATTAATTTTTTTATATCAGGTTTTATTTCATAATATTCTCCAATATTTTTAAAATAACGTTGTAAATACAATGGCTTTATATCATTAGAAGCAGCTTCAATAGGATATCTCCCCTTTTGAGCGGTGGAAATAACACCTGAACTTACATCTGTTGCCAAAATTTTGATATTAATATCAAGAGGCAAGCACTCTTTTAAAACCATTGCTATTGTATAAGGTTCTTCACCTGTAGAACACGCTGAGCTCCAAACTCGAATTTCTTTATTCTGCCTTATTCTTTTTATATTATCCAAAATAAAATTAATATTTTGTTTAATAAATTCAAAATGATTATCTTCTCTAAAAAAGTTAGTTTTATGAATAGTTATTTCATCCACAAAATTTTCTAATATACTTTTGTCTAACTTAGAAGATAATAACAATTCATATAACTTTTCAGCGCTTTCAATATTATGCCTTCTAGTAATTTTATTAATTTTAGTGCTTACCATCTCTTTTTTTGTATTATTCATATGAATGCCAAGCATATCAAAAATTAATTGTCTATATTTTTCAAATAATTCTT
This sequence comes from Candidatus Gastranaerophilales bacterium, assembly GCA_028280605.1. GTDB lineage: Bacteria > Cyanobacteriota > Vampirovibrionia > Gastranaerophilales > JANQFW01 > JANQFW01. Next base: position 68,187 of record JANQLL010000164.1, read on the forward strand.
CAGAGATCTCATAGTTAAATATCATATTTTTATTCCAGTTTATAAGAGAAGGAACGTGTAGATGCCCCTTCTCTTATTCTAACTAACCTTATATATTTATTCTTCAACAGTAACTTCTTGCTGCTGGCTATCAAATAAGCTTACCATTTCATCACTATTAACTACTTGTTCTATGTCCAGCAACATAACTACTCTATCTTTTACCTTACCCATACCTGTTAAAAAATTATCAGATACATTAGCTCCAAATTTCGGAGCAGGTTCTATATCTTTTTCATTTATATTTAAAACTTCAGATACAGAATCTACTACTATACCTAATTGCCTTTCCACGCCATTAATAAAAACTTCAACAACTATAATACAAGTTCTTTCATTATAATCTTTTTCTTTCATTCCAAATTTTAATCTTAAATCCATAATTGGAACAATTTTCCCTCTGAGATTGATAACACCTTTAATAAATTCTGGTGTCCTGGGTACATAAGTTATTTCCATCAATCCAATTATTTCTTTTACTTTTAAAATGGGAATGCCATAATCTTCTTTTCCCAGAAAAAATGTTAAATGTTTTCCTGCTTGAATTTGAACCTGTAAATCCATATTTTTATACCTTTCCTTGTTTAAAATCCACTTAATTATATTTTTTAAAAGCCTTCTGTATCATCTTCCAAAGGAATCACATCTTCCGGTGAAACTACTTTTGTATTATTAGAGCATAAATCCTTTTTGATTTTTGATACAGGTTTATGCGCTGATTGATCTTTTTTAGGTGCTTGTACTGGTTTTATATTTTGAACCTGTTTAGACTGTTGAGCAGTAGCTGCAGAACACCTATCCACAACTGTATTTTGATTAGCACCATTTATCATAATTATTAGTTCGTTAATTATAGTTTTCATATTAACAGCCTGAGCAGACATGCTATCTGCTGCATTTGCTCCTTGCTCTGCAGTCGTTGCATTATTTTGTACTATTTGCTCCATTTGAGATATTGCATTATTTATTTGAGATATACCTTGAGCTTGTTCTTGACTTGCTGTTGATACTTCATCCAACAAATCACTAACTTTTTGCGCTTGGTCATTTATTTCTATCAATGAACTGTTTACCCTCTGAGCAACAGATACTCCTTGCTCTGATAAATGTATGTTATTTTCTATTATCTCTGCTGTATCTTTTGCTGCTTGTGCACTTCTTTGGGCCAAACTTCTTACTTCTTCCGCAACTACTGCAAATCCTTTTCCGGCTTCGCCAGCTCTGGCTGCTTCTACTGCTGCATTTAAAGATAATATGTTTGTTTGAAATGCCATTTCGTCAATTACTTTAATAATTTTACCTATCTCATCACTGGACTTTTTAATTTCCTGCATCGAACCCATCATTTCATTCATCTCTGCATAACCTTTATCAGCAGCAAATTTAGTCTGTTTAGCCAAGCCTGCAGCCTGATTAGTATTTTCTGTATTTTGTCTTACCATTGATGAAGATTCTTCCAGCGTTGACGATGTTTCTTCTATAGAAGAAGCTTGTTCTGCACTACCGGAGGCCAATTGTTGACTTGACAGAGATATTTTACCAGATGCATCAGTTACAGCATTAGAACTGTCATCAAGCTTTTTCACTATTTTGTTAATAGGCTTTGCTATGCTATTAACAACTACCAAGCATCCCAATGTTGCTAAAAATATACAAATAAACAAGCCTGCAAAAACAAAATCTTTAACTTGAGTCTGTACTTTAGCTACTTTCGTCGAGTTATCTTTTATACTGTTTATTCCACTTGTTGATAAGGCTTCTGTAAATATTAAAGCTCTATTTGCAACATTTTCTCTATTTTGTTCTATTTCATCTAATTTTAAACGGGCTTGAGCAATATTTAATATTGTTTGTTGATATTTTTTTAAGTTATCTTTAATTTTATTTAATCTAGTTATATCTACATCCTTGGTAGTCATTGCTAGAATCATGTCTACATCAGAATAAATCTTATCCAAGCTTGCAGTATTATCTTTTAACTGCTTATTATCATTTTTTAAAATCGCATTTAAAACATTTATTCTATAAGTTTTAATTAAATCAAGAGAGTCGTTGGCAAAAAGCATTTTTGTAACCCTTCTGCTTATTATATCCATAGAATCTCCAGACCTAAGACCTTTTTTTAACTTTTGAGCTTGCATTGTAGAATAAATAGTCAGGTCATAGCTTAAAGCTTTGCCATACTCATTTCCCTCTGCCATTAACTTATCTAATTCAATATTCTTTTCTTTCATATTTTTTAATAAAGCTTCACCTTCATGCAACAAATTTTCAAAGTCTTCTAATTTGTTACTTATAGCGTTCATATTTTGAAATTTATTTACAAGCTTTTCTAACTTATGTATATCTTCATTTGTTTTATTTTTGTACTTTTCTGCATTTTTATAAGAATTTTCATCTGCTCTGATTACATAAGCTTTGGAATATAAGTTTGCCTCTAGGTAAGCTTTTTCTACAGCAGCCACACCTTCAACGATGGGAGCATATTTAACTGATAAATCTGTAATATCATTATTAATTTTTGATAAGTTTATAACGGTGTATACAGCTAAAACAACAAATAACATGACTACTAAACCTATCCCCAGTGCAATTTTGAGGCTCAATTTCATTTTGCTAAAGTTAAACATGCTGGTTCCTTTCAAGGTGAATTTAAATAATATATATTAAGCAAGCACTAAATTATTGATATTTAACAGAGTCTGATGTGATTAGGCTCTGTTAAATACAATTTATTAAACTATAGACGTTTCTTCTTCTCGCATGTTGTTAAATAAAGCAACAAATTCTTCGCTATTAACAATTTGCTCAATATCTAACAACATTACAACTTTGTCTTTTACTTTTCCCATACCTGTCAAAAAGTTTTCATCAATCTTTGCTCCAAACTGCGGAGGTGGTTCAATATCTTTACCATTGATATTCATAACTTCTGATACAGTATCAACAACAATACCTAAATGTCGTTGTGATCCATTGATAAGAACTTCCACAACCACAATACAAGTTCTTTCATTGTAATCTTTTTCATCCATACCAAATTTGAGTCTTAAGTCCATAATAGGAATAATTTTTCCTCTTAGATTAATTACACCTTTGATAAATTCAGGCGTTCTAGGCACATAAGTAATGTCCATCATTCCAATTATTTCTTTTACTTTTAAAATTGGTATGCCATAATCTTCGTTTCCTAAATAAAAGGTTAAATATTTACCTTCCTGAGAATTAACTTGCAGTTCTAACATTTACAATGCTCCTTCATCTAACTTAAATAAATTTTCAATGTCAAATATTAATGAAACAGCACCATCTGCCAATATTGAAGAACCGGAAAAGAAATTCAAATTTTTAAATTCCTCACCCAAAGGCTTAAGGACAATTTCCTGTCGTCCGGTAATACTATCAATAGGCAAAGCTTTTAGTGTGTGTTCCATCTCCAGTATAATTATCAACTCCGGCTCATAATCCTTAGATTTTGTTTGGTCAAATATACGCCAGATGTCAATTACTGGAATTACATCCTCTCTAACCTTAATCATAGATTGTTTACTTTGTATATAAACCCATTGTTCATTTTTTGGTTGAATAATTTGTTTTACATTTATTGTTGGAATTATATAATTAGATTTAGCTAAATTCACTATTGTACCATTCATTACAGCATTATTTATCGGTAATTTTAGTATAAAAGTAGTTCCTTTATTAATTTGACTATTTATATCTAATTTTCCACCTATTTTTTGCACTTCAGTCTTAACAACATCCATTCCAACACCTCTTCCTGAGATGCTATCTACTTTTTCAGCTGTTGAAAAACCAGGAAGTAAAATAAATTCTTGGATTTCTTTATCTGAATAATTTCTGTTAGAGTCTATTAATTTTTTCTCAATTGCTTTTTGATAAATTCTTTCTTTATTTAAACCTTTACCATCATCAGCAACTTCTATATAAACAAATCCTCTTTTACTATATGCACTAACTGTTACTAAGCCTTGTACAGCCTTACTGAGAGATACTCGTTCTTCAGCAGATGATTCTATTCCATGAGAAATAGCATTTTTGACAAGGTGAACTAGAGGCTCTAAAATCTTCTCTGCTACACTGCGATCAATTTCAGTATTTTCACCTTGTGTTATAAACATAATATTTTTATCTAATTCAAAAATTGTATCCCTTGCTATTCTAGAAATTTTTTGAAAGGTAGACTTTAAAGAAACCATCTTCAAATTCATAGCAAGGTTTTGTATATCTTTGGTTATTCTAGAAACTTTTAAAAAGTTCGATGATATTGAATTATCTTCAGTCCTAAATTTATTAATAGTTGATTGCTCAATAACAGAATGAGTAATCATCAATTCCCCTATCATATTTGTCAAATGCTCAATTTTACTCAGGGGAACTCTCATATACTCATTGGTATTTACTTTTGCCTGGGTTCTAACAGCTTCAACAACCTCCTTAGGTGTTGCCTTTTGTTCTTTTACAGCTATTTCTCCAAACATCATTTCAGTGTTTTCACTTTGTTTTTCTAATATATCCTGAATATCATCTTCATCTAAAACATCGTGCTGTTCCAAAATTTCTCCAATTTTTGGAGACTGTACCTCAGAAGATACTTCTACTTCAATATCTAAAGAAAGCTCAGAATCTTTGCTTTCGATAACATTTTGTATAGATTCCAAATGATTGCAAGCGGTTCTTATAAAATTCTCATTTTTATTTAGAGACTGTTCCTGACAGATTTTGTTAATTAAATCAGTAGAGAGTAAAATTATATCAATAATTTTTTTTGTTGCGCTTATTTCATTATTTCTGCATAAATCCATCAATGTTTCTGTTGTATGCGCAATTTTTTGAATTAAAAGTTGGCTAACAAAACCAGCCAACCCTTTTATAGTATGATATGATCTAAATATAGAATTAATAATTTCCGGATCAGAAGAATTTTTTTCTAGTTCCAGCAATTTCATTTCAATATTTTCAATATGCTCTTTAGCTTCTACAAAAAAATCTTCTAAAAATTCTTCATCTACCGAATCATAATCATTAGCTAACAATTCTTCTACTGTAAAATCTAAACCGGACACAGTTCTTTCTCCATTTCTTAAAAATTTACCAGCTTTAAAGAGCAAAGATATATTTTAATATCTCTTTTCCTTAAATTTATATTCTGATTCAGAAAGTAAATATAGGATTGTTTATTCTTTTTTTTCTTTTTCAAATCCTATATCAATTGTAAAAATACCTATTTCATGTTTAAAATACAGAACTTCAGAGTTTAAAGACGGAGTATCCATCTTTAAATTTTTTCCTGAATATATAGCAGGAGGTGCTAACCAAGCTTCACGACCTTGAAATAAATCATTTATATAAGTAGTAGCTCTACCACAAAACATATTAGCAAATTCTGCCATATACAAATAAAGCTCCTTTGGATCATCAAGCGGATCTCCACAATTCATTGCCTCAGTAAACTTCTGAGCAGTAAGCATATCTGTCTCTAGAATAATTCTACCCTTTTTCTTACCAGTAATACCAATAATAATTGCTATCCTTGTTTTATCATCCAAATTATGAGCTTCTTGAAATTCCGCTTCTACCAATTCTTCAGAGATTTCCAAAAAAGAACTTTTAAATAAATTTATAACAGCTTCTTGTTGCATATTTTCACTCTAATTTCAATTAAACTGCAGAACCATTACCTTCCAAAATAATTTGTGCTTTTTCAAGCATTTGTTCAGCCTTAAACGGTTTGGATAAAAAATGCTTGATACCTAAGCTTTTTGCTTCATCTATCAGTGCTTCATCACCCATTGCGCTAAGCATAACTATCTTGGATGAATATCCCAACTTTAACAATTCTCTTGCTGTCTCTATACCATCCATGACCGGCATAGTTACATCCAAAGTAATAATATCCGGTGAATATTTTTGAACCATCTCTAGTCCAACTTGTCCATTTGAAGCATTATCAACAACTTCAAACCCTTTAGGTGTTAAAGCTTTTTTTATAGCTTTAAAAATAAAAGGGGAATCATCAATAACAAGAACTTTAGTCATATTAATTACTCTCCTGCTATACTAACAATCAAAATACACCTTGTTCGTTTTGCGTATTTAATACTTTTCCTAAACAATTAACTCTTGACGTAAATATAAAATTTTATGATTATTATATCTACTTCGTTTATATTTTATATTACCTTTTCTTCTTGCTTTTGGCAATACAAAATAATTTTTTTATATACTTGAGACTTAGATATAATAATATGTTATTTCTTATTTTAATTAGTTCAGCCATTTATTCTATATTAGTTTTTAATTTTTTTTATACCAGCAAAATTTAAAGAAATAATAAGCATAAAAATTAGAGGATACATTGCCGTATCCTCTTTATAAAATTTAACAACCCAGATTATTAGCTTATTATCTACTAATTTCTAGTAATGCATCAACTACTACAGGATCCCATTTTATACCAGCTTCTTTTTTCATAAGATCAAGAGCTTCTTTTAATTCCATAGAGACCCTGTATGGTCGTTGAGACAATAATGCTTGATAAGCATCAGCTACTGCTATTATCCTGGAACCCAACGGTATGCTGAATCCAGATAAACCTTCAGGTTCACCCATTCCATCCCATCTTTCTCGATGATAATGAATATAAGGTATAACTTCTGACATAAAATTAATTTTCATTAATAAGCTAACACCTATATTGGGGTGATTATTTAACTGTAACCAGTCTTCTTCTGTCAGTTTTCCTTTTTTAGAAAAAATTTCTTGAGGTATAGTTATTTTTCCAATGTTATGCAGCAATGCCGCATAATAAATCAAATCAATAGTTTTTTCATTTAAATACAAGTATTCTGCTATTTCTCTGGCAATATTTGCAACTTTTTGAGAGTGTTCTTTTTTATAATGGCATTTCACATCAACAACATTAGCTAAAGATTCAACAAATGATTGCTGTTCATCTCCTAAGTCACCGATATTAGCAGTCAATTCTGTTCTTAAGTGCATTAATTCATCAGGAGTTCTTTCTTCTGAATTTAAAATACTTTCAGTTAATTCTATTGATTTTTGTAACATCATAGAAGTAACAATTAATTGCGAAGTAACTTCTAATAATCTAACTTGTTCAGGCTCTATTTGTTTTTGTACTGAGTCGCTTAATACTATTAATCCTATACATTCATAATTATTTGCCATTGGAACAACTAAAGAAAAGTTTTTTCCACCTTTACTTTTTTGATAAATTGTTTTCTTTTCCAAGTAGGCATTAATAAAAATGTTATTTTGATCCTTTGAAGAAATATTTATTACTTTACAAGCATCTTGATTGTTTAATGAACTCCCTATTAAAATTAGCGATGAATCCTCACTTGTTTGATCTTGTGCATTTACATATGTTTGTTGAATATAAATATTGCAAGATTCTATTTCCAACATTTGAGAAATGGTTTGAGAAATTGCATTATAAATAACAGATTCTTCATTACTGCTGAATCCCAACAGAGATAATGTCTGATCTAATGAATAGATAGAAATTAGCTCTCTTAATTGATTTTTTAATCTTGTAATTTTGTCTTTAAAAGAACAATTAATTTTTGAGAGTAAATCTTCTGATATCAAATGATCAGTAACGAAATCTCCAAAATTCAATGCAAAAATTGCCTCAAGAGGATCATCTTTTAATGTCATAGACTCGTTTTGGTTCAATTCGTTTGCTCCAATAATTGACTTGTCTGTCATGAAGAGGTTTCCCTAATTTAAATGTCTTATCATCACTGATTTTTAATAAATATATTAAATCATATTTATTATATCGGTTAGTTGAATAAAAACTTTGATGATTTTTTGAAAGATTTAAGAAAAATTTTTATATTTTAGTTAAGAAATGTTATTTAACTTAGTTTACCTAGTTTACAATTCTTAATAAAAAAAGGAATCCTGAGTTCGAAACAAAACAATAAGATCAGCACTCTTCATACAATAATTTAGCTCTATATTATTTTAAACTTTATAGATTATCTTTTTTTAGAAATATTGTTAAGTACTTGTACATCCTGATATTCTATTTCAGTATTTTTACTATATATATAATCAAGAACCTTAGTTATTTTTGCAGAATAATTTAACTGCTTATGTTTTTTTACGTTTACCAGATAATTTGATACATTTAAATTTTTACTACCTGTAAGTAAATATTTATTTTTAACTATGTATTTTTCCATTTTGTTTATTCTTTTTACAGTTTTTGGGTGACGACCAAAAGAAAGTCCGGCAGAACGTTTGTTACCCTTTAACCTTTCAAATATATCAACAATATTAAGATAAGATTTTAAAGCTCTTGGATGATATCCTAATTCATGCAAATATTTTACAGCCTCAAGATCAGCCTCATACTCAAGTTCAGGGCTACCAAAATTTATAAGATTATTTAATAAGTTGTAACTCTCAACTAATTCTTTTTGACCCATTTCTACATTTTCATAATTAACAAAAACATTTGACACCATTGCTTGAGTAGGACTTTGATCTTTACTACTTGAATCATCATTAGAATTACTCTGGGAATCATTACTATTATCATCTTGAACAACTTCTTTCTCAGAAGTGTTCTTTCCATTGTTTTCATCGACTGTATCTTGTTCAGTACTAGTATTATCAGGGTTATTATCTGCAGCAACTGTGTTTTGTTCAACAGCTGTACTCTCAGAATGATTCTCTTCTATTACTACATTTTCTACTTCAGTTTGATCAAAAGAAGCTTCAATATTATTTATTACTTCATCTTGAATTTGTGAATTCTCCTTTACTGTCAAAGTGCCATCTGTGTAAGTAATACTATAGTTACCAAATGCACTGCCCTGATTACCGCCTGTGATTTGTGGATTTACAGCATAACCACCTATATTACTTGAGTCATCAGCAGCCGTGGTATATGTTACGGTACCGACATTACCTTCTACATCGTGAGCAGCAAGATTTGTAAATGTTGAGCTAAACGCAGGGTTGGCATCACCGTATGTCTTGACGCTGTGATCATAATAGTCAGGTTACGCTGTGCTATGGTCAAAGTGCCATTCTCAAAGGTAAATGCATATCCTAATGGAGAAGTCATACTATACCCTGAGCAGCCTATGATTGTGTACCCGCCAACATCGCTTGTATTATCTGCGGTTGTTGTTAATGAAGGTGTATTACTAATAGAGGTTCCTGTATTATCACCATCAATAAATCCTGCTGATCCATATGTAAAACTAGGATTAGCATCACCGTAAGTTCTAGATTTATTATTTGCTGTAATTGTAATTGTTGGTTGGTAGCTGTAGAACACATAGTCCCCACTGCCGAATGCAGATATAATATCGCCATAAGCGTATATTGTTTGTTATGTGAAGAAAGCCCTTCGGTTGTGTTGGTTGGATTGTCTGAATACACCAACCATCTGCCGCTTGGTGTGCTAAACGCGCTATTACCCTCGTTATTTGTAAAAGAACCATTTTCTGCTGTGGCAATTATAGTATCACCAGTAGATGATGCACTTAGCTCTGCAACTGCGTTAATGATCACATCTGAAGCAGAGGTGGTACCTTGATTTAATACGGTTATTTGATTTGCTGTTATATTATTTAAAGTTATATCACCGCTTGCCAGATTTGTTTTTCCTGTGCTGGCTCTTAACTCAATGACTACATCGCCTGTTCCCGTATCAATTGTGTAGTATCTGCTGCCATAGTTATAGCAGCATTACCCGCGTCAAGCTGCTGCATAATCCCTGTATGTTTCTGGTTCAAAAAGTCTAGGGTAGTGGTTAATTTTTAAGTGATAAATTGTAATTAATAATAAACAATCGTGTAACAAGATCATGCCAGAAATCAGACTTTGAAAAAGCTAATGTTTTT
>JANQLL010000165.1 GCA_028280605.1 Candidatus Gastranaerophilales bacterium
AATTGTGAAGCGGGAGTGTTAAAAAGTTAAATGGTCAATTTTACTTTTTATAAACTCATTCAAAAGAGTAATCTGAAATTTAATTGATGAGCAGTATAATCAGAGTCTAAAATTTCACGTTCATTTATATCAACATGAATAAAATTGCATATAGGATCTCTTATTTCGTGTATTCTTTTTACCATTTGTTCTATAAAATCTTTATAAACATTTATACGCCTTATTATAATATAACAGAAATGCTAATACTGGCAAATACTTTAAGAAATGTATAATTAAATTTTTAAACTCTACATTTTCAAATGCTTTAAGCATAGCTATTTAAAAACATTGTATTGCTTTTCAACCGTTATATTTTTTGACGTTGATATTCTCTCATTTGTCCTTAAAAACTTTAAATACAAAATACTACCTAAATTATATTGAGATAACCTTAGTATTAATCGCAAAACAATGTTTCTAACAAGCTCAAAATGATTCACAAAGCCAAGTTTGTACAATTTAAACTGTATTATTAATTCGTATTTAAAATAATTTAAATTATATTTTTTATCAGATTGAATTGTTCGTGCAAACACTAAAACCAAGGGCAAATTGGCAAATCTGCATCCTGATTTGATCATTCTAATCCATAGTTCATAATCTTGTATATGTCGCATATCAGAATAATTACCGGCTTTCAAAACAGCATTTTTTCTAAACATAACACTCATGTGATTCAAAGGATTACGCCATTTAGCAAATGCTTTGATGTCGTTATCATTTAATGGGACGTTCCTGTAACCTGTTATATTATCAATACTTTGATAAAACTCTGCAATATAGCTCCCAACTATATCAATGTGAGGATTATCTTGTAAATACTGGATCTGCAACTTAAATCTGTCAGGTACGCAAATATCATCACTATCCATCCTAGCAACTATGTTATAGCTACAATTTAGCAAACCCTCATTTAAAGCAACTCCTAGGCCTTTATTCTGCTCAAATCCAATAATATTAAACAAATCAGGACGCCTTAATTTATAGTCATTAAGTATATTAACTAATTCTTGCGGTAATTGACCGTCCTTTATTATTACAATCTCATTAGGCTGCAAAATTTGATTAGTAAGACTATTTATTGAACATTCCAGATTATTTGCTCTTTCATTTGGTGATATTGATATTAAAACTGAAAATTTCATCTTAGAACCCCTTACCTAATCTATCAATTCTAAAATAATAGTTTTCTTAAGCACTTTAATATGCTGTTTTAAAATCTTATAAAGCTCTCTATTGGTTTTATTAATCTTAATGAAAAATATAATATGAGATGAACACTTGATATATTCCAGAATTTTTTTTAGATTAGTACTTTCAATAACTTTGTTATCAAAATGGCAAGTATTAGCATCAATAGTAACTCTTTCATTAAGGATTAAGTTTAACTTGTTTAGCATCCTAGTTTTTGTATTAGGCTCAACCAGAGAAATTATAGAGGCATTAGATAAGTAATCTTGCTTTAAAATCAATAAATTCGATATTTTATAAAAATCATTAAGCTTTACTATTTTCTTAAAAGAATAAAAATCACTTAGCGGAAGCTTCTTACTGGTTATTTCTGAGAAAATAATGTATCCAAGGCTAATAAAAAACGCTGATATAAGCCCTAATATAATATTTACTACTAAATTAGGCTCTATATAGTTATTTTTCTCAGATAAAGTAGGACCTGAGAGGATAGTAAATTTTTTCGATTTTTTTGAATAATCTTCAATAATTTTGCTGTTTTTTAAATTTGACTGCAATCTAGCTAAATTCGATAACTCCTGTTCCAGTTCTTTACGATATTTTTTATAATTGAAATATTTTTGTATTACATCCTGTTTATAAATACTGTAATTTGAATCAATAGAGCCTATTAAATCCAAGTTAACAGGTGTTTTCAGGAGTGTATGTACATCTGATGAGTTTAAATTTACTATTTTTTTATTAATAGAATCATGAATTTTTTTAATATGTTTTTCCAAAAATCTTAAATCATTTTTTGTTTTTTCTAAATACAAACTATTCGAAATTAATACATAACTTGCTAAAAAATCATTTATAAAAGATTGAGCCTTTTCCGGGGATATATCTATATACCTAATTGCAACCACATCGGAATCTTTAACATTTTCTACTATTAATTGATTACTATTAATTAATTTTTCAGGGGTAATAAATTGATTATTTTTTGATAAAATATTATTTTTTTTGATAACAGGTTCTAGTACTTTGCTTGATTTTAAAATTTGTATTTCATTATTTATAAATTTTGTTGTGGGATTTTTTTTACTTGCAGCATAAAGCATCTCTTTATCAGAGTGATATGGATTAAACTCTTTTATATTAGTGTTTTTATTTATGTTTATTAATATATTAGCTTTTGATTCATAAATTTTAGGCGAAAATAAGCTATAAATTAAACTAGCTAAAATCATAATTATATATATTATTGCTATTTGTTTTCTTCTAAAATACAAAATCTGCCTAATTTTATACAGGTCGAATACCAATTCGCCCGGTATATATGTATTAGCCATAATACACTCCAGTGTAAGTTTTTATTTATAAAGCTTTGTATACTTTATACTTTTAACCAAACTTTTTGTCTATTTTCTTCAATTTAAATTTCAATGAGCCTAACGCGCCTAATATTGCCTTTATACTAACTCAAAAAAACTTTTCAGATTCTTCAATCCTGTAAGTCTAATAAAATAGACTATACTATGAAAAAAGTAATCTAAAATTTAATTGAGAACCGGTATAAATTGTTTAACTATGCCTGCCGCTTAGTGCCATGCCAACGGCTTTTACTAAAATACTAAAATCCCAAAATATATTTCTATTTTTTATGTAATAAAAATCATATCTGAGCTTTTCGATAATGTCATCAACATTTACACAATGGCCGTAATTGATTTGCGCCCACCCGGTCCAACCGGGTGTTACAGAATGCCTAAATTTATAAAAAGGTATTTTTTGTTCATACTCTTTTACAAATTCTATAAATTCCGGTCTTGGTCCGACTATACTCATTTCACCTTTTAAAATGTTAAACATTTGCGGTAGCTCGTCAAAACGAGCTTTACGAATAATTGCACAGAACGGTAATATCCTGTTATCCTGTGTGTTACCTTTATCCACCATCCCTTCTTTGTCTGCGTTTTCAATCATTGTTCTAAATTTATATACCTTAAACGGTTTTCCGTCTTTGCCTATTCTTTCTTGAATGTAGAATATTTTTCCACCATCAGCAAACTTAATAGAACAAGCAACAAATAACATTATTGGAGATGTTAAAATTGCTATTATAGAAGCTGCATAAATATCAAATAATCTTTTAATTATTTTATAAAAAGGTTTTTTGTTTTGCAATACCAATGTTAAAAAATAATCTGCCGTATTAGTTTTAACCGGAGTTTTTTGTGTTATATACTCATAAGCTGTGGTATATTTTAAAATTTTGAAATTTTTATTGCTGTTAATTATTTTAGACAGCTCTAATAGTACAGTCTTCTTTATCTTTCCAGTTATACAAAGAAACACAAAGTTTATTTTGTGTTCTTCAAAAATTTTATCTAAATTCTGACTAGCGCCCAGCACTTTTTTACCACTTATAACATAATTTTGTTTTTCTTGATCATCATCAACAAATCCAGCTATATTAAGTTTTAACTCAGGATGATTTGTAATTTCTTGAGCTAAGCGCTGACCAGAATGCCCCGCACCTATTATTAATACATTTTTTTCAGCTTTTAAATTATTTGTATATTTATAAAATAAAGCTCTCCAAGCTGTTGTAATACTAAAGCTTACCAAAGTAGTTATTATTAAATAAATAAAGTATGATTTATCAAAATTAAAGAATAATAATAAAGAACCTGAAATTATTAAGACGATTATAAAGCCCTCAAATAAATAATAGATTCTTTTTAAAAAATGCTCACAGGTTAACGTATAAAAGTCTTTTAGCCATAATACATAAAGCCAGCTTAATGGTAAAACAGCTGAACTGATTAATGTTGTTGTTAAATTTATCTGAAATATTTGATTAAACACAAAGAAAGAAGCGAAAAATATAGCAAAATCCATTAAATACAATAAGTATATGATATTTGAAAATTTTCTCATTTAAATATATATCTCCCACACAAAAAAATCCTATTCATATTTATTCTCTATATTTTGACTGTAAACTAACTCTAAAATACTTTATAGATTATTCAATCCTGCTAAAACAATTTAAATAGTATATGCTCTCAATAATTCTATCTAAAATTTAATTTTTAAAGCAGTATAAATTTATCATAACAAAAATATTTATTAGGTTCACAAGCTTGTTAAATTTTATGAATCAGATTTTTTTTCCTCATTTAAACCATTGTAAAAGAATTTATAGAATTTTTATTAATATATTTATTTTATACAAAGCTGCTTATTTATTGATATGTTGGGAGTTATTCTCTTTTCTTTCAAATGATCCTTCGCTAGATATATTATTATAACCCTTGTTTTTTAATAGCTTTTGATATGCTTGAATTAGATATGTTTTTTGTTTAGTCCATTGAAGTTGTGTGTTTATACGCTGCTGTCCTGATCTTTGCATTATTTGTCTTAGTGCCGGACTATCTAATAAATAAATTATTTTTTCTGCAAGATCTTTGTAGTCATTATTCTTTGCGTACAATGATGCATCTTGGGCAGAATGTCGCCCTTCTTTCAAGTCAAATTGAACAATGGGCTTGCCTAAGGCCATATACTCTAAGACCTTATTCATTGTTGATTTATCATTCATTTCATTATACTCATCCGGGTTTACGCATACATCTGCTGTATTTAGATATTCAAGCATTTCCTTATCCGGTATCCGGCCTGTAAATATAATATGCTCATCAAGACCGAGCTTTGTACAATGCAATTTTAAATCATCTAAATATGGACCGCTACCAATTATACAATATAAAATGTCATCCCTATTTTTTTCTCTTAAAATATAATGCGCTGCATTAATCAAATAATCAAGACCCTCTTGTTTGCCAATTACACCAAGGTAACCAACCATAAATCTTTTACCTTTTTTGAGCTCAGGGATTGGCGGCTGTACTTTAATTCTATTGAGGTCCGGACCACTTCTTACAATAAAAACATTTTCCGATTTCATACCGCAGCGATTAATTGCGATTTCTCTATAAGATTCATTTGTTGCTATTGATATATTACATGTTCTATACGTTAACTTTTCTAGCAAAACCAACATATCATAGAGAAAGCCTTTTTTGCTAAACTTTGCTTCGTAAAGCTCGGGATTTATATCATGATGGTCAAATACAAATTTTTTGCCTATCAGCTTAAAAAGAACTCCTATTAAAAATATGTTATCAGGAGGATTGCAGGCATGTATTACATCAAAGCCCTCTTTAAAGAGTATTTTTACGGCTAGAACTAATTCCCAAAATAAAGCACAGCTATACTCAACAATATATGAGCCAACACCAGCCCCCTCATTTGGCATTGGGTGGCGATAAATTGATATATTATTAATTTGCTCGAAACTTTTATTATACCCTTTGCCTTTTGGGCAGATTATACTTACTTTATACCCGGCTTCTGTAAGTGCATTTGCTTCTTGCCAAACTCTGGTGTCAAAGGGTACCGGTAAGTTTTCTACGATTATGAGTATTTTACCAGCATAATCCATTGTATTCTCCGATTAATTCTTTATCATGTCTAATCTTAACAAGGTCAATAACTGTTTTATCTGTTAAATTATTGGTTTGATTATTTGAGAATTCGAAGATTTCTTGATACTCTTCTTCATTATTTGATATAACAATAACTTCAGAATTATCAATAACATTGTTAAGATTACATAAAAGTCTTGATAGATGCGGAAGTTTGCTGTCTATATAACTTTTATTGCTGCCCATCAACCTTGATAATTGAACATGATTGTCATATATTCTAACTTCATATCCTTTACCTACTAATCTTTCTGCAATTTCAACTATCGGGCTTTCTCTCAGGTCGTCTGTGCCAGCCTTAAAGCTTAAACCTAGAATCCCTATTTTTTTCTTTCCTGTTTTTAAAATTTCTTTTAAGGCTGTATCTTTTTGTATCTCGTTGCTTCGCGCAATATTGGTTATAACAGGTGTTTCTATATTTAAACCTTTAGATATATTTACAAGTGCGCCCAGGTCTTTTGGCAGGCAAGAGCCACCATAAGCAAAGCCCGGTCTTAAGTAATACGGAGATATGTTCAATTTTTTATCCAGGCAAAGCAGGTTCATTACTTCATGGCTGTCTATGTTTAAATTTTTGCAAATATTACCAACTTCATTGGCAAAAGTTATTTTTAAGGCGTGGAAGCTATTATTTACGTACTTTATTATTTCTGCACTGTGAAAGCTGGTTTTAATGATAGGTGCATTAATATCATTATAAATCTTTGACATTATTTCTATTGCATTATCGCAGTCAGAGCCTAAAAGAGTAAAAGCAGGATTGAAATAATCTTTTACAGCGCTTCCTTCTCTTAAAAATTCAGGGTTAGAAACTATTGCAAAATCTATATTGTTTTGTTTATTACTAACCTGCTCAATAATAGATGCAACATTTGAGCCTGTCCCGGGTGGAACTGTGCTTCTTATTGCAATTGTATGGAAAGATTTCTTTTGGGTTAGTGCCCTACCTATATTTTCAGCAACTTTATAAATATTATTTAGGTTAAGGTGGCCACTTTCTGTTCCTGGGGTGCTTACACAAATAATAGATATATCCGTATTTGCTATTGCATAATCTGTATCATCCGTAGCTTCTAAATGTTTACTGTTTCTTGCGTTTAATATCAGTTCGTCGATTTGATTCTCAACTATTGTAGGAATGCCGTTATTAATAAGTTCCACTTTGTGTTTGTCAATATCTACCCCAATAATTTTATGCTCGTTTTTTGCTAAGCAGCCTGCACTTACGCAACCTACGTAGCCAAGTCCAAATATGCTTATTTTCATAAGTAATCCCTTTATTTAAGATAATCATTCAATTTATAGTTTATAATTTTGTTGTTTTCATTTATTTTTAAGATATTATTTTTTAATTCTGCAGATTTTATAATATTTTTACATTCTATAATAGTTATAAACATTATATTTTTATCAGATCCTACAAATGAATTAATTGTAGTAGTGGGTAATTTTATGTCGAAGCTTTTTGATACCCACCCGTATATAGGATTTTGTGCACCTTTAATAATGTTAGTTTTATGCGATTCCGTACAAAAAATATACTTTTTTATTGTCTGATTATTTTGAGATATTTTATAACAGCTTGAATCAGTTTTAACTTCGCAGTTTTCATTTAAATGCCAGTTTAAGCAGTATTTATTATTATCCTTTTCTGTTAATAAGCGATCAACTATTATAAAATAACCTGTTTTTACAAAGAGTATTTCTCGTTGATGCTTTACTTTTGCTTTTTGCTTTATGTAGCCGTCATGCCAGGCCCTTATATATTCAAAGTTATTATTTGAAAGCATTTTTTCGAGATATATATTTGCTTTTTTGAGCCATAAAAAATTACCGCCAATTTCTGATTGATTTAAATCATCAACCATTACTGTATTGTGAGCGGCAGTACCTTTAAAATAATTTCTCCATTCTTTTTTAGAATGATATGCGTAGGTCCCCGGATCAATCAAAAATTCAGTATCATTAACGCTTAGGCAAAAAGAAAGCGCATCAGCGTGACCGTGTGCAGCTATGGATAAAAAGCCAAGGTTGCCAATGTCAAAATAGGCCTTTATATTATCGTGATTAAAAATATAGTAGCCACTTTCCTTTAAAAGTTTAGATTTTTCAGCAGGCTTTTCTGGCTTAATAGCATTGTGCTTATCAATTGATTCTGCACCAAAATACCATAAATTTTTAATATCTAAACTTTCTTTTGCTTTATACTTATATTCTGGAGAATTAAATAAAATAGCCCCTGTATTAAATAAGGACAAGATATTTTTTTTATAATCAGTGATAAAACCTGTAACATAACCGTCATCGCTGTCACCAATATTAGGAATGTTAAAATTATTATCTGTAAAGTGCATTAAGACATTTACTATTTTATTTAATTTATCCCAAGCCTTTTTAGGTATTTTATGCCCATTTTTTTCTAGTATCAAAAAGGATAAAATATAAAAATCTAATGAAAAGCAATGATATGCAAGAGCTTGCTCTTTATTCATGCCATCATTAAAGAATTGCTTATCCAGTTCCTCAAGCAAAATACTTAAGCCCTTTTTTCGCCATTTTTTAGATATTGCCCCCAAATTATATAAGCAACCACTAATGCATAGTCCTGCTGCTTCTCCTATCAAATGATTATTAGCAGAAGAATATGCTGATATGTGATTATTTATATAATGGGTATGCTGATAAATACTATTAATAAGTTCCAGCATTACTATTTCAGGAATTTTATATCCTGACAGGTTTAATGTATTAATAGCATAAGACCAGGATATTAATCTTATTGCAAGTTCCAGAGAGCTTGTCCAGTTTATGCCCATCAAATACGGATTATTATTTATCCAGTTATATATTTGCTTAATTATTTCATCGGCATAACGATCGTCTCTGGTGATTGTATAGGCTTCTATCAAAGGATAAAAATGCAGAAACCTGTTTAGCTCCCAAATATACTTAATATCACCAATATTATGACTATCACGATAATTAAGCTTGTTATACAAGTCTGTAGGACAGGACTTCATACTTGAGTAGTCCATATTCCACTTAATATCATTACCTATATTTACTTTGTTTAAATTAAAAAAGCTAAACTCGTGATTTAGTATACTATTGGCTTTTTCTATAATATTTTCTTTTAAATCACTGTTATTATTATAGAATTTGGCAATTGACCGTAAGTCTTTTTCTTCCAGCAAAAATTTACCGAAATTTACCAGTGAAACATCATAATTTTCCATATTCTTTTTGTTAGAAACAATATAGAATTCTTTGCTCTTTGAGAATACTCGGTGTGTTATTTCGGGTAAGCCCATTACTGACAATCTATTGACATACCATTGTAATTTTTTTTGTTTCATAATACTCCCCGTACTAAACTGGTACAGGCAGTATATTAATATTTCACGATGGATGAACAATACTTCGCTTGTTTATCAGAACGGGTGATATTTATATTTTAAAATATATCTTTTAATGCAATCTCAAAAAAGAAAACATACTATTCATTATTAATAGGGTGTCTTGTCGTCTTTTTTATTCCAGGTTTTGAATGTTTTGATTGTCTGCTCTCTTAAAAGGTTTTCTGTTGGAATTTTTCTATTTTCAATTATTTTTTTTATCTCTTCAAAGAGAAAATCATCTCTAAAGCCAATGTTAGCCGCATCTTTACGAGTATTGCCATAATATATTTTAGAAATATTTGCCCAATAAATAGCGCTCAAACACATTGGGCAGGGTTCGCAAGATGTATAAATTTCACAGCCAGACAAATCAAAACTTTTTATATTAGCACAGGCATCTCTTATTGCAACCATTTCGGCATGTGCTGTAGGATCATTTGTGCTAGTTACTTTATTATTACCTTTGCCAACTATTTTACCATTTTTTACAATAATAGCTCCAAACGGTCCGCCTTCGTTATTTTTCATCCCATTTTCTGCCAAGTCTATGGCGCATTGCATATAGTATTCTTTATTATCCATGGTTTTGCCTTGATGCTCTCTTTTGATTTTATACTTATGTTTATAGCATAAAAAGCTTAAAAGAAACATTACCTTATATCAAGGTATTAGCTTATCATCTTTTTCATATTTCCATTCTTCCAGTGTACTTTTTAAAAAGTTTAAATATGCAACATCAAGGGGGTCAGGCTCTTTTGCGAGCAGTTGTTTTTCAGAGTTTAATTTTATAATCTCCAGCTTAAAGCCTAAAGTCTTTAGCATTTTAGTAATTGTATCAAAATGCGGATTTGCTTTGTTACTAAAAATCTTATATAAATGCTCTTTGTTTATACCTGAAAGTTCAGAGTAGTCAGCAATAGAATATTTTGCCTTAACTATATGATCTAAACTCTTGTAAAAAGCTTGAAAATCATCATCTTTAAAATATAATTCTAATGATGCGTTTAAGTATGCCTGGGCTTCAGCAGGATCTTTTAATTCTTCTATATTATAATTATTTATTTCTTTATATTTCATATTTAAAATCAACTTCTTTTCTGAATTAAATCATATTTATATATGTTATCTATAATCTGCAAAAATTCAATCATACTTTAGTATGTATTTAATCAAAAACAATATTATAATTTAAAAAAAATCAAAATAAAAATAACCCATTAGATATTGCCCCTCCCTTAGCCTTAGAGAGAGTAAAAATTTTTTTGGCCCTTTAAGGGAGGGACTAGAGATGACTAGGGTGCAAAAAGACACACTTATCCTGTTGTCGAACAAAATGCTCTTTTGTCATTAAATTCTGTGTGGCTAACACAGTCTTTAAACCCTTTGTATATAATAAATTTACGCTGCCTGGCGTATAATTTATTGCGTTATAACAAACATTAAGAATAATTGATTTATAGTTTTTATTTTTATAAGTATATTTCGATGCTATTGATTTCTCTATAGCATCATTATTAATTTGTTTTATTAATTTTATGCTTGTTAAAACTTTTATATTTACAAAAGCTAAATTTGAAAGGTTGTTAACACTTGCATTAAAAGGCAAGAATAGCTTTATATATTTCTGAAGATCATTTTGCATAATTGACGGGCATATGAATACTATCATATTCCAGAGAATTATCAAAAATGTTTTTATGTAATACTTTAGTTGCACTAGCTAATATATCCCATAATTATACTCTATATATATTATAGCATTTTATTTCAAATTTTGCATGGTATATACAAAGTTGTTACATTTGTTTACCAAATGATTAAATTATTGAAATAAATTTGTATACAAGATAGATAAAACTAATCTTTAAAATTAGGATATTTTATTATAATATTTATAAAAATTAATTTGTTATTTGATTTTTGTATTAAAAGAGGAGAATTTAAAATGGGAACAATTGAGAAAAAGAATTTACTAAGTGAGAGCAATAACTACACTTATGATGACAACTGGGGAAAAGATACTATTGAGGGCGAATTTATAGACAGATTAGACTTTAGTAATGTAAGCGAGCATTCACTATTGGTAGACTTAAGAAATAGTATAATCAAGCAAGATAACCTTAATGAGCATACAGTAGCATTACAAGGAGGAAGCGGACAGCTTGCCGGCACTATATCATTATCCAATGCAGATGCTACTTTTCAAGGCATTAATTCTGGAGATAATTCGGGGATAAGTGTTAGTTCAGCTGGGGATATTAATGGAGATGGCATTGATGATTTATTAATAGGTGCTTATAATGCAGATCCTAATGGACAATCTTCTGGAGAGACATATTTAATATATGGCAAAGCCAGTTTAAGTGGAAATATAAATTTATTAAATGCAGATGTTACCTTTAAAGGTAAAAATGCAGGAGATCATTCAGGATATAGCGTAAACTCAGCCGGGGATATTAATGGTGATGGAATTGATGACTTATTAATAGGTGCTTATGGTGCTGATCCAAACGGAAGTTTATCAGGAGAAACATATTTAATATTCGGTAAAACTAATTTAAGCGGTGAAATAAATTTATCAAATGCCGATGCAACTTTTAAAGGTATAAATTTTGAAGATCGCTCTGGAATGAGCGTAAGCTCGGCTGGAGATGTTAATGATGACGGTTATGATGATATAATAATAGCAGCATACGCTGCTGATCCAAATGGACTTTCTTCAGGAGAAAATTACTTAATATATGGCAAATCTAATTTAAGTGGAGACATAAATTTATCCCATGCTAATGTAACATTTAAAGGTAAAAATTCATGGGATTATGCCGGATTTAACATAAATTTTGCAGGAGATGTTAATGGTGATGGCCTTGATGATATACTAATAGGCGCTTATGGCACTGATACAAATGGGGATAGAGCAGGAGAAACATATTTAATATATGGCAAAGCAGACTTAAGTACTGAAATAAATTTATCAAATGCAGATGTGACCTTTAAAGGTCATACAGCCTTAGATCACTCTGGCTACAGTGTTAGTTCAGCCGGAGATGTAAATGGCGACGGCTATGCTGACATTTTAATAGGAGCTGTTTATGCCAGTCCAAACGCAACTAGATCAGGAGAAAGCTATTTAATCTATGGAAAAACTAATTTAAGCAGTGAAATAAATTTATCCAATGCCGATGTTACTTTTAAAGGTTATTCTGCCATGGGTTATTCAGGTTGTTCTGTAAGCTCAGCTGGAGATGTAAATGCAGATGGCTTTGATGATATTTTGATTGGATGCAACCAAGCAGACCCACGTGGCACTACCGATGCAGGAGAAACCTATTTAGTATATGGTAAAGCCAATTTAAGCGGAGATATAAATTTGTCCAATGCCGATGCCACTTTTCAGGGACTAAATTCAATGGATCGATCAGGATACAGGGTCAGCTCAGCCGGAGATATAAATGCAGATGGAGCTGATGACTTATTAATAGGAGCTTATATGGCTGATCCCAATGGTTATGATTCAGGAGAATCATACTTGATATACGGCAAATCAAACCTTAAGTCTCAGGTACGCAAAATTATAGCCTCACAAAATAACGACACTATTTACGGTGATGAACATAACAATATAATTAATGCTCAGTCTGGCAATGATACTATAAATTCTTTTGAAGGTAATGATACACTCAATGGTGGTACAGGTGCAGATGAATTATCCGGTGGAGCCGGCAATGACTATTATATTGTTGATGATATTAATGATGTAATAATTGAATTAGTTGATGAAGGCAATGACCGAGTATCTGCATCAGTTAATTATACCTTAAGTGATTACATAGAAGTTTTGCAACTAACTGGTGATGCAACTGATGGTGCAGGCAATGATCAAAATAATAATCTTGTTGGAAACTCCCATAATAATTCATTGGTTGGAAACGGGGGCAATGACAAAATATTTGCGAAAGCGGGTAATGATATTTTAGAAGGCGGAGATGGCAACGACTATCTAAGCGGTGGTAGCGGTATTGATACTATGAATGGCGGCGCTGGCAACGACAGATTTGTAGTTGATAATATTAACGATGTTATTATTGATAGCGAAGGCTATGACGGAATTTACTCTTATATAGATTATACACTGTCAAGCAATATTGAAAAATTATGCCTGCGTGGCGATGCAGTTCTTGCAGAAGGTAATGATTCTAATAATTGGATAGAGGGAACTTCAGGAAATAATACATTGCAAGGCAATAAAGGTAATGACTATCTAGCTGGAAATAAAGGGGATGATACTTACATCTTTAATGCCGGTGACGGCAAAGATAGAATACTTGATTATGGCCTTAACACAGTTGATACAATACAATTTGGTACCGAGATTGAAGCAGAAAATATCGCATTCTTTGATAGAGGTGGCTACTACCTTGATATTAAATACGGTGACGGCGATGTTGTATCAGTTCAGCAGTATAATAATCCTAAATTTTCAGTTGAAAATGTAGAACTAAAATCAGGCTTATCTGCTGATATAAACGGTATTCTAAATCATATAGCTGCTTACGAAGCTATCTAATACCAAAAAGCTTTCTGTCATCAACAAAGTATTGATGAATCAATTTAATTTACTTAAGTAATTTTTGTTATTAATACTTTGTTGAATGGAAATT
>JANQLL010000057.1 GCA_028280605.1 Candidatus Gastranaerophilales bacterium
TTTTACGAGAATAACCAGCAAATAGTTGAATCTATAATCCAATCCCAACCAGTTATAGATTCAATGGATAAAGCTCAAAAGGTTATATATTTATTGCATCTTGGTATTATTTTTTCAAAAACAAGAAAATATATTAATATGACTTATTTAGATATGTTAAATTTAAGTTTTAAAAATCATATTATTTAATATTTTTAAAATTATTCAATATCCTAAAAACTCCCAAACAGTAGAATGAATTTGTCCAAAATATCAAATATAAAAATAAAAATAGAAAAATTTTTTAGCGAGAATTTAGTAAGGTTATATTTGGATGAGGAGATTTACAAATGACTAGACAGCAAGTACTACTTGAAAAAATAAATCCACAGCTCAAAGAAATAGTGAAAGACTTGAAAAACGAAAAGCTACCATATCTTCAAGCAACTTCTATTGAAGGCTATGAAGTGAGAATTAAAAAGAAAGATTTTGATTTACCCGACTCTCTTCCGCCAGAATGTGAAGACTGCGGCTATCAAATGACATACGATGACTGGTTTCAAGATGACGCATCATATTTTTGCCCAGAATGCGGTACACCTGCAGATGAGGAATGAATCTACAAAGAAAATAAGCTCAAATCCGTATGAGGGATAAATAAAGCACTAACAAATCTGTTCATATATTCTGTATCTTCAGAGATATCAAAATAATTCATAATTTTTTTGATATGCTCAATATCCTCATGCGCATCTTTGTTAATTAAGCGCAAATAAGAGCCTTTTAACGATAAATTGCCTAAATATTTAAATTTATCCTTGGCGATACTAGGGAAAAGACCTAGTTTAACTGCCTTTTCAAAATTAATACTCTCACCTAATCCACCAGCAATTATAACTTCATCAATATCATCAAATTTAATACCAGCATAATCAATAAGGGATTGTACCCCGGAAAATATTGCCCCCTTAGTTCTGATAATATTCTCAATATCTTGTTCATTAATAAAAATAGACTGCCCTGTGCCTAAATCATCCTTATCACATAATAGATAAGCTTTTTTGTTCTTTTTTTCAATAATATTCTTGCTATTTGTATTCCTAAACTTACCCTGCCTGTCCAAAACCCCGGCATCAAATAATTCACTAATAACTTCTATCATTCCCGAACCACAAATACCAATAGGCTTACTGTTATTAATAGTTCTAATTCCTTCTTTTATTGAGAATCCTTCAATAGCCCCATCGATAGCTCTGGTTCCACATTTTACACCAGCTCCTTCAAATGCAGGTCCAGCACTGCACGCACATGCCATCAACCAATCACTGTTACCAAGGACTATCTCCCCGTTAGTACCTAAATCTATTAATAACTTTATTTTTTCATCCTTGCACATGCCACAAGCCATAATACCAGAGACAATATCACCGCCCACGTAACTTCCAACATTAGGGAAGCTAATAAGATTAGCGTTTTTATTTACATTTAGCTCCAGTTCGTTAGCTTTAGTCTGGAATTCAGAGAATACAGGCACATAAGGTGCAAGCCTCATGTTTTGGGGATTAACTTTTGCTAATAAGTGTATCATAGTTGTATTAGCCGCAACAGAAACTGTATATATTTGTTTTTTGTTAATTTTTTTATCTTTTAAAACAGAATTAATTAAATTATTTAAATCATCTATTAATAAATTATTTAATTTTTCCAAACCATTACTGTTTTTAGAATAAACTATCCGGCTAATAACATCAGTCCCACAGGATATTTGACTATTATAACAAGATGCACAATCAATAATTTCGCCGCTTTGCATGTCAATTAAAAGACTATTAATAGTTGTAGTACCGATATCAATAGCTAAACCATAAATTTTATTTGTATTATTTGTTATATTGAGTAACTCGTTATTATTGTGATCAATAATAGCATCAACATGCCAGTTATTATCTCTTAATTTATCAGGTAATTTCCTCAATAAATTTAAAGAAAAATAATATTCTTCACCTAAAGCAGAAAATACCCGCTCCTGATCAGGTATTTTATCACCTTCACACGGTGGACTTAATTTTAAATCTTTTTTTTCAATAATTGGCTTAAGCTCAAATCTTTCCTGCTCTAGCTTGAACGGTATATTTTTATTTATATTATTGTTTTTATTGATTAATTTGTATTTTACTAATTCAATATCAACGTCGCTATGCACTTGCGTTTTACATGCCAGATAATACTTATTATATTTGGCATTTTTAGACAATTCACCGTTAACAAGCTTAACAATACACTTTCTGCAAGAACCTCTTGATCCGCAATTGTTTGGCAATTGTATATTATTGTGCAACAAAATATCCATTAAACTTTCACCCTGTATATTATCAATGGTTAAGTTTAATGGATATATGTTTATCTTATAATTTTCTTTAATTTTGTTTTTCATTTATTTTTTGTGCAGATTCGATATTTTCTACATTGTCAAGGGCACCATTTATGGTTTCAAAGTTACCTTTTATGTTAGGGGTTACAGTAAGTTTTAATGTACCAATAATTAATAGTGATACCAATGCAACTATCAAACCCCATTCTGCCATTTCTATACCCTTTTTTGACACACTTTAATCCTTTTTATTAATTAGGGATTAGTAAGTGTTGCAGTTGTTGTATCTGTAGCATTGCCAGCAGAATCATTACGAGCTTCAATTAACTCATTATTAACGGTACCAATGGTATCTCTAATATGTGTACCCATTGTGTTAAGTACTGCAATAGCAACAACTGATACTAACGCTAATATTAAACCATATTCTACTAAACTTTGACCTTTTTTTGTTCTTTTTTTAAGGTTAGCTAAAAGTTTTTTCATATTCATAATAAATCACTCCATCTCTTTATTTAACCTACTTGTTTGATTATTTATAATATATATCATTTTTCATGATGATAAAATCACCCTACAGAGTGATTCTAGAATTAATAGTAAAAATGCTAACTAAAAATTGACAATAAATCATAACAGGAGTTACGCAAAAGAAAATAAAAACATAAAAAAAGATACATCCTGATTTTTCATTTAGTTTAAAAAGTGTCAGGATGTAACTGTGAAACTACAA
>JANQLL010000113.1 GCA_028280605.1 Candidatus Gastranaerophilales bacterium
TATAAAAAGGCACACTTATCCTGTAAGCGGAAAAAGTGCTGTTTTGAAATTAAATTTTGCGTGGCTAGCGCATCCTTTAATTTATTGATATATAGTAAATCCAAGCTTCTTAGCTTATGATTTGCCAATGTGTTATTAGAGTTTACTCTGTTTGATACAGAGTTTTTGTTTTTATTAATAGATTTAGTCGCTACCGAGGTATTGGCAGCGCTGATATTATTTTGTTTTGATGTTATTTTACTTATTAATTCTTTTATATTTATATATATATTATTTAAAAAATTAAAAACACAGGTAAAAGCTAAAAAAGAAGGCATTTCTTTTTCTTGTATATTATTTTGTAAAATAAACGGACAAAGGAATGTTATTATATTCCACAAAATAATGTATAAATTTTTAGCGTATTCTGTTAGGTTCATTTTTTTTACCGTATTTATTTAATTGTTTAAAGATATAATCATTTTATGTCTTTATTATATATTTTAGCATTTTTTTAAAATTTCCGCAGGCTCTAAAAAGTAAAAATACTATTTTTGTAACATTGTGTAATAAAAAAATGATATCCCGGGTTATTAAAGAAAGTAAAAAAAGACTCTGCGAAGGATTAATTTTTACATAAATAAAATTTTGATAATTATAAGTTTAGTATATTTTAATTTAAATATTAAAACAAAAACAAAGCATAGAAAAAAGGAGTCAGCCTAAGCTAACCCCTAAATACAGGGAAAGTATAATTTATTTTTTGAAAGTCATTACAATTTTAACAGTCTAACTGTTTAATTACTGTAGTTGTAGTAATTACTGACAATTTCAGGTAATAAATCTATCTGAGTGAAATTGTACTTGCTATCACAGGCAATATAAAGCTGCGCCGCATGGGACAAAATCATTTCAGTAAATTTATGTTCGTTATGATAAGTACACTAAGGGTACTCTTACCCATAACAGAAATATTATCCTGCTGTTAAACATTAGTTGTATTAAAAATTTATATATTATGTTTTAATTATTATCTCAATAATGAAAGCGCTAGTTGCGGTATTTGATTTGCCTGAGATAACACACTTGCTGAAGCTTGCTGCAAGATTTGAGCCTTGGTCAATTCTGCGGAAGCCTTAGCGATGTCTAAGTCTCTAATTCTGGACTCGGCATGTGTCAGGTTCTCATTCATAATCTGCAAGTTTTGTACAGCGCCTTCCAGTCTGTTTTGAATCGCACCTATAGCTGATCGCTTGCTGGCTATGTCATACACTGCCTCATCCAAACGGTCAAGATAGGTTCTAATCATAGATGTTGCCCAATTTCCACCGGTTAAAGCCTGTCCGGTAAGCGATAAACCAATACCTATACTACCTAGCGCAGATGATTTTACGTTTGTAAGAACCGGTGCTATATCTATTGTGTTTACCGTAACTCCTGAGTTAGGACCAACCTGTAATCTTGCATTTACAGATACAGAGCCGTCTAACAATGGAATTTTATTAAACTGTGTAGAACTTGCAATTCTGTCAATATCTGCAATTCGTGCATTAATCTCTTCCAGAATAGCCTGTCTCTCTGTTGAGCCATATGTCTCGTTCAATGCCTGAACACATAGTTCTCTGATTCTTTGTACACTGTCGTTAATTACATTAAAGCCGCCTTCGGCTACTTGTAACATGTTGATGCCATCCTGGACATTATTAAGCGCTTGATTGTTGCCTCTTATTTGCCCTCTCAATCCTTCCGAAATCGATAGTCCGGCGGCATCATCGTTTGCGTGGTTTATCCGCAAACCAGTTGATAACCTTTCGATTGTTTTGGTAATATTCATCGTGTTGCGTTGCATGCCCCTTTGGGCTACCAACGATGAAATATTATTGTTAATTATTAGTGACATAACAAACTCCCTGTATTTTTACTACTTCCCTGTAAAGTTAATAAAATACAATTTATACTTTCTCGTTGTTTGTAAACTTTGGTTTTGAAACCTATTTAGTTTTTCTACTTTCCTCCCAAGTTCAAACTTTGGTTTTGCAAATTTAAACTTTGGTTTGATTTGTTTCTCTGTTTTCTATATCGAAAGTTTGTAACGAAACTTTAACACTTTTTTTTAAAAACTTTTAACTTTTTTTTAAAACTCAATAATAATAAGCTTTGTAAGCTTGAATTAATTTTTGTAACTCCTACGCTATTTGGAGGAGCAGATATTTTTACTTTTTACCTGAAAGGCTTGCTACAAATAGGCCTTAGGTCTTACCGAGCAAAAGCTATACTTTAGTATAAAAATGAGTAAATTTTAAAAATAATAAAAAATAATAAAAAAATTTAAAATATAATGGTCATGATCCAGCAATAAAAGAGAAATAGCGGTTAGGGGAAAAGATAATGCCACAGTTTTTTATAAAGAATGAAAATGTTAAAGATAATGAAATTTTTATTACAAATCAAAACGATATCTATCACATTACTAATGTTATAAGATTGAAAAAAGGGGACGAAATTGTTCTGGTGAGTGCACAGCAGGGCATTGTTTATAATTGTAAAATAATGTCGGCATGTAAAGAATTAATTACAACTAAAGTTATAGAAAGTTACAAAGGCGAACGAAAATTAAAAAATAATATAGTCCTCGCACAAAGTATACTAAAATCTCAAAAACAAAGTATTGTAATCCAAAAAGCCGCAGAGCTGGGAGTTAGAGAGATTATGCCTTATATAAGCAAACACACGGCAGTTAAGCTAGACAGTGAAAAAGATAAGATATCTAAAATACAACGCTGGCAAAAAATAAGCTACGAAGCCGCTAAACAATGCAAAAGAACCGGCATAGGACGTATTGATAAGATTTTGACGCTACAAGAAGTCGCAAATCTAAAAGATTTTGATATGAAACTGGTCTGCTCCGAGAAAAAAACAGAGCATTCTATAAAGTCTTTTTTACAAAAATTTAATACAAAAAATAAAGTTAATAATATTCTTGTTATAATTGGACCTGAGGGTGGATTTTCTGATGAAGAGATAGAATTATTGCATAATAATAATATTTCATCCGTGACACTTGGGAATTTAATTTTAAGAGCAGAGACAGCCGTCATAACTGCTATAGGTAATATTATTTATGAATACGAATTATGATTATATTTTAGACAATCCTATTAACAAAAGTGTTTTGGAGTGTTGCGAAGGTGGCACAGAGATTTATCTGGTGGGCGGATATATCAGGGATCTGTTATTAAAAAAAGATTGCTATGATAAAGATTATGCGGTTGTTGGAGAAAGTGCCATCGAGCTGGCGCACAAAGTTGCTGATAAATTAGAATCCTACTTTATAGTACTCGATGAAGAGCTTGATATTGCAAGGGTTATACTCAGGGACAAAAAAAACACCCTGGATTTTGCAAAGTGCACCAAAAATAATATTAATGACGATTTAAATAGGCGGGATTATACGGTTAACAGCCTTGCGCTTAAAATTGGCGATCATCAAGCTGAATTAATTGATCCTTTTAACGGTCTTGAGGATATTAATAAAAAAACTATCAGAACTGTGTCTGAGTTTAACCTAAAGGACGATCCTTTAAGGATTTTAAGGGGGTTCAGAATTGCATCGCAACTGGATTTTGATATTGATGAATCAACAATTGAACTTTTAGAGAAACATAAAAGTTTAATCCACGAAGTTGCTAACGAAAGAATTCATATTGAGCTTATCAAGCTTTTTCAGGCGAAAAAGTCTGTTAGAATACTTAAATTAATGAAAGAAACCGGCTTTCTTTATGAGATTTTCCCAGGCTTAAAAGCTCAGGAAAAAGTACCGCCAAGCAGTTATCATCATTTATATTTGATTGAGCATTCTTTTGAGGTAGTCAGGCGCATAGAAAAACTCGCTGAAAGCTTGCCTGAATGGATAGGTGAAAAACTTGAGCATGAAGCGTCTATGGGGATTAAATATTATCCTTTATTAAAAATTGCAGCTTTATTACACGATTACGGCAAGCCTGATACTTGGAATATAGAAGATGACGGGCGCCATAGGTTTTTAAAGCATGAAGAAGTGGGTGCGTACAAAGCTGAGGATTTGCTTAAGGATTTAAAATTTACCAAAAATGCGGTTAAATATATTTTTCAAATGATTAGATATCATTTATATCCTAATCAGCTTATCAAGACTGATGAGCACCTATTAAAGCGTTTTGAAAAAAGTGAAGAAGAGTTTGATTTCACTCAGAGTGTTTCTCTCAAGGCACTGTCAAGGATGTTCAGACGAATAGACAAATATACGCCTGACCTTATTATGATTGCCATGGCTGACAGGTTAAGCACTCAAGGCCCTGAGATAACACCGCTTAGGATGAAATATGATGTTAAAGTGCTTGAGTGGTTTTTGAGCAGGTACAAAGAATTTATGCCTAAGGTGCAAGATATACCTGAATTGATTGACGGCAAAGAGATTATGGATATATTAAGCATTCAGCCGGGGCGTATAATAGGTGATATTAAAACAGAATTAAAAGAAATGCAGCTCTCCGGTGAAATTAATAATAAAGAAGAAGCTGTTGAATTTGTTAAAGACTTTTATAGTAAGTTAAAGCAGGTTCAATAATTGGCTAAATTTTTTTATATATAAATAACCCAAGTTGCCACTAAAAAAAATTAAGAAATAATATTCACATATATAATAGCCTTTAATTCATTTTCAGGTAATTATTTTAAAACTCTTCGTTTTGTGAATCTGATAACGAGTATTGTAAATGAGTCTTTAAGTGAAATAAATGATCAGGCGCAAAAGGTTAGTGATTTATTTTAATAGCCAGCCTTTAGTTCCTTTAGGGTAAACAGCTGTATGGCCCAGCATATTTTTTTTAGCTTCATATCCTGGTGGCATTTCTTTAGTTCCAAGAGTAAATCCAAACCAGTCAGGACTTATACCATATATCTTAGTACTGTCAACAACAGGAAGTTTTGCATTTTGGGGTAAAATTCCATATTTATTTATGTTATGAACCTCATCATCCCTTAATAAGCCTGTAATTAATCTAAAATTATTAATTTTGGAATTAGCAAATTCTTCTTTTGAAAGTTTGTAGCCTTGCGCGTTAGCCTTGGCAGAAGAAGCAGCAAGGCCATAAATAGTTGCACCAATCGCAGCTCCAGCCAATGCTCCTATGCCATAGACTTTGCCTATTTGTTTTGCAACTCCATCCATCATATTCTCATGTTTTATCATATTTCTAAAATTTCTAAAATGTGCTGCTATCAACCCTGTAAAAGCACCCATAAGTACGCCAAGAATGGTAGGTCCAGCATAATTTACTTTGTCATTGCGCTTTACATCTGTATTGATACCTGCATCTGGCTTTGTTATCGAAATCATCTCTGTTTTTTTATTTGCCGTTGCTTTTGCATCTGAAATTATATTTATATTATTTTCTTCATCTATTTCATCCGACTCTATTGATCTTTGAAACTTATCGGACTCTATGCTTTCTCTTGCTTCTATATTTTTTTTTATCTTTGGTTCTGATTGTATTTTATTGTCATTGCCAGATTCTTCTGTTTCAGCTGGCTTTATTGCCTTTTGAAATCCAATTGAGGTTGATTTTACTTGCATTCACTCTACTCCTGTTTTATTCATTTAATTAAAACCAAAACAAAATATTAATTGCTATGTTTTTATTTAAATCTCTATTGTCTGTTTTAAATTATTTTATTAGCCAATTTTTATAATTTTTAGGATAAATAGCAGAAAAACCAAACAAACTTTTTTTTACCATAAACCCTTTGGGTAAATATTTATTAACAGGGTTATATTCACTCTGGTCAGGAGCTATAAAATAAATTTTACCAGAGCCAACAGGCATAAGCATAGCCATTGCATTTTTAGGTAAAATACGATATTTATTTATGTTATGAACCTCATCATCTCTTAATAGTCCTGTTCCTAATCTAAAAGCGCTAATTTTGGTATTAGCAAATTCTTCTTTTGAAAAATTATAAGCCTGCATATTAGGTTTAGTAAAAGAAGCCACTGTTCCGTAAAGAGTAGCCCCAATGGCTGCAGATGTTGATAATGAAATACCCCATATTTTTCTTAACTGTTTTTTTATTTGAGTCTTCAAGTTGGCTGGTAATTTATCATAATCTTTTTGATCAGTAATATTATGTTTTTTGAAAAAATTTTTTCTAAATCTTTTTACCAGAAGAAAAGCTACTCCTGCCCCCATTACAGAGGAAGCAAGACTACCGCCAATAACAGGCCCAATGTAATTAATACTACTATTTCTGGTTGAATTTGTATTATTAGAATTTTCTTCTGTTTTTTGTGCTTGTAATGCCAGCCTGTGTTTATTTAGAGTTGACCTTACTTCCATTCCTCATCTCCGAATAAAATATATCTTTTCTTATCATTTAATTAAAAACTAAACAAAATATTATTTGCTATATTTTTATAAAATTTATACAATTTGATTTAAATCTAATTTCTGTCATATTTTATGAGGTCTTAATAAAATTTAATATTAAAAAAACAACTAATATGGTATTATTATCAAGTAAATTATTATGATTTTATTATATTCTTATTTATAATTGTTTGGGAGTATAAGTATATGATTGAGTTCTGGAATAAGAATAAAAAAGAATTAGAGCTGTTTGGACTAATTAGTCTGTTTGCTGCATTAATGTGCGATATTTTCGATTTGTAAAGTTTGAACTAACTTTTAATTACCCTATTTCTTTGGATAGTTTAAAAAATAGTGTTAAATTAATCTCTGGCTTAGAAGGGGAAAAATTAGCTGGAGAATTTGATACAAATAAAGCTAAAACTATTGCTTATATAAATATCCCCGTAAAAAAAGTTTTAGAAAAAGAAAGATTTATACGCATAGATTTAAATAAAGATGCAACAAGCATAAACGGCAAGCATTTAAGTTATAAAACACATTATTTAGTTACAGTTCCAAGTATTTATAACTACTTTTCAGTTAAAAAATTGAATACTTTAGTTGTTCCAAATAGAAAACAAGCACTAGAGCAAATTATTAATCTAAAATTTAATATTAAAACCGATCCAGAAGAAGTATTACAAAATATCGATGTTTACTTATTACCAGCACAGCATCCTCTAAAAAAAACAAATAGTAAAGCTAATTATAAGTGGAAATTTGATGAGATTAACCCAGTTACTTTAGAACACGCGTCTAAAATTGATTGGAATTATATAGAACCAGCAGAAAGTTTTTCTGCTGAGCATAATTTTAAAATAGATGAGCCAAGTGACAGATATTTGTATGTTGTCTTAAAAAGAGGCTTAAAATCTTATGCTGATTATGCTTTGGCTAAAGATTACAAAAAAATTATTAAAATTCCTAAATATAAAAAAGAACTGAAAGTTGTGCAGTGGTTCTGTATTGCCTTTTAGAAGAGTTTTTGCCGGACAGGATGAAAATATCTGTTGAATTTAATAAGGACAGTGATAAAGGCTGGATTTATCCAAAAGATTTGCAGGCAATAACAATCTTTACGGTACTCCTGCCACTAAAAGAAAAGTTACAGCCAGATTAACTTTAACTCCTAATATTTTTAAATTTGATAAATATAAAGATTATAAGTTTTATAATGAAAAATTCAGGTTTAAAACCTTTGTAACAAGCCTAAAGCAACAAACTACAGACGATAACGGCCAAGCTGTATTTGATATAGATTTAAAGTCTTACAAAAATCCTATGTTTAAAGTTTCATTGCTTGTTGATGGATTTGAAGCTGGCTCAGGTCGTAGTGTAAGAGCTGCGAAAAATATTTATGTTTCTTCTCAGCCTTATGTTATTGGTTACAAAACAGCTTCTAATTTATCTTATTTAAAGAAAGAAACTAAAGCATATATTGACCTTATTGCTGTTAATACCGATTTAAAGAAAATAAAAGCCGATAATTTACAGTTATTACTATATAAAAAAGAATTTATTAATACTTTGGTTAAAAAAAAGGTGAATACATATATAAAACTGTTAAAAAAAAAGCTAAAAAGTAAAAAGCTCATTATAATAAGCTCAAAAGGTTATAATCATAACATAAATACTGAAAATTCAGGGTCTTATGAGCTGGTAATAGTCGATAAGGATAACAACGAATTAAACGTTATCAACTATACTATAGCAGGCGAGGCTAATCTTGCAGGTAACATAGATAAAAAAGCAAAATTGCAATTAAAATTAAACAAAACAACTTACTGGCCCTGGTGATTATATCGAAGCCTACATAGTATCTCCTTATGAGGGAGTTGGCTTAATCACAATTGAAACAGACAAAGTGCATGCTTACAAGTGGTTTAAGATAAATAAAACCGATTCTGTACAGCGTATAAGGAAAATTTCAGGATATTCAATATACATTGCCTGCACAGAAATTTAATTATTCCAGATTTTTAAGTCCAGAGTCTGCTTTTTTAACTTTAGAGATGTTAAAAGATAATAATATTAATAATAATTATCTATATACTGGCATTGTTAAAGCAGATGAGCTGCCTACCTATTGGAATACAGGAACTTCTAATTCATTTAGAGATGCGTGGGCAGTAGGTATTATAGGCAATTATGTATTTGTGTCCGGGTTGGGGATTTTGAAAATATGATGGGGTGATATTAAATCTTAGCTTAAAAAACAATGAACACAAAGAATTAAAGCTTGTTGGCGTAAGTGAATCTGAAAAAGATGTGCTTTATTGGTTTATAAATAATAAATATATTGGTAAAAGCTTAGCTCATAAACCTTTGTATTGGCAAATGCGCGCCGGTCATTTTGAAGTAATGATTCTTGGCTCTAAGGACCGTTCTGCAAGCAATAACTTTGCTATTGAACTAATTGAGTAAAAAATACTTTAATAACTGTCAAATACGTATGGATTATCGAAAAATCCTTGTAATTTTTTATAAAACTCACTGGCATGATGTCCGTCTACAATAGCATGATGGACTTGTAAAGATATAGGGATTTTAATGTTATCATTTTCTTCAAAGCATTTGCCCCATACAACCCTTGGAATAAAATCATCTGATTTATTTTTATAAGGATTTGTAAAAGAGGTAAAAGATAACCATGGCAAACAACTGGTATAAATCAAATCATCTCTTTTATTTTCAGTTTTTAAAGTGGGATTAACTTTTTCTTTATTAATAACATTTGTTGTTTCTTCTATAAAAGTCCTAAAATCTTCAAAATATTCAGCAATACAGTTAGAATACAGCTTTTGTTTTTCAAACTGATAAGTAAAGCCTACTCCAACTTGCTCATACAGAATAATTTTATTTTTTTTGCACCTTGTTCGAAATTCTTCTATTTCATTTATAGACCTTAATGTACAATATAAAACTGTTAAAAAAAATGGCAAATTGTGCTTTTCTCTATATCTTAGAGTTTCCGTAATATTTAGATTCGCAGTTATAGAGAATTGAGGAGATTCATAATCTT
This sequence comes from Candidatus Gastranaerophilales bacterium, assembly GCA_028280605.1. Classification (GTDB taxonomy): domain Bacteria; phylum Cyanobacteriota; class Vampirovibrionia; order Gastranaerophilales; family JANQFW01; genus JANQFW01. The sequence goes on from JANQLL010000113.1 coordinate 9,448, forward strand.
TAAAAAATTGAAAATGATCTTTTCTTTCCCAATCTTCTAAGTCAATTACTTTGTACATCACATGCTTCCTTCTTCACCTACAATCTTTATACTATAATAATACTTTACGCAAAAATAATCTATAGACAAAATAAATAAAAAAGAAATATTTTTTCAATAGCTATATTTTTCAAAATAGTTTCTTTAAATGATGCTATTTTTAGTATAGTATTTTAATTTTTTTTTAACAGATTAACAGGAGAGTATTATGATTATTACAAATATTGAAAGTGTTCCCAATAAAAAAATAGTAGAGCATTTTGGGATAGTTTCGGGCAGTACAGTTAGGGCAAAACACGTTGGTACTGATATTTTAGCCGGTGTAAAAAATTTCTTTGGTGGAGAGCTTGGAGGGTATACAGATTTATTAAATGAAGCAAGACAAGAATCTGTAGAGCGTATGACAAAACAAGCATCATGGAAAGGTGCAAATGCAATAATAAACGTAAGATTTGCCACATCTTCCATTACTCAGGGAGCATCCGAAATCTACGTGTACGGCACTGCTGTAAGAGTTGAATAGTAGCATTAGGGAGTTGCTCGTATGGGAGAAATTATAATTTCTATAATATTATTACTGGTGGCTTTTTCCAGCGGTACACTAATAGAAAAAAGGCACTATAAATCTATAAGGCAAAGAGAAAAAGCTTATTTAACAATACCAATACTAACAACTAAAGAATTGCCTGTTGAATCAGACAAAATAGAGTCTGTGCAACTGGTAGGTGATGGTGTTGTTATAGCCGGTGATCACTTTAAAATGTTTTTAGCAGGGCTTATCAACCTTGTAGGTGGTAGAATAACCACATATGAAAGTTTAATCGACAGAGCGCGAAGAGAAGCCACACTTAGAATGATGAAAAAAGCCCGGTTAGTTAACGCTGATATGATTATTAATTTTAGAATAGAAACATCTAATATAAATTCTATTCAAGATAACTCTGAAAAACATAAAAATGCGGCAATAGAGGCTTTTGCCTATGGCACAGCCATAAGAGTTAAAAAATGAAATATACACCGGTTGATATAGAAGAAAACGTTAATATTAGCAAAGTAAGTCCGCTTGTACAAGCTTTTCAAATTATGGCGGGATTTTTTATTGTAGTAGCCGCACTATTTGTTGTGTGCAGTATTTTTGCAGATTTTATAGTTCAATATATTCCAATAGAATGGGAGCACAAGCTATTTGTTAAAAATACAAAGTCCAAGTATCCGCAAACACAAGCAAAACTTAATGAGCTGGTTCAAGGATTATGCAAAAAAACTAAAAGCAAAAATTGTAAATATTATAAGCTTAATATAATTACTTGCAAGCAACCAAATGCATACGCAAGCCTAGGCGGACAAATTTTAGTTACAGATTCTTTTTTAAAATTTATAAAATCAGAAAATGAACTAAGTTTTGTATTATCTCACGAGTTAAGTCATATAATTAATAAAGACCCAGAAAAAAACTTAAGCAGACAAATTTTGATGGGATTAATTTTATCAATATTTACTCAAGATGCAAAAGTAGCAGAAATTATGAATTATTCTGCAAACAATGTAACACTGGCTTACTCAAGAGAGGTTGAAAAACGGGCGGATTTAGAAGCTGTTGAGACAATCAACAACTATTATGGAAACACAGCAGGTAGTATAGACCTGTTTGAAAGAATAATGAAAAAAGATAAAAATCCAGAGATCTTTTATTATTTTTCTACTCATCCTCCTTATCAATCAAGGATTGAAAATATTAAAAATTATATAAAAGAAAATAACTATTTTTATAACAGCTCACAGAAAAGGCCGATAAAATTTGTTGAAAAAAAAATAAAAAAATAAAAAATCTCATACAAATAAACCTTCTAGTGTGCTCTTGACAGTTTATATAATTAGATATAAATAAAGTTTATTTACTTGTTCTTGCATAAAATTTATATAAAAACAAAATCAATATTGTATTATATCGATATATATGCTAAAACAATATGTAAGATTGTCTGAAATACCGATTTTAGTTCCAAACTATCCAAATTGGTATTAGCGTAACATGAGCGTTAAAGAGGTATAAATCTTGTTAGATATTCACATAGGACATCATTGGATTTCTCACATTGGTCCGCTAAAAGTGCATATGGACACGGTCATTACTGCTTGGCTTGCAATGGGTGTGTTACTTGCATTGGCAATATACATAACTCGGCATCTTAATAGAATACCCGGCAAAGTACAAACTGTAGCAGAGATGACTTTAGAGTTTATAGAAAGTCTTTCTGTGGGGCAAATGGGAAAAGAGGGCTATAAGCATATATCTCTTATAGGTTCCTTATTTTTATTTATATTAGTGGCTAACCTTATGGGACAACTGCCATGGAGATTATTGCCGCTTCCGGGAGAATTTGCATCGCCAACTAATGATTTGAATGTAACTTTAGGCTTGGCATTGCTTGTTTCTGTTTATTATATAGCGGCTGGATTGATAAAGAAAAAATTTGCTTATTTTAAGCATTATTTTCAGCCATTCTGGTTTATTGCACCAATGAACGTATTAGAAGATTTTACAAGACCTATGGCTTTATCTCTCAGGCTATTTATCAATATTTTAGCCGGAGAGGTACTGGTTTTAGTTATTGGTGGTCTTGTTCCGGTGCTTGCAGCTGTACCGCTTATGCTGTTTGAATTATTTATTGCATTCATCCAGGCATTTGTATTTGCTATATTGGCAGCGTCTTATGTATCTGGAGCGGTGACAGATGAACATTAAATAGATAAAAAAATAATTTATTCCATAAAGAAAAAGTATAGTATTTAGAGAAGGAGATAAAAATGGATCCAAAGTCAGCGGCTATTATAGCATCTGGTTTAGCAGTAGGTTTAGCGGCAATAGGTCCTGGGATTGGCATGGGCAATGCGGTTGCAGCAGCTATAGAAGGTATTGTACGCCAACCTGAGTCAGTTTCTAAAGTAAGAACCTTTATGTTTATCGGACTGGCGTTTATGGAAGTATTAGCGTTATACGCATTATTCGTAGTACTGATTTTCTTGGTGAAATTTATATTTTAGGTTTAGTTAATTATGTTGGAATTCAACGGAACACTTATTGTAATAGTAATTAGCTTTGTTGTCTTTATGATAATGATGCAATATGTCTTTTATAAGCCGATGATGGAGATGAAACAACAGCGAGATTCTTATGTTGATACAAATTGTCGACTTGCGGATAACGCTGATGATGACTCTCATGGCTTAATAAAAGAATTTAACAACAAAATTTCTAAAGCCAAGGCAAAATCAAATGAGATAGTTTCAGCAGAAATAGAAACTGCTAACAAAGAGAGAGCAAAAATTTTGCAAGAAAAACAAAACATGATGCAAAATAAAATTGAAACTGCTGAAAAGACAATAGAAGAAGAAAAAAATGATTCTATAGAAAATTTAAAACCTCAAATAGTTGCTTTGGCACAAGAAATTTCTTCTAAAATTTTAAAAGAGGATGTTGTTATAGCCAATGTAACTCCAGAAATAATCGAGAGAACACTTAATAACAACAGGTAAAACAATGAATTTGTTAGATTTATTTATGAGTCCGGCTTTTGCAGAGGCTGCAAACAATGCCAAAGAGGCTGTACATAATCAAGGAGGTATGAACTTTATTGATTATATTTTATACTCAAATGTTATTAACTTTATAATTGTAATTGCTTTTTTGGTATGGTTAAACAAAGTGCAGAAATTTACCTCTATTATTGATCAAAGGCAAGAAGAGATTTCAGCAAAAGTTCTTGATTCTGAAGAATCCAAAATGAGAGCTGAATTCAAGCTTGAGCAAACTAAAACACAGCTTAGCAACTCCAATGAAAAAATAGATACTATTGTAAAAGACGGAAAAGAAGTTGCAAAAAGCTTGTCATCCGAGATTATAGTTGAAGCAAAAAAAGACGCTCAAGAGCTGGAGTCGAAAACAGAGCATGTTATAGATACAAAAAGAACTCAAGCTGTATCAGAAATAAAAACAAAAATCACTGGAGCTGCGTTTGAAATAGCCAGGGAGCATATTAAACAATCTTTGGATGATAGAATGCACCAAAAGTTTATAGATGAATTTATTGAAGGTTTAGATAATCTAAAGGTAGAACTTCAAAATGGTTGAAGAACATCAAATATCAACTGTTGCCAGCAGATATGCACTAGCTTTAATACAGCTGGGCGAACAAAATTATAAACTGGACGAGTATATGGATAGTTTGGTTAAAGTTAAAAATACTTTAGCTGAAAATGATGAGCTGGCAAAATTTTTGGAACATCCGATAGTTGCAAAGGAAGATAAAAAGGAAATTATCTGTAATACCTTCCAAAATCATATATCCATTGATATTCTTAATACTTTAAAAATTTTGTTAGACAGAAACAGAATATATATATTTAGCTCGCTTGTTACTCACTACACGGAATTGCTGAATCAAAAACGTAATGTTACTATGGCTCAAGTTATAACAGCGGTTCCAATAAGCGAAGATATTAAATATAAACTAAAAGAAAAATTACAAAGTCAATTTAACAAGAATTTCCAAATAGACCATCGAATAGACACCGAGATTATTGCGGGTATGATAGTTAAATTTGGTGATAGAGTAATTGATGGAAGCATTAAATCAAAATTAGAAAATATGAAAAAACATTTAGCTTAGAGGTATGTAAAAATGAGCATTAGACCTGACGAAATCAGTTCCTTAATAAAAAATAAAATAGAAAAATACGAAAGTACGCTTGAAGTATCAGATATTGGTACAGTTATTGAGGTTGGAGATGGCATTGCCAGAATTTATGGACTAAGAAAAGCTATGGCTAGTGAATTGATTGAGTTTGATGATGGTCATGGCACCGTAGGCATGGTACTAAATCTTGAAGAAGATAATGTTGGTGCTGTAATACTAGGGGAATACAAATTTATAAAAGAAGGTATGACCGTAAAAACAACAGGTAAAATCGCATCTGTACCTGTAGGCGACGCACTGATAGGTAGAGTTATAAATCCTATAGGACAAGGCATTGATGGAAAAGGTCCTATACATTGCGATAATTCACGTCCTATTGAAAGAATTGCACCCGGTATTGTAAAAAGGAAATCTGTACATCAGGCAATGCAAACTGGTATTACTGCTATTGACGCATTAACTCCTATTGGAAGGGGACAAAGGGAGTTAATTATTGGTGATAGACAGACCGGAAAAAGTGCTATTGCTATTGATACAATACTTAACCAAAAAAATACCGATGTAATTTGTATTTATGTGGCTATAGGGCAAAAAACAAGTTCGGTTGCGCAGATTGCAAAAACACTAGAAGAATATGGCGCATTAGATTATACTATAACAGTTGCAGCTGCTGCTAACGAAACAGCTCCTCTACAATTCTTGGCACCTTTTGCTGGTACTTCGATTGCAGAAGAATTTATGGAGCAAGGAAAACACGTTTTAATTGTTTATGATGATTTAACAAGACATGCCTGGGCATACAGGGCTATGAGCTTACTGCTTAAAAGGCCACCAGGAAGAGAAGCATACCCTGGGGATGTATTTTACTTACATTCCAGATTATTGGAAAGATCCGCAAAGTTATCTGACGAGCTTGGCGGCGGCAGCATAACATCTTTACCTATTATTGAAACTCAAGCAGGTGATGTTAGTGCGTACATCCCTACAAACGTAATTAGTATCACAGACGGTCAAATATTTTTAGATTCTGATTTATTTAACGCTGGTATCAGGCCTGCTATTAATGCTGGTATTTCTGTATCCAGGGTAGGTGGAGCTGCTCAAACAGTCGCAGTTAAGTCAGTTGCTGGCAAATTAAGACTTGATTTAGCCCAGTTTAGAGAATTAGAAGCTTTTGCACAGTTTGCCAGCGACTTGGATAAAGCTACTCAAGATCAGTTAAAAAGAGGTGAAAAATTAAGAGAAGTTCTTAAACAACCTCAATATAAGCCCTTGTCTGTTGCACAGCAGTATATGATTCTTTTTGCGGGCAATAACGGCTTATTAGATGATATTGATAATACTAAAATGCTTGAATTTAAAGAAAACTTATTTAGTTATATGTCTTCTAACCTTGCTGCTATTGAACAAAAACTTAATAAAGGCAATAAGTTAGACAGTGAAGAACAAAAAACTTTACGTTCTGAGATTGAAAAATTCAAAGAAAGTATGGTTGGTTCTAAAAGTGAATAGGTAGGAATTAAACATGCCTAATTTAAAAGATATAAAAAGAAGAATAAAAAGTATTCAAAATACACAAAAAATAACCCAGGCAATGAAAATGGTTGCAGCTGCCAAGGTTAGAAGAGCGGAAACAAAGGTAAAATCAGCCAGACCATATTCTAAAAAAATAGCTGGCGCCTTGAGTGTTCTCTTATCTAAAAAGCCTGAAATTAGAGATACTAAAATAATTACTCAAAGGGCTATGGATAATTATCCGGCATTGCTTGAGCATAGAGAAATGAAAACAGTCGGATTATTATTAATAACATCAGACAGGGGACTGGCAGGCGGATATAATACTAACCTTGTAAGGGCAGCTAATAAAAGAATCAGAGAATTAAAACAAAGTAATGTTGATGTAAAGCTATATATTGTTGGATTAAAAGGAATAAGTGCATTAAAAAGAAAAGAAGATATTGATATTGTAAAGACTTATTCCAGAATGCCTGCCGTTCCAAGTGTACATGAGGCTGATTTAATTGCAGAAGACTTAGCAGAAGCTTTTGTGGAAGAAGAGATTGACAGTATAGAGCTTATTACAACTAACTTTAAAACAATGATGTCTTTTGATGTTCAATCTTGGAAAATATTACCTGTATTGCTTCCATCTCAACCGGAAGAATATGAAAGTTCTAGTGAAATGATATTTGAGCCTAGCCCGGAAGCCGTATTGCAAAAAATAGTGCCTTTATACTTATCAAATAGAGTTTATCAAGCACTTTTAGAGGCTTCCGCCAGTGAACTTGCTTCCAGAATGGCAGCTATGTCTGCGGCTACAAAAAATGCAAGTGAAGTAATTCAACAATTAACTGTTGTTTATAATAAAGCCAGACAGGCTTCTATTACTCAAGAAATTTTAGAAGTTGTTAGCGGTGCTAACGCACTAAATAATTAAAGTTTTAATGTATATAAAAAAGTCCTGAGCTTGTGCTCAGGACTTTTAGTATTTATTTTTCCTCAATAACAGCAGAATAAAAACCCGATACTGTAATCTTTTTACCGTCATGTTTTACAAATTCCATCCTGTTACTGGCAGGATAAAGAATTTTAAACTTGCCATGTATTGTTTTTATTGGCTTACCATCAATGCTGTATACGGTTACAGTTCTTTCAAGACCAAATACATCGGACTGAACTTTCTTCATCTTGTATCTTAACTGTTGAACACAGCCGGTAAGAGTAAATAACGAAATTACTAAAACCAACAAAATCGCATATTTTTTACGCATTTAATTTATCCTTTTTTAAATGTAAATTCATCATTCTCTGTGTCTATTATAATTGTATCACCTTCAATAAATGCACCTTCAAGCAATTTTTTAGATAAAGGATTTTCAATATTATGCCTAATAGCGCGTTTTAACGGTCTTGCTCCAAATACAGGCTCGTATCCTTTTATTGCAAGCAAATCTTTTGCATCGATTGTTATTTTTATTTGAATATCTCTATCTTTCAATAAATTTTCCAATCTTTGCATCTGAATATCAACGATTTGTGTAATCTGTTCAAGGTTAAGAGCCTTAAAGAAAACAATATCATCAATTCGATTCAGGAACTCTGGCCTAAAATGCTGCTTCATAAGCAGCATAACTCTTTCTTTTGTATCCCCACTATCCAGCCCCAAAGCTTGTCCGGCTGTAGCCTCCAAAATAATATTACTGCCTATATTACTTGTCATAATTATTACAGTATTTTTAAAATCTACAGTCTTACCTTTCGAATCCGTTAGTCTGCCATCATCAAGTATTTGCAGCATTATATTAAACACATCAGGGTGCGCTTTTTCAATTTCATCAAATAATACAACGCTATAAGGCTTTCTTCTGACCTGTTCTGTTAATTGACCACCCTCTTCGTGACCAATGTACCCTGGAGGAGCACCAATCAGTCTTGCTACAGAGTGTTTTTCCATGTATTCTGTCATATCAATTCTAATCATTGCATTTTCATCATTAAACAAATATTGCGCAAGGGTTCTGGCAAGTTCTGTCTTACCTACACCTGTAGGCCCTAAAAATATAAATGAACCAACCGGACGATTTGGATCTTTCAATCCTGCACGAGCTCTTCTTATAGCCTCAGAAACTACAATAACAGCTTCATCTTGACCTACTACCCTTTTATGTAGTACATCTTCCATATGCAAAAGTTTTTGCTTCTCGCTTTCTATAAGCTTATTGACAGGTATTTTAGTCCATTTACTTAAAATTTCTGCTATATTTTCTTCGTCAATTGCTTCTTTTAGCAAGATATTATTTTCTTTTCTAGACTTCAAGTTTTGCTCCTGAGCTTTTAATTGTTTATCAAGCTCCATTAAAGTACCATACTTAAGCTCTGCAGCCCTTGCAAGATCAGCTTTTCTTTCAGCATTTTCTATTTCAAGTTTAGTTTTTTCTATTTGCTCTTTTATTTTTCTTATTTCTTGAATTGAACCTTTTTCTTTTTCCCATTGAGACTTTAAAACCGATGTTTTTTCCTGTAATTGTTTTATTTGATAATCCAAACACTTAACTTTTTCAACAGAAGCTTGATCTGTTTCCTTTTTCAAGGCTTCTCTTTCTATTTCTAATTGAGTTTTGTGCCTGTCTAATGTATCCAGTTCTATTGGCATACTATCTATTTCAATTCTCAAGGTTGAAGCCGCTTCGTCAATCAAATCTATAGCTTTATCCGGTAAAAATCTATCTGAAATATACCTATCAGAAAGCTTAGCAGCAGCAATTAATGCTGAATCCTTAATCCTAATTCCATGGTGAACTTCATATTTCTCTTTTAAACCTCTCAAAATACTTATTGTATCTTCTACAGAAGGTTCTTCCACTATAACCGGTTGAAAACGCCTTTCTAATGCAGCATCTTTTTCAATATATTTTCTGTATTCATTAATAGTAGTTGCGCCAATACATCTTAAAACACCTCTTGCAAGCATAGGCTTTAATAAATTACCGGCATCAGGCGATCCTTCAGTCGAGCCTGTTCCAACAACAGTATGAAGCTCATCTATAAACATAATAATTTGACCTTCACTGTCTTCCACTTCTTTTAAAACAGCTTTTAAACGCTCTTCAAATTCTCCCCTATATTTAGCGCCGGCTATTAACGCACCCATATCTAAAGAAACAAGATCTCTATCTTTTAAGCCTTCTGGAACATCACCTTTTACAATTCTGATAGCTAAACCTTCTGCAATAGCTGTCTTACCCACGCCAGGCTCTCCGATAAGTACTGGGTTATTTTTAGTTCTTCTGTTTAAAACCTGAATTACTCGTCTAATTTCAGTATCTCTTCCAATAACAGGATCAAGTTTACCTTTTTGCGCCAACTCCGTCAAATTAACACTGTACTTTTCCAACGCATTATAGCTTTCTTCCGCAGTCGGACTATCTACTTTTACTCCCCCGCGAATATCTTTTAATATTTTATAAATTTCTTCTTTAGTAATATTATTTTGACTCAATATCTGAGCACACTCATTATTACGATTACACATTGCTATTAAAATATGTTCAAGACTTACATATGAGTCCTTAAATCTTTCTGCTTCCTGCTCCGCATTGTCAATTAACTCTTTAAACTGCATAGAAATATACAATTGATCAGGATTCACATTATAAGAAACTTGAGGTTTTGTTGAAATCAATTTTTCAGTTTCTGATTTAAGTCTATTTATATCAGCATTCAAACTTTGTAAAATCTTGTTAGTAATACCCTTTTCATCTTCCAGCATAGCTAAAAATAAATGGCATGGTTCTAATTGAGTATTTTTAGACCGCATAAGTATTTTATTGGCTTCTAAAATAGTATTCTGAGTTTGTTCGGTAAGTTTATTAAAATTTATCATTAAGCAATCACCTCCACATAAATGAATATTATTTTTATTTTAAAATGGATTTTTATTTTTTCTATTAAATTTAAGGTTTATTTTATTATTCCAGTGCAAAAACCATCTTAAAATTTTTATTTTAAAAATAATGATAATAAACTTTGCTTGTGATATTTTAAATAAAGTGCTTACTATACTAACTCTACAATTCAACTTAGAGTAGTAAAAATATATAAAATAACGCCCATGTTTGAGAAAATAAACAATAATAAAGAATTAACCAAACAGGATATAGTGTCTCTTCTAAAAATAACATCAAAGTCAGAATTAGAAGAACTATATAAAATTGCCAAATCAAAAAGCAAAGGGTCAAGCGGTTATGAATTTAAAAAAGTGGCAACATTAAAATTTTCAAATAATTGCAGTACAAACTGTCTATATTGTAGCTTGAGAAAATCTAATGAAAAACTTAAAAGATACAGATTAACATCTGAGCAAATAACAAAAGTGCTTGATAGCTTAAAAAATTCTGAATTTGATTGTTTGTTGCTGGAAATTGGCCAAGATGATCATTATAATATAGAAGAAATAAAAAATTTAATTAATTATTCCTGTAAACATTTAAAAAATAAAACTTTTGCCATTTCTATAGGAGAAAGATCTGAAAAAGAATATCAAATGTTAAAAGATGCAGGCGTAAACTTTTGTTTTTTAAGGCATAAAACAAGTGATCCTATCCTCTACAGAAATTTACATCCTGATATGAAATATTCAAATCGTATAAAATTATTATGGACATTGAAAAGATTAGGATTTAGTGTGGGAAGTGGTGTAATGATAGGGCTACCAGGTCAAACATTTGAAAGTTTGGCCAATGATATCTTGATGTTTAAGACATTAGATATAGATTTTATTGATATTATCCAGTATAATCCCCACCCTGACACACCTTTAGCAAAAAAATTCTATAGTGCAGGGGGCTACTTTGCACCGGCAATCGGATATTTTGACATAAAAGAAATGATATGTAAAATGACTGCAATTACAAGAATAGTAAATAAAAAAGCAGATATTTTAGTTAATACAGATATGGCTAACAGAATTCAGGACGAACGCCATTTTAACTGTGGTGCTAATATTAGTATTTTAAATTTAACTAAAGTACAACTGAGAAAAATGTTTGATACCCCAAATAATAAAAATAAATAAAAAATGTATTAATAGAAAAATTACTACTAATACATTTGTATATAGTTATAGAGGGTATTTTAATAAAAATAAATTCAAGTATATTAAATGAATTATTCTATTATTTAAGCCCAATCTTATATTATTGAGAAATCAATATTCTAAATTAGGCAAACGTCTTAAATGAAGACTGGATATTTTTATCTAATAATTTTTGAAGCCCTTGCAATTCTGTCTCTGTTGCTTTTAATCTGTTTTCATAAGTAATTTTCTTTTGCTCAACCATTGCTTCCCAATCTTTTAAGTGCTGCTTTTCTCTTCTAATTCGATTTATTTCCCTTAGATAAATACACTTGGGTATTTTATTTTCTCCTAATAGAAATAAACGTTCTTCTTGATCTTCAAGTCCTGTTAAATTACCCATTAAAATTTGCTTTTGCTGCATAATATCTTGAACTCTAAACTCAAGATCATACTTAATTCCTACAAGTGCAAGCTGCCTTACATGAGTTCCCACTACCCCCATTACTATACCCCTTTCCTATTTTTCCCACCTTGAATTTATTTGAACTTACTCTATTTCATCTTTTCGCATTTATTTAGGTTTACTTCCCCTTACTGTTATAAAAACAAATGCAGCGCAAAAATTGCCATTTAAAATTAAAAAATGACAAAAATATTATTTTATTCATATTAATTTTTTGATTTGTTAAATGATAATCCTTGTTAAGGCTTACAATAAAGTATTCTGAAGAAATCTATTAAAAATAAGTACTGCCAGGCAATAAAGCGTTATTATCTTTAATAAGGATATAATTATATTAGTAAACTAATTATTATACTGCTTAAATTTAATTTAATCTAAACTAAATAATAATCTGCTTTACTTTTTATTTTTTGTACATCTTGTGTTACGCAAACGCTTTAAATGACATTTGAGTATTTTTATCTAATAATTTTTGAAGCCCTTGCAATTCTGTCTCTGTTGCTTTTAATCTGTTTTCATAAGTAACTTTCTTTTGCTCAACCATTGCTTCCCAATCTTTTAAGCGTTGCTTTTCTCTTCTAATTCGATTTGTTTCCCTTAGATAAATACACCTGGGTATTTTATTTTCTCCTAATAGAAATAAACGTTCTTCTTGATCTTCAAGACATGTTAAATTACTCATTAAGGTTTGTTTTTGCAGCATAATATCTTGAACCCTAAATTCAAGATCATACTTAATTCCAGTCAGCGCAAGCTGCCTTACATGAGTTCCTACTACCCCCATTTTTAATCCCCTTTCCTATTATCCCACATTGTATTTACTTGAACTTACTATAATTGCATAAAATAAATTACTTCCTTATTATTATAAAAACAATGACAAAATAAAAATTGCCATTTTAATCTTTAAAATGACAAATTATATATTTATTCCTCTAATATCTCTAATATAAAATTGTTTAAATTTACATTATTAATTTTAATTATTATTAATAGCATTTTAAAATTTAATATTGTTATCAACTTTACACTATACATATATAAAAACAATATACTTTTGAAAAATACAAGCTTACTTATTTTTGTTTACAAAATTTAGTATTTTTTTATCTTGCTTTTTTACTTCCATTGCAAGGACCTCAATAGCCTTATCAAGTTGAGGATCTTTGAGATTTATAAAATCTTTCTTGGTTAATTTAACCAAATAATCCGGCTCTATTCCTTTTTTGTTTATATCATTACCATTTGGGGTTAAATATTTTGCTACAGTTATGTTTATACCAGATCCGTCAGGTAGCTGATGTATTTTTTGAACCAACCCTTTACCAAAAGTTTTTCCACCAACAAGTTTTGCTCTATTATTCTCTTTCAAAGCGCCGCTCAAAATTTCACTTGCACTTGCAGAGCCACCATTAATAAGGATAACCATAGGTTTAGTAGATAGCATTCTGGAGTGTTTAGCCTTTATAGTTTGTTTATTTCCATTTTTATCAACAATACTTACGATAGTACCCTTTGAAAGAAACATATTTGAAATCAATATAGCATTTGGCAATAAACCGCCATTATTTCCTCTCAGGTCTAAAATTAATCCCTGGGTATTATTTGTCTTTTTGAGAGCCTGTCTCATTTCTTCTGTAGCATCACTGCTAATAAAGCTTGATAGATTTATATAGGCATACTTATTTTCTAATATTTTATGTTTAACACTTTTTATATAAATTTCTTCTCTGGTAACTTTTTTAATTAATTCTTTTTTCTCTCTTATTATAGTTAAATTAACTACTGTTCCAGCTTTACCTCTTACAATTTGAGCAACTTCTTTAAGTGTAAGCCCTTTTGTAAGGGTATCATTTACTTTAAAGATAATATCACCCATCTTAAGCTTAGCTTTATATGCTGGCGTATCTTCAATTACATTAACAACAACAACATTATCTTTAATTTTAGAAATATGCACGCCAATTCCAAAAAGCTTTGCATCAATGTTTCTATCCTGTTCTTCAAATTCAGAAGGAGGTAAAAACCTTGTATAAGGATCGTTTAAACTTTCCAGCATTGTATTAATAGCTAAGTAGCAATCCTGTTTAGTTTTTATAGCTCGAAAATATCTATCTTTCCACTTTGGCCATTCTTGATGATTAAATGTTGAATCAATATACTGACTATTCAATGCATGCCAGGCACTCAAAAAATTGCCACGAGGAGATTTAGTAATGTCTATTCTCTCTAAAGCTTGCTTAAAGTTTCCTATTTTAATATTTTTATCATTTTTAAAGTGGGAAAAATAAAGAGATGTAAGAATTAAAAATGATAAAATCACTAATAATATATGTTTTGCTTTATTCATCAGTATGGCCTTTTAAAATTATCTAAGTAAAAGATTCTTTCTAATCAATTAAAATATAATTTAAAATATTGTACAATGGCTTTTTAGACTAGATTTTTCTTTTTTTTGCCGGATAAATTTAGCTATAAACCTTAATAATATTATATAGAGTATTTCTTTCTACAGGTATTTTATTTTGCAATTCAACCATTTCAATCATTTTGAACTTAGTTAAAAACCTTTCTTTGCCCGCACCTGCGGCATAAGATATTTTCTCCTCAATGACCGTCCCGTCAATATCATTTGCTCCATAAGCCAGAGACTTTTGCACTAAATCTATGCCTATTTGTATCCAAAAAGATTTTAAATAAAATATATTATCCAGCATCAAGCGTGCAATCGCAAAGTTTTTCAATATATCTTCATCTGATAATTTTTTATAACCCGTCAATGTGGTATTCTCATAGTGGCATACCAGAGGGATAAAGCTCATAAAACCGTTAGTTTTATCTTGCACATCACGTATTGCAAGCATATGATCTATTTTATCTTCTGTTGTTTCATCTATACCAGTAAGCATGGTAGCATTGCTTTTCAAGCCTAAAGAATGAGCAATTGACATTATTTCCAGCCAACTCTCGCCAGATATTTTATTAGGGCATAATTTTTCTCTTATTTTGCTTGAAAACACCTCTGCACCCCCGCCTGGCAAAGAACCAAGTCCAGCATCAACAAGCTTAGATAATACCTGCTGCGGAGTACTCTCGTCAATTTTAGCTATATAATCTATTTCCACAGCGGTTAATGCCTGAATATGAATATTAGGCAGTATTTTTTTTATTTCTTTAAACAAATTTTTATAAAAAACCAGATCATAATCAGGATTTAAGGAAGAAACAATATGAATTTCCGAAGCGTTGGGGTTTACTTTTGTTTGGACATACTCAACCGCTTCATTTATGCTCAAAGCAAAAGCGCCTTTTTGGCCTTTTTCTTTTCTAAACGCACAAAACTTACAGTCACCCTCGCAAATATTAGACAAATTAAGATGATGATTATTTATCCAATACACATAGTTAACTTCATGCTCTCTCAAGTTCGATTTAAACCTATTAACCCTTGCCAAGTCTGCCAGCTTACCTAAATACAAAACATCATTGCATTCATATAGCCTTAATCCGTCTTGTTTAGACAGTCTTTTATTATAAATAACTTTGTCCTGTATTTTTTGAAACCTTGATTGCAACCCAAGAGAGGTATTTATCATCTAAAACTTAAAGCCTTATTCTCTATCCACCTAAAAACAATATAACATAACTATACCCAATCTAAAAATCAATTTGGATTTTTACGCTAGACGGTTTTGAATAAATGTAATTTAGCGCCTACCGATTTCTTGATTTCTTTTTTATATAAATTTATGTTCTCAAAAAATCCCGTAATAGCATCTCTAAAGTCTTTATAACTTTCATAAGAGGTCAAGTCATATTTTATTTTTCTTGAACGGGATCTGCTTTTTGTGATAGATTATTATTATACTTAATTTAAAACCTTTTAGGAACATTGTAATTAACTGAAATATAAAGTAATTTTAAATAATATTTCAGACATTTAAATTTTGTATCAGTTAAATAGTTAATTAGAGTAATAGTTATAAGATATGAGATTAAATAAAAGCCATGATCTGCCCGGCACTTTGATAGTGGTAGAAGGCATTGACGGATCAGGAAAAAGTACCCAACTTGCGTTATTAAGAGAATGGCTTTGCCATACTATCAAAGATGTTATTTTTACAGAGTGGAATTCATCTAAGCTAATATCACAAACTACCAAAAAGGCTAAGAAAAAAAATCAGCTCAGCCCTAGAACTTTTAGTATATTACATGCTATTGATTTTGCTGATAGGCTGGAGCAAGTTATTGTACCATCTTTAAAAGCAGGCTTTACAGTCTTGGCAGACCGATACACATATACTGCCTTTGCCAGAGATGTAGCGAGAGGCGTAGATCATAACTGGGTTAGAAATATGTATGGTTTTGCTATAAAGCCTGATTTGGCTTTATATTTTAAAGTACCTGTTGATATTTCATTAGATAGAATATGCCTTAATAGAGCCCCTAAATTTTATGAAGCAGGTATGGACTTAAATTTAAGCCAAGATCCTTACGAAAGTTATAAACTTTTTCAAGGTAGAGTAATAAATGAATATGATAAAATGATTGATGAATATGACCTTATAAAAATCAATGCCACCGATTCAATTCATAATCAGCAGATGTTATTTAGAGATATAGTAACAAAAACCCTAAACGCTAAAGGTATAGAAATAAAGGAATAAGCTTGAAGTCTATGAATGATACAAATAAAAATACAAAACACGGTTATCCCGGCTTATTAATTGTAGTAGAAGGAACTGACGGTTCCGGTAGAACCATGCAGATAGAAAAACTAAGAGAATGGCTGTCTTTTAAAGGATATGGGGTTATGGTAAGCGAATGGAAAACCTCTAAATTAATGTCTAATGTTATTGATCAGGCTAAAGAAAAGAACTTGCTTAATGCAAGCACTTTTAGTCTTTTATATGCAGCAGATTTTACTGACAGATTAGAAAAAGTTATAATACCCGCTCTAAGAGCAGGCATTATAGTTATAACAGATCGATACACTTATACTGCATACTCAAGAGATGTAGTAAGGGGCGTTAGCCCGGAATGGGTAAGAAGAGTCTATGACTTTGCCCCAGTGCCGGATCTTGTTTTTTACCTTAAAATGCCTGTAGAAGCTCTTCTCAAAAGAATAATCGCAACCAGTGGATTTGATTACTACGAATCCGGTAGAGATATTGGGCTTAGCACAGATTTTTATGAGAGTTTTAAGCTCTATCAAAGGCGTATTATCAATGAATATGCAAAAATGTCTAATGAGTTTGGCTTTATCACAATAAACGGAAATCATAGTATTAATACTGTCCAGGATAAAATCAGACAAAATATTGAGCCTCTTTTAGAAAAAATAATAGACTAAATAGTTTTTAAAATTTAGGGGTAATGTCAGCGTGAAGAGAATAAAACAATTATCCAAGAATTTGATTAACCAGATAGCAGCAGGTGAAGTAATTGAACGACCTGCTTCTGTTGTAAAAGAACTCGTTGAAAATTCTATCGACGCTGGAGCGACTAAAATAGAAGTACATGTTGCAAACGGTGGCAGAGATATCAGAGTATCAGATAATGGAAGCGGTATTCATAAAGATGATGTTGCACTGGCTTTCTCTAAACATGCCACAAGTAAAATTCTAGAAGAGAGAGATTTGTGGGGCATTGACACACTTGGATTTAGGGGCGAAGCTCTTTCAAGTGTTATTTCTGTTGCAAAAGTTACTTGCACAACAAAGACAGCAGAAGATGAATCAGGTATCAAGGTTGAATGCGAGAATTCTGAGCTGAAGATTAGTGATACAGGTTGTGCAGTAGGCACAACAATGGAAATCAAAGATCTATTTTTCAATACCCCGGCTCGTTTGAAATTTTTAAGAAAACCCCAGACCGAAATTGCAAATGTTGTTGAAATATTGCAAAGTCTTGCTATTTCTTATCCTAATGTATCTTTTACTCTTATTCATAAAAAGCATACATCTGTAAAAACTACAGGTACGGGTGATTTACAAACCGTTATTAGCGAAATATACTCAAAAGATATGATAAAAGATCTTGCTCCTGTTTCTAAAACAGATAAACCTTTTAAATTAAAAATCACAGGTTTTGTAAGCACACCCAATTTTACTCGTTCTAATAAGAAGGCTATTTATATCTTTGTAAACAATAGACCACTTAAATGTCCTATTTTAACTAAAGCTATAGAAAGCGCATACAAAGAACTTATTCCATCGGGACGATATCCTTTTGTCGTGTTGTCATTGAATCTGCCACCAAAAGAAGTTGATGTAAACGTTCACCCTACTAAAAGAGAAATAAGATACTTAAATCCGAATCTTATTTATAATTTTGTCCAATCAGCTGTAAAAGGCGGATTAGAAACAGCGTGGAACGAAGATAGTCACAGCTTGGCACGATTTTCAAATTCTAAAGCAGAAGATGATTTTCTTTCTATAGAGCAAAAAAAAGAAACATTAGAAGAACACTCAGCACCAGAGTCAACAGTTGAGGTTGAATTTCAAAAGGCTGAACAATTTGTATATTTACCACCGCAAAGCGAAGAAAAAGACCTTTCATTTAAGCAATCAGCAGTATATGAACCAAATACGCTCAAAAAAACAGCATCGGCAAAAGAGCCTGTAAGCATAGCAAAGTTTAACGCTAATACTGTTCAAGACGATGATGTTAGCTATAAAGAACGCGTTGAAAAAAGTGTTGAATTCTATGCACCGTCGCCTGTGCAAACAAAGATTATCAAGCCAGAGCAAGTGGCTCAACGCAGCAAGCCTAAAATAATCGGGCAATTAATGAATACTTATATTCTTATTGAAACAAAAGAAGGATTACAGCTAATAGACCAACATATAGCTCACGAGCGAGTTTTATACGAAAAACTTAAAGAATCAAAAGAGCATATGTCACAATTACTATTAACATCTGATGTTATTGAACTTGAACCTGTACAAATCGCTCAACTGGAAGAGCATAAAGATGTATTGGCAAAATTTGGTTATGAATTCATTAAAATAACTGATAAAACAATTACTTTTAAAAAGGTACCGCAAATGATAGCTGATAAAAGCCCACAAAACTTGATCAATGAAATCTTAGATAATCTAAATGATTCTTTAGAGACCTTGGAAAATCAAATACTGATATCAACTGCTTGCCATGCGGCAGTAAAAGCTAATGAGGTCCTAAAACAAAGTCAAATGGAGCGATTAATCGAGGACTGGTCTGATTCCAAATTTCCTCTCACATGCCCGCACGGCAGAAAAATCTGTCATACCATAACACCAAGCCAGATTGCAGCATTTTTCGGGCGAACTAAATAGAAATAACAATTACATCTTTTATAAAGTGAAAATTTTAGTTCTTAGACTTCTAACTCTAAGCCTTGTTTTTGATCGACTAAAGGAAGTCTAAAGCCAAAAACACTACCCTCATCAATAGTGCTCTCTACAAATACCTCACCGCAATGATGTTTTTCTATAGTAACTTTAACTATATGTAAGCCCAACCCTGTTCCTTTAATAGTATGAGTTTTATTTTCAACCCTATAGAATCGGTCAAATATTTTATCTAAATGATCTTCAGCAATTCCCATTCCATTATCTTCTACAGATACTTGCAAATAATTGCCGGTTCTATCTAGTTCTGCTGTTATTTTTACTCTTCCACCTTCATAAGAGTACTTAATTGCATTAGAAACCAAATTTTTAATGGCTCTTTCTATGCTTTCAGCATTAATCGTAATTTTAGGTAAATCCGGCTCTATAAGTACAGAAAAAGAAAGGTTTTTCTCTTGGGCAAGTACATTCATCGATTTAACTGTCAAATCTACAATAGGACCAATATTACAAGATGTTTTTTCTAACTCAACATTTGCTGATTCCAACCTGGAAAAGTCAAGTATATCATTAACAAGCCTATTGAGCCTATCAGATTCTTCGTTCATTACTTCAATAAATTCGTCTTTTGTCTGTTTATCCAGATCCTCTCCACAGTTATACAAAGTATCAATATAACTTCTTAACACAGTAACAGGGGTTCTTAGCTCATGACTTACATTAGAAATAAATGTATTTTTCATCTTGTCAATTTCAGCTTCTTTGGTTATATCGTGTAATATTAGGATATAACCCAAATAATCTTGATGATAGTCAAATATAGGAGAAATAAATACTTTTAAGACTTTTGCATCAATTATCAATTCACACTCCAGCGGCTGGCATTCAATTTCTTCCAGTGGTGTATCTTTAAATTTGGCAATATCTTCTTGAAAACATAATTTGCCATTGGAGTCACAAAAGTTTAATATATTAGAATGCACAAGTTCATTAGATTTGATCTCCAACATTCCCAATGCAGATGTATTAACAAGAATAACCTTATCATAGTTATCACAAACAATAACACCGTTAGCGATGCTCATCAAAACAGCTTCCAGTTTGTTTCTTTCATATGTTAGCTTGTCAATATTTTTTTCTTCATACTGTCTTAGTTTTGTTGACATAGTATTAAAAGAATTAAATAACTGTTTTACTTCTCCCCATAACTCTTTTGAAGTTATTTTATAACCAAACTCTCCGGTAGAAACTCTTTTTACTCCATCTAATAATAATTTAAGCTGTCTGGTAATCAAAAATGTATTAATAAATACTGCTGCAATGGACAATAACCAAGCAACAGTGAATATCACGATCATTAAATTTCTTGTAGCCTTACCCACGATCCGCATAGTATTACCAGTCAACCCTAAAACAATTGAACCGATTACTCTTTTCATTCCGGAATATTCCGAAATCATGGGGTGACTTACT
Source organism: Candidatus Gastranaerophilales bacterium (assembly GCA_028280605.1). Classification (GTDB taxonomy): domain Bacteria; phylum Cyanobacteriota; class Vampirovibrionia; order Gastranaerophilales; family JANQFW01; genus JANQFW01. Next base: position 30,031 of record JANQLL010000113.1, read on the forward strand.
TCTATAATATTTAATTCATTTTCAGAGCTGAGTAAATTATTATTATTTTTACTGGAATATATTATATTGCCTGATTCATCTCTAAAAATAACATAAGCAATGTCGTCGTTTCTTTTTACGATAACATTAGATAATCTTTTTAATTTGTTATTCTTTTTTTGAGAAGAAACATCCGTTATCATATCAGATGCTTCTACAGAAATAGTTTTGGCTAACATTAACCCAAAGTTATGATAACTATTAGTAATAGTCTTTTGCGTGTTATCTATAATAAGCCATGCCGTACAAATAATAAGTATAGAGCTTAAAAACGATCCAAATATTATAAGTTTATTCTGAGTACTTAAACCCAAAAAACCCAGCTTATTATTATCTGTATATTTGATAAAATTTCTCATTATAAAAATACATTTATTGTAAACCGGACAAAATAAGATTACTTATTGATTTTAATGTTGCAAATACACCTGAGCCATTAGTTGCAACAGCTTCGAAACTTGGACAACCCAGTTTGTTAAGATCATTTTCTAGAGTTTCCAGAGATAAAATATCAGCTTCATCTCTTTTGTTATACTGAAAAACAATAGGTACATTTTCCATATTCAAGTTATATACCTTTAAGTCTTCGATTAAATCTTTTAAACTTTCAATATTTTCTTGTCTTTTTTCAGCCCTGGAATCAGCTACAAAAATAATGCCGTCGATACCGTTTAAAATAAGTTTTCTTGCTGCAGCATATTGTTTTTGACCTGGAGCAGTGTATAAGCTAAAGCTTGTAGTAAAGCCTTTAACCTCTCCCAGGCTTATTGATAAAAAGTCAAAAAACAGTGTTCTCTCATTAACACCTGCTAATTTGGTCATATCACTTCTAATGGAAGGATCCAGCTTGCTGTAAATATAACCTAAATTTGTGGTCTTACCGCCTTCTCCAGTACCACAATATACAATTTTACAGTTTACCTTACGATCAGCATAATTTACAAGAACCACTTTATCTTACTCTTTCAAATTCAAAATTAAATAAAACCCAGACTGAAAAAATTGACTTAATTATATTATCCTCAAAATATTGACTATGGACAAGTACTAACTGAGCAAATATTTTATTTTTATATTTATACAATTCCTCTTACTTCAGATAAAAGCTTATTTTATTTGTTTTTACACGATTAAATAAGCTGAAAAGTATTTTAGAATTAGTAAATTTAACAAGGATTTATAAGTTAGTAATTTTATTTATAGCATAAAATTTATTTTTATTCAAAACTCAATAAATGTTAGAATAATTAAGAAAATATTATAAAGATAAAAATAACTATAATTAAATGTTATTATAAATATACAAAGAATAAAACTGAATAGCAACCTAAAAAACAAAATAATATAACATATCACTTTTAATTTTTTCTTACATATTAACCCTAAATTTAAACCTACACCTACACGCAGATACTCTCCAAAGCTCTATAGTTCCTTACGATGAGAATATCAGGTATCTTAAGACAGGCTAAATGCCTGCCTTTTATTATGTAGTAAAGAATAAACATACATTCAATAAAGAAGAATTTTTTATCATATCTTTGCTTTTAAATCATGATTTGGCTAAAATTATTTTATATTTTTTATTTCTTTAATAGAGACTCAAAAATACTTTTCAGATCAGATTATTTAATCGTGTTAAAGCTAAATAAAATAGTCTAAACTCTTAAAAGAGTAATCTGAAATTAAATTGATGAGCGTATAATAAAGGGCTAAATTTTGATTGATACCTCAATAACTGTTGAAAAATTAAAAAACGCAGCAAAATCCGATAATAAGCAAGAACTTATTGAAGAGCTAAACAATATACATTACGCAGACTTATCAGAAGTATTTTTGCTTTTAACACCAGAAGAAAGGCTTGAATATTTTGAGCTTCTCCCAGAGGAAAAAGCCGCAGACTTAATGGAAGAGCTAAATCCTCAAATACAGGTAGAATTATTAGATTCAATTACCCAGGATAAAGCAGCAAGAATTATTTTACACATGCCACACGACTCTGTGGCTGATTTTTTGGCAGATTTATCTGATACTGAGTCAGAGTCATACTTGGCTAAATTGCCAAGTCGCGTGTCTTCTCAAATTAGAGAACTACTAAGCTACGATGAAGAATCCGCCGGCGGACTGATGAACTCTGAAGTTCTTAGAGTTAATGAATCAATGAATGTTGGGGATACGCTTGAATACATTCGTAAAATGGCGGAATCTGAACGTGTAGACTTTTATTATATATATGTTGTCGATAGAACTAACCATCTTAGAGGTGTTTTGAGTCTAAGAAAACTAATTACTTCCCCCTCTTACATAAAAGTAGAAGAGATAATGGCAACAGATGTGATAAAGGTAAACGTAACTGACGATCAGGAGACCGTAGCAGATACAGTTATAAAGTACGGATTTTTAGCAATTCCTGTTGTGGATGATTATAATAAATTAAAAGGTATTATTACCTGGGATGATGCACAAGAAGTATCAGAAGAAGAAGCCACAGAAGATTTCTACGCATCATCAGGTATAACCACAGATATTGATGAAGATGAAATTCTTTTGGGGAGAATAAGTCAATCTGTCAGGGCGCGTACACCCTGGTTATTTATAACTTTAATTGGAGAATTCGTAGCTGTAAACGTAGCAAATCACTTTAATTACACATTGGAAGCACTGCCTATTATAGCAATATTTATGCCTTTGCTTGCAGGACTGGGAGGAAATATAGGCACTCAAAGTATAACCATTATAGTAAGGGGACTATCAACAGGGCAAATATCGCTGGGCTCTTCTATTTATCATGTATTTAGAGAGTTAAGAGTCGGTTTGCTAATTGGACTTTTATTTGGTGTTATTGTTGCATTAACAACATTTATATGGAAGGGTAATTATGTACTGGGTATTGTAGTAGGGCTTGCAATGATTATAAATATGACACTTGCAGCATTATTAGGCACAGTTACCCCCTTTGTGCTTAAAAAGTTTGATGTTGATCCTGCTGTAGCAAGTGGTCCTTTTATTGCAACAACTATTGATGTTTTAGGACTGGCTATTTATTTTTCATTAGTAACAGTATCACTAAGGTATATGTCTTAAGTAAAGAAAAGCATAAATTTAAAGATGCTACCAAATATCCATAGCAATTTGTTTGTTTAAATAAACTTTATATATATACAAGCAAACTTACAAAAAAACTTAAGAGTGAAAGCTATGGACAAAAAAATTGGGGCATTTGACTATATCGACGTTGCCTTAGTCGATAAATACAGCGATATGAATGGTAATGACGTAGAACGAGACATACAAGAATTATCCATGACCGTTGATGCTGTTTGGAATGCAATGAACCTTATGGGTATTAATCAAGTTAATATGATTAAGGCAAAGAAAAATTATAAGGATGCAAATCCTGCATAAATAAAAAATCCTTGATTAATTAATTTTTCTGGTTAAACATAAAGACAAGAAACAGATAGATTAATCAAGGACAAGTTATGAAAAAAATAATATTGGCTTCAGCTTCACCAAGAAGAAAAGAATTATTAGAAAAATTAAATTTAAAATTTGAAGTAATCCCTTCTACTGTAGAAGAGAATATTAAGGATGAAAAATTTTCGCCGGAATTGATAGAAAAACTTGCGCTGGAAAAAGCAAAGGATGTTGCGCAAAAAATGAAAGAGCCTGCGGTAATAATAGGATCAGATACAGTTGTTGTAATAAATGACGAAATATTAGGCAAGCCAGTTGATAAGCAAGACGCATTTAATATGTTAACCAAGCTAAGCGGTAAAACTCATCAGGTGATTTCTGCAATCGCAATAGTTGATACAGAATCAAACAAAGAATTCACAGACTACGTAACCAGCAATGTTACATTTAAAACATTAACAAAAGAAGAAATAAATAATTACCTTGCAACGCAAGAACCTTACGACAAGGCGGGCTCGTATGCTATACAAGGTTATGCCGGAGCTTTTATTCAATATATAAGCGGTTGTTATACCAATATTGTGGGTATCTCTACCTATAAATTAGCAGAAATGCTTAAGCTTGTTGATCTTCAAATTTTATAAGTAAGGAAGTAGCAAAAGTTCTTTTTGTATCTACCCTCCAGCAAGAGGGGGATATTCTTTTTTTTGCCTCGCTTTCCGTCGGCTTTGCCGACTCGCTCGACCCTTAAAATTTGAAGTAAAAATTTTTATCATATATTTTTTATTTTTAGCCTACTCAGCACTTTGAGTTTCTTCAGGCTTTTTAAATTCAACATTTTTTGCTTGAGAGTGGTGATTATCATTTTTTTTAGTACCAACGCTTAAGCTGATTCTTCTATCTTCAGGATTAAATCTTTCAACATTAACCTCAATAGATTGACCAACTTCTAAAGATTTACCGGCCTGAGATTGATACTCAACAACTTCTTTATAAGGAAGAAGTGCTTCAACACCCGGATGAATTTCGATAAAGGCACCAAAGTGTTTGATTCTAATTACATTACCACTAACTTTTGAACCTTCTTTAATAACATTAGCAGCTTCACCCCAGGGATCAGGCTGTAAGCTCTTAAGGCTCAAGCTAACTCTTTGTTTTTCGTTATCAATGCCGATAACTTCAACTTTAATTTTGTCACCAACACTCAAAATATCAGCAGGATGATCTACCCATCTCCAGGACATTTGAGATAGAGGCAATAAACCGTCAATGCCGCCGATATCAACAAAAGCGCCGAAGTCAGCGAGTCTTACAACTTCACCTTCAACAGCGCTGCCGACTTGAAGTTTATCAAATATATCTTTTCTTTGTTCTGCCTGCTGATCAGTAACAACTTTTCTGTGAGACATAATTAAATTATTTTGTTGAGAATCAACAGAAAGAATTTTTAATTGAATTTTTTCACCAACTAAAGCTTCAATATCTCTTGCTCTTATATGGCTGGAAGGAACGAACCCTCTAAGCCCAAGAACATCTACCAAGATACCGCCTTTAACGGTAGATGTAACTTCCGCTTCTACAACTGCATCTGCTTCTTTAAGATCTTCAAGCTTTTTCCAGCTGTATACTGAAGCAACTTTTTTAAGAGAAAGAGTTAATTGACCTTCTTCATCCTCTTCTCTTATGATAAGAAATTCTTTTTCCTCTCCGAGACTAACAATGTCTTGAGCGGATTTTGTGAAAATGTTTGAAAGCTCCTTTAATGGTACTTTTGCAGCAGTTTTAGCTCCTATATCTACAACAACTCCATTAGATTCGAAGCCTACAACTGTACCTTTTACAAGGTCACCTTTATTAAAATTATAGTCGTATTTCGACAATAATTTCTCAAATTCACTCATTTCTTGTACGTTTACATTTTCTATGTTTTCGTCTGCTGCCATTAAAACTAAACCTCCAAACAAAATATAAATTCAAAACATAAAATTTATAATTTACATCATGTATTATACCAAAACAAAAAAATATTTTTGCAAAATTTAACAATTTTTCTATAATCAAATCGTCAAAAAATAGATGAACCGCTGTTAAAGGCGGTTCTTAAAGTTAGTTTACATAACAGGCTAACAAATTTTCCTTACAACATATTTCTCGTATTTTTTTCAACGCCCTTATCTCTGTCTGGCGAATGCATTCCTTTGTTACACCGTATTTTTTACCGATTTCCTCAAGTGTTTTTTCGTGATTTTCCCCCAACCCAAAACGCATTTTTATTACTTGCTCCTCTCGCTCTTTTAAAGTCGACAAAATTAAATCAATTTCATCTTTTAAATTTTTATACTCACTGCTTGATTCTATTTTACTATTAGAGTCCTCAATAAATTCATTTAATGAAACATCGCTTCCGTCAGGCATTGTAAAAGAATTATCCAATGAAACAGTGTTCGCAAAGGCACTTAAATAACATTCCAGTTTTTTTTCAGATATTTTCATTTTTTTAGCAATTTCTTTGTTACTTACTGGTCGACCAAGCTTTTTTTCCACTTGTAACTTTATTTTTTTATATTTATAAATATTTTCTTGCACATAAACGGGTATTTTCATGCTGTAAGACTGCTCAGAAATTGCTTTATTAATCACCTGACGAATCCACCAGGTGGCATAAGTGCTAAATTTATACCCCATAGTATAATCATATTTTTCAACTGCCATAATTAACCCCATATTGCCCTCTTGAATTAAATCAAAAAACGAAAGGTTATAGTTCATATATTTTTTTGCAATGCTTACAACCAGCCTTAAGTTAGCTTGCACCAGCTTTCTTTTAGCATTTTTTTCATTACCTTCAGCAATGTTTTTACCCAGCTCTAATTCTTCTTTATGTGTTAGCAGCTCAGTTGATGCAATTTTTTTCAAATAGCCATTTAAGGTTTCGTCATAATAATTAAAACTCTCATCCTTGGCAGTTTTATTTTTATGGTATAAATGTTTAAAATCGACATTTTCATTTGGTAAAGTACAATAATTTTCTTTATTGGTCATAACGTCCTTACACATTCCATTTCTCATAAAGCAAACTCCTTATATTATTTGGCAAAGCTAAACCTAAAACAAAAAAAAATAACAAAGAATAAACGAACCGGTATCAAAAAAATTATATACACAGGCTTTAACAAAATATTAAATTTTATTAACTAAATTTTATTTTTACACTAACAACAGAAAACATTAAAAGATAAGCTTTGTATATCTAAAGTATATATCACATATTAACAAAAGACCTTTTAACCGTCAATACTGTTATAAAGAAATATTAAGTTACATTTTAAAAACAATCTATTTTTTTAATATATCTTCATAATAAAATTGTATTAAGGTATAAAAGCTCGCTCGACCTTAAAATAAAAGAATAAAAGTTTATATTACGGCAATAAAGTTGGATAAACATGTTTGTAGAAGGTCCTTTAAAATCTGGCAAAACAACTTTTCTAACGGCAAAATATTTGGAATTAATAAATTCAGGTGTATTGCCGCAGGATATTTTAGTTATTTGCGCGAATAAGCATAAACAAAGCATATTTTTTGCTAATATTTTAAACAAAATAAATATTCAACATTCCTTAAACTCATTTAGAATCCATACGTTTAATGGCATAGTCTATAATTTCATCACCAAAAACTGGGCACAAATTGAACATATCATACCGGATAAATTTGGTAACAGAGTAATTTCACCTGACTTGTGCAGCCTGGAGACTACAGAATTTATATTAAAAAATTGCATAAATGAAATTAATAGCAACACAAAAGTTTCTGATACATTCAAAGACTATTTTAACGAAGAAAACCTTATTCACCAACTTTTGCGCCGTTATAGACTAGTTACCGAAAATATCATAGACAATAAAGACCTTCAGTTTAAGTCTAATTTGCTTAATCAAACGTTTGCACCGCAAGCTGATATGACATTAAATAACCTAAAATCAAAAACAAACCAGCTAAGAACCTTTGACTTTATTAAACAGGTTAATATATTTACTCATTGCTTAAAAAATAACTTAATTGATGACTTTCAAAATATAAAATATCTCCTGGTTGATGATATGGATGAGCAAAATACAGCTTGCTATCTTTTTGTAGAGCAAATTTTAGCGCAACTTGATGACTTTGCTTTAACCTGCGACGTTCAAGGTGGTGCTAGAAGAGGTTATTTATGCGCATACCCTTGGGGGTGGGATAATTTAAAAAATAATATAAAAAAAGAAATAAAAATATTAAGAAGTCAAAAACAAACTAAACAAGATGCTTTCAATATATTTAATAAAATTAAAAATAATAAACAAACAGCTTTTGAGAGAATAAAAGTAATAAACTCAATACAAAAAGCGCAGATGACTCAAAACTGCCTGGGGCTGGTCGAAAATTTAATAAACAATAAATATGTAGATCCACGAGATATTGTTATCGTCACCCCAAATATAGATGAATCCGTTAAGTTCTATTTTTCTGAATTTTTTGATAAAAACAATATAAAACACCAGTTTATTACCGGCACTCAAAGGCTATACAAAGATAAAATCGTTTTTTGCTGCATTATTATTTGTCAATTGCTTTATAAAACCTGGAAAATGAAGCCAACCCCATTTGAGCTAAAAAAACTATTTAGCACGCTTTTAAATTTTCCAATAGTAGAATGCGAAGAAATAATCAATAATTACGCACCTAAAAAAGAACTAAAAAGCGACTTACATTTAGAGAATGATATTCTTAATAAAAAATACCAGTCGTTTATAGAGAAACTATCAAATATACAAATAGAAGAGCAAAACCTTTCATTTGTACTAAATGAGATTATAAAAAACATAATTTTACCCGAACTTACCCCTGATGATAACTTTGAATTCTATAACTTAACTCTTAAATCATTGGAAACTTTTGAAAATATAAGAGAAAAAGAAAATAAAAAGCTATATAATTATAAAGATTGGGTTATACAGATAAAAAATACAGTAGTCTCAGATACTCCGGTTTTTGCGCCTAATATATCAGACGATGCTCTTATAATTTCTACACCTCAAAAAATTGTGGATTTAGAAATAGAGTCAGACTATCAAATCTGGTATGATGTAACGGGCTATCATTGGACAAAAGACGATACAGGACCATTATATAATTCTTGGGTGTTTTCGCAAAACTGGGGTAAACAACCCTACACTCAAGATATACACGAAAAATTAACCATAGAAAAAACAGCTCACTTGATACGCAAACTTGTTTTGTGCGCCAGCAAAGAAGTTTATTGCTTAGCAAGCAGTTTTGACGCCACAGGCTATGAGAACACAGGCATTTTAAAAGATTATTTATTAAATAAAACTACAACAGGCGAGATTAATTTTAATTTCATCCCCCGAGATGACCAAAAGGGCATTTTAAATTACAAAAGCGGAAAGCTAGCCGTGCCGGCAGTACCGGGTGCCGGTAAAACAACAGTGCTTCAAGCTTTAATTATTAAGTTATTAAAAGAAAACGTTGATCCTTCAAGGATACTTGTATTGACCTATATGGAGTCAGCAGCTAAAAATATACTGGAAAGAATAAAAAAAAGCTGCCCTAACCTCGAAGATTTACCGCAAATAAGCACTATCCACAGTCTGGCTCTGAGTATTATTAAAGACAATGAGAATTTCATTAGGCTAGGACTATCGCCAAACTTTGAAATATGCGATGATTCGCTCCAGCAAAAATTAATTAACGAAATATGTTTTAATCACCTACCAGCCGGAGAAAACCTGACTAATTGGATTGCATATTGTTCTGACTTGATTTCTTATTCCAAAATGAATAATATAAATGCAACAAAGCTCGAATACTTTGCAAGTAAAACTAACAATCAGGCAATATTAGAATTTTTACCGGTCTATAAAGACTATTTAAGTACTCTTAAACAAAGAGAATTGCTAGACTTCGACGACCTGTTAAATAAATCAATTGAACTATTAAAAAATAATTCTGATATCAGATGGATTTATCAGGATAAATTTAAATATATTATTGAAGATGAGGCGCAAGACTCATCAAAAGTGCAGCAAGAACTTATTAATATCCTTTATAAAAAACATCAAAACCTTATAAGGACAGGTGATTTAAATCAAGCAATCACTACAACATTTTCCAATGCAGACGTTCAGGGCTTTAAAAACTTTATATCCACAAGCCAAAAAATAGAAATGACATCATCGCAACGCTGTGCCAAGCCTATTTATGAGCTCGCTAATAATCTTGTAAACTGGGCAAGCAAACATGGTTTATTAAAAAACGCTTTTTATAAAATAAATATGGAACCCGTACAAAACAAAAATCCAATATCAGACTTGCCACCGGTTTTTAAAATACTTGAAACCCAGGATGATGAAAAACAATGGATACTTGAGCAAATTCAAGCACTTAAAAAACAAGACAAAAATATAAATATAGGTATTCTGGTAAGAAATAACCTATCTGTCACACAATGGGCAAAGTTTTTTGATGCGTATGATATACCTTATCTTTGCTTTGGTGACAGTTTAAACCAGAAAAAAGTTTTCAGACTAATATTAGGCATACTAGATGTTTTGGCAAATCCTCTTAATAACAAAAAAATCCTGAATTTATATAAAGAGTTTATTAATAATGAAATACTCAAACATAACCCAAACGTTGAAAGCTTATTAGATCAGCTTGGTACACCATTTTTAAAAGCTGATTTAAAGGCTTTAATTGAGGATGATGATTTAAACAGTTTTCAACAAGACTTGATCTATTGGACTGAAAACTCTTCTATGTCTGTTGAGCGGTTAATTTTAAAAATTGGCAACCATTATTTTAAAGATATTATTGATAAGTCTAATGTTGAGTTATTTAGCCTGCTCGCGCAAAAGCATAGGAGACAATTTACTGATTACAAAAACAACCACCCTGTTGAGCTACCTGAAATCGTACAATATTTTAAAGAACTTAGCTATAAAACACGATTAAAAGGCATAAAATTATTTGACGAGAATGAAAACAGTTTTTCTGAGCCTGAATTTATAAAGATTCTGACTGTCCATAAATCTAAGGGTATGGAGTTTGACGCTGTTTTTATACCGGAAATGTACGAAAATAATTATTCTTACGCTATATTGCCTCAGCATATTATGCTCACTCCAAGGGATAAAATAAAACAGCAGATATTACAAATAAATAATGTGCATAAGTCAGAGTTTAAAGCAAAGCTGGAAATTGCAGAAGAGCATTTGCGATTGATCTATGTCGCAATAACAAGAGCAAAAAAATATTTATATATGACTTCAACCAAGACAAAAACAATAAAAAGCACTAAAAAAGAAGCTATGCATCATTCTTTATTTAGTATTGAAGAGCTAACAGGCTTAAGTTCTGCGCAGTGATTATAAAAAAACAGCAAAAATATTATAAAGTTTTATTAAAATTTTAATCAAGAGCCTGACAATACTTTAATAAAACGTTATAATATATATTAAATAAATAAAAAATATATTGAATAAAGTTTAGTTTAACATCGGGCAAGATATTGTGAGGCTATATTGCTTTGAGTAATGAAGCTGCAAAAACAGAAGACACATGCCAAAAGGATAATGACAAATACGCATCAATCCTGTATTACAGACTGCGCAATAAAATTGTCCTGCTGCGTCGTTTTG